>JAERIN010000060.1 GCA_016757515.1 Alphaproteobacteria bacterium
CTCCCCCCGCCTGCTCCACCACACCCCCCCACTCCGCCGCCATCCGGGGCAAAGACAGGGGGCGGGTGGCCTCGTAGATGTCCAGGGGTTTGCGCAGACGTTGTCCCGCGTTGCGGCCCAGGGGCGCACCCACAAGGCGCATAGTGCTGCCCTTGGGCACATAGGGCACGCTGCCCAGGGGAATCTCCAGCGCCAAGCCCGCGTAGGCCCCTAGCCTCTCTCCGTAGGGCCCTATGTCGTGCCCATTGGTGGCGGTGGCGAGGGCCCGGAGGGTGACGCCGTTGCGGAAGCCCTTGCGCAGAGCGAGGGTCGCGCCCACATCCCCCGCGAGGTAGCGCCCCGCAGACAGGGCCAGGGCCACGTCCTGGCCCCACCAGCCCTCAGGCAGATCATAGTGCAGGGTCACGTGCCCCGTGGCCACGGCGCCGTTCCCGCCGTCCACCCCAAGGGCGAGGAAGGTTTCTGGGCTCCTCTTGCCCAGCCACCAGGCTTCCGCGCCCAGGGCGAATCGGGAGGCATAGGGGCGCCATAAGACCTCCGCCCCTGTTCCCATGTACATCTCCTCCAGGTATCCGGTGGTCACCGCGCCGTACACGCCGGGGCGGAAGGTGTGGGTCCAAGCCGTGTAGGCGTCCTCCAGCACCGCGACTTTGTCCGCGAAGGCCGCGACGTTCGAACGAGCGGGATTTATGTATACGGGACGCCCAGAGAGCGCGCTCGTTAGGTTGTCCACAAGGTTTACGCGCAGGGCCATGCCCCCGGCCATGGCTTTACCCGGCCTGTGTTCCCGCCGGGCGAAGACCACAGAGGTTCGGTACGGCGCGCCGTGATCAAAGGCGGACAGGCTCCCCTGACCTTCCAGCGTTATACGCCACCGCGCCGGGTGTCCGGGCCCGTGCCAGGTCTCTCCGAACAGTCCGCCCAGGGCGGACAGCGCGCTGCGGGACTTCTCCTTAGGGGGCGGGGGCCTGAGGGCGTGCGTGGGGTCTATGGTTGTGGCGTGCCACAGCTCTTCGGGGCTGATGCGGCCTTGCGTGGCCTTGTCCAGCGCCGGGCGGGGTAGGTGCAGCACCGGCCCCCGAAAGGACAGGACATAGGGCACAACCGCCACACCCCGGACCTCCTTCGGCGCGGTGGTGAGGTGCGTGCACGCAGCCCGGCCGATCTGCAGCGGCCCCGGCAAAGCTGGGTCCAGCGCCACGGCCAGGCGGGCCTGGGGCCCCTTCTGCCCCAAGTTCTTGACGGCCAGGGAGGCGCTTTCATCTCCCGGCCCGCGCCAGAAGGCCAGGAAATCTGGCACAGGTACATGCGGCAACTTGGGCCCAGGGCGGGCCTTATAGGGGGCCACAGGCCACCGAGCCACGTTTGTGGCCAGGGTGACGCGCCCGGCGAACACTGTGCCCCCCAGGGTCCCAGCGCCCAGGTTCAGCCACGGCGCGCGCGGCGGGCTCCAGTCCGCACCGATAGACCAGTGCGGGCGGTCTTTGTACGTCGGGTCTATGAGGCTGGATGCCGCCTCGGGGGCCCAGTCCTGGCCGCTCGTGTCTGCCTTCAGGGTCAGGCCCGGCACCGGCGTGTGCCACGCCACGCCCGCCAGGAGACCCACATCCGGCCCCGTGAACCAGTCTGCCGCGCGCGCGGCGTCCGCCCCGTCCGTACCGGTGGAGCGGGGACCATCAAAGTGCCCGCCCAGAAGGCGCAAGGGGTTTTTTGCCACTGCCGCGCCTGCAAAACGGCCCCAGCCAAGGCCCAAAGTGACATCCAAGTCGTGAAACCGCTTAGAGGCCACAAGGTATTCCCCCGCCATGCGCCGGTGCCCCACCGCGCCCTGGAGGCCCAGGGCCAAGGCCGGACGGTGCCCCCCCTCACGCATCAGTCGTATCTTCGCATCCAGGCCGGGGTAAAAACCCTGTGGCTCCGCACCTGGACGCGCGGCCCAGGCCGTTTGCCTGAGACCCAGCCACAGGGGCTCAGCCACCTGCACGCCTATCGTGCCGTGCCAGTACGGGTTCGCCTGGGCCACAGAGGCCCGCAGTGTGCCCGCAGGCTCAAACCGGGCGTCCGGTACAGTCACAAGACCCGTTGCGCCCGTTATGGTGTACACTGGGGGCAGATTCTCCGCCACCGCAGGGCCAGCCAGAAGGGCCAACAGGGCCATGTGTCTCCAGCGGAGAGGCATAAGGGGGACAGGCTAGGCCTCCGCAACCTCCGGGGGAAAGGGCACCAAAGCCCGCGCGGAGGAGTTGTCACCAGGATTCGAGTCGCCCCGCAGAGAGAGGAGCTTTGTCCTGTGAAGGGTGTTTCAGGTGAAACACGCCCGTTCGGCGTCCACCATCTCGTCTATGAGGGCCGCGAAGGTGACCTGCGGAGCCCAGCACAGGGCACGGCGGGCCTTGGCCGCGTTGCCCAGCAGGGCCGGGACCTCCTTTGGGCGGAATAGGGCCGGGTCCACCCGCACCCGCACCGCGCCAGACGCACGGCAGCGGCCAACCTCCTCCACCCCCCTGCCCTCCCAGATGAGATCTATCCCCACGCGGGCCAGGGCCCGCTCTGCGGCCTCGCGCACTGTGTGGGCCTTCCCCGTGGCCAGGACATAGTCCCCCGGAGCGTCCTGCTGCACCATCGCCCACATCCCCGCTGCGTAGTCTCGCGCGTGACCCCAGTCCCGTTGGGCATCCAGGTTGCCCAGGGTGAGGCACGTCTGCGCGCCCACCGCTATGGCCGCGGCACCGCGCGCGATCTTCTTGGTCACAAAGCCCTCGCCGCGCAGGGGGCTCTCGTGGTTGAAAAGAATACCGTTAGAGGCATGCATTCCATAGGCGTCCCGATATGTGCGTGCCAGCCAGTACGCCGCCAGCTTCGCCGCGCCATAAGGGCTCGCCGGGTGCATGGGGGTGTCCTCGTCCTGCGGCGGTGGAGCGGTGCCAAACATCTCGCTGGACGAGGCCTGATAGACTCGCGCAGACGGGGCGTGCAGCCGCGCGGCCTCTAGCACATGCAGCGCCCCCAGGGCGCATGCCCCGACCGCCGCCGCAGGGGTCGCGAAACTCACCGCAACGTCGGTCAGCGCAGCCAAGTTATATATCTCATTAGGCTGTATTCTTGTTATCAACTGCGCCAGGGCCAGAGGGTCCGCGAGGTCGCCCCAATGCAATGTCACTTTGTCTTCTACGCCCAACGCGCGCAGGCGCACTGCGCCGTCCACAGCGTCCCAGCGGACAAGGCCGTGGACATCGTAGCCCTTGTCCAGGAGCAGCGCGGCCAGATACGCCCCGTCTTGTCCCGTTATGCCCGTTATCAGTGCCCTTTGTGCCACCCGCGTAGCCTAGCGCAGTCGGACAGACAAAAATAGCTCGCGCACGGAGGGAACCCTTCGGAAACCAGGGGGGCTTTTCCTTAGTCGCCCCTATACCCCCGCAGCCCCGTGTGTGGTAGGCCTGTGGCCCATGAAGGATTTCCCCAAAACCTTTGACCCAAAGGCCGTGGAGGCCGGGCGCTACGCGCGGTGGGAGGCTGCGGGCCTGTTCGCGTGCGACCCGGACAGCCCTGGACAGCCCTTCACCATGATGATGCCTCCGCCGAATGTCACGGGCTCTTTACACATCGGGCACGCTCTGAACATGACGCTCCAGGACATCTTGGCCCGCTTCTGGCGTGCGCGGGGGCGGGACGTTCTGTGGCAGCCGGGAACAGACCACGCGTCCATCGCGGTACATATGGTTTTGGAAAGGCAGGGCGTAAACCGCTTCGCCCTGGGGCGGGAGGCGTTTTTGGACAAGGCTTGGGCCTGGAGGGCCGAGTCCGGGGGGCGGATTGTGCATCAGCTCCGCCGTCTGGGCGTGGGGCCAGACTGGGCGCGGGAGCGCTTCACCCTGGACGAGGGACTCTCCCGCGCTGTGAACAGGGCCTTCGTGACGCTCTACCGCCAGGGGCTCATCTACAAGGACACGCGCCTGGTCAACTGGGACCCAGAGCGGCGCACCGCCGTCTCGGACCTGGAGGTCCACATGAAGGAGGTGCGGGGGCGCATGTGGCACATCGCCTACCCCGTGGCGGGGGAGGAGGCCCGGCACATCACCGTGGCCACCACCCGGCCCGAGACCATGCTGGGCGATGCGGCGGTGGCCGTGCACCCGGACGACCCCCGGTATCAGGACCTTATCGGGCGGTTTGTGGCCCTGCCCCTGACCGACCGTCTGATCCCCATCATCGCGGATGCGTATGCGGACCCAGAGCAGGGCACGGGCGCGGTGAAAATCACCCCCGCGCACGACTTTAACGACTACGAGGTCGGGCGGCGGCACGGCCTGCCCTGTGTGTCCATTTTTGACGACCGGGCCTGTGTGAACGGGAACGCGCCCGAGGCGTTCCGGGGCCTGGACCGCTTTGCCGCGCGCAAGGCCGTGCTGGCGGAGCTTGAGGCGCTGGACCTGATAGAAAAGGTGGAGGACATCACGCACTCTGTACCCTATGATGAGAAGTCCAAGGCCACGGTGCTGGAGCCGTACTTGACGGAGCAGTGGTATGTAAACGCCCAGGCTCTGGCCGGTCCAGCCCTGCAAGCCGTGCGAGATGGGCGGACGCGCTTTGTGCCTGCACAGTGGGAGAATACCTACGCGCGGTGGCTGGAGGACATCCGGCCCTGGTGCATCTCCCGCCAGCTGTGGTGGGGGCACCAAATCCCGGCGTGGTACGGGCCGGACGGGACGGCCTATGTGGCTGAAAATGAACAGGAAGCGCAGGCGCAGGCGGGGCAGGGGGTCCGTTTGACCCGCGATCCGGACGTGCTGGACACCTGGTTCTCCGCGGCCCTGTGGCCCTTTTCCACCCTCGGCTGGCCAGAAGAGACGGCAGAGGTCGCGCGGTATCACCCAGGGGACGTTCTTGTCACAGGCTTTGACATCATTTTTTTCTGGGTAGCCCGGATGATGATGATGGGCCTGCACCTAACAGGCAAGGTTCCCTTCCGCGACGTTTATGTCCATGCCTTGGTCCGCGACGCGGCTGGACAGAAAATGTCCAAGACCAAGGGAAACGTCATTGATCCCCTTGATTTGTGCGACAGATATGGCGCAGACGCCCTGCGTTTTACCTTGGCCGCCATGGCGGCGCAGGGGCGGGATATACGCCTTGCCGAGCGACGCGTGGCGGGGTATCGCAACTTTGTCACAAAGCTGTGGAATGCGGCGCGCTTCGCGCAGATGCACGGGGTTGCTCTATGCGATGCCCCGGATGAAGATACAGCGCTATCCCGCTGGATTGTTTCAGAATTGGATGCTGCGCGGGACGCAGTAGAGGGCGCGTTGGAGGCCTACCAGTTCAACGCGGCGGCGGACGCGCTCTACCACTTTGTGTGGCACACGTTCTGTGACTGGTACCTGGAATTTGCGAAGGACGCGCCCGCATCGCGCACAACGGGTTTTGTGCTGGGCGAAATCCTGAAGCTCTTAAATCCTTTCATGCCGTTTATCGCGGAAGAACTGTATGAGCGCTTGGGCGGGCGTGGCCTTTTGGCCGCGCAAGTGTGGCCCGTCCCGCGGGCGCGCGACGACGCCGCCGTGGCCGAGGTCCAGGGAGTCATAGAAGCCATCGGTGCTGTGCGCACACTGCGCAAGGATATGAACATCTCAGATAGAGCGTATATTGCTCTCTATATCGTTGGAAAAAATAGCCAATTGCGCGAACCTGTATGTGACCTTGTAGAGAGCGTTATGCGTATGGCCAACTTGTCAGAGGTTTACTTTGTGGCCGAAGCGGACGAAGTGCCAGAAGGTAATGCTGTACGCTTTGTCGTGCGCGATGCGACTCTCGTACTGCCCTTGGGGGATTTGATTGACCCGGCGGCGGAGGGCGCGCGCCTGGCCGGGGAGGTCGCGAAATTGGATAAGGAGATCAAAGGCCTGGACGCCAAACTGGCCAGCGCGGACTTCACGGCCAAAGCGCCGGCGGAGGTTGTGGCGGACATCCGCGCGCGCCTGGAGGCCGCCACCGCCCGCCGTGCGCGCCTCGCGGGGGCGCTCGCACCATGATCGCCAAGCTCACCGGCGTTGTGGGCGCTGCGTTTGCGGACCACCTCATCCTGGACGTCCACGGGGTCGGCTACCGCGTGTTTGCCTCCCGCCGGACTCTGGCCAAGGCCCAGGGCGCGGTATCCCTGCTCATAGACACCCTGGTGCGGGAGGACGCCTTCCACCTTTATGGCTTTGCGGACGCGGTGGAGCAAGGGTGGTTTCGCCGCCTGACCGCCGTGCAGGGCGTGGGCGCGCGCGGGGCGCTGGCCCTTTTGTCCGCGCTGCCCCCGGATGACCTAGCCCTGGCCATCGCGGCGGGGGACGATGGCGCTTTGCGTCGCGCGGAGGGCGTGGGCCCCAAGATCGCCCGTCGGATCGTCACAGAACTGAGGGACAAGGCTCCTATGCCGGCCCTGGCGGGCGCGGAGCCTGCGCGCAGAGACTCCGGCATCCAGGCCGAGGCCGTCAGCGCTCTGGTGAACCTGGGCTATGGCCGTGCCGAGGCCTTTGCCGCCGTGGCCAAGGCGCAAGGGGACGACGCCGGCACCCTCATCCGCGCCGCGCTGAAGGCCCTGGCGGGATAGGGCCAAAGGAGTCGGCGCGACGCTACTCAAGGCCTGTACGTGGCGCACTCGCCTCTGGTGGCTTTTGAATCTGCGAATTAAAATTTTTTACACAAGATAATGCACAAAACCTTAAGGGGTCATGACTAGATGAGGGGCGATCAGGCCCCTATAAGCTAGGAATGACATGAAGAATCGCTACTGCAAAAGTTCCAAACTTTCTGAGCGCCAGTTTCGGGCTCTGGTGAAGTGCTTTTCGGTGGACCTCACGGCCACGCAGGCGGCCCGGATGACGGGCCTGAATAGGAACACAGTCAACCGCTATCTGCGGCTGATCCGGGGGCGGATTGCCGCCCGGTGCGAGCGCGAATCCCC
>JAERIN010000007.1 GCA_016757515.1 Alphaproteobacteria bacterium
GAGGAGGACCGGGCGGGCCTCCCGTTCGTGGGGGAGAGCGGGCGGCTGCTGGACCGGGTGCTGGGCGCGGCGGGGTGGAGCCGGGCGCGGGATGTCTATATCACGAACGCGGTGCTGTGGCGCCCGCCGGGGAACCGGACGCCCACGGAGGGGGAGGTGGAGGCGTGCCGGCCGATACTGCTGCGGCACATAGAGCTGGCCGCGCCGCGGGTGGTCCTGGCGTGCGGGAAGGTCGCGGCCGCGGCGCTGCTGGGCCTCGCGGACCCCATATCGCGCCTGCGGGGCCGGTGGCACGCGGGGCCGGGGGGTGTGCCGGTGCGGGTGACGTACCACCCGGCGTATCTCCTGCGTACGCCGGCGCAGGGCAAGCCCGCAGCGTGGGCGGATGCTCTGGCGGTGCTGGAGCACTTGAGAGAGGCCCGTCCTGAGCCTGGGCAGATCCAGGGCGCGCCTATTCCCGCTCCCCCCAGAGTTTGACGTGGTAGTCTGCCAGGCGAAAGCCGCGCGCCTGGGCTATGGCCTGGAGTGTGGTCTCCAGGGCGGGGTCTGTGAATTCCACCACTGTACCGCTGTCGCGGTCAATGATGTGCCCGTGCTGCTGCGTGGCCAGCTCGTAACGGGCGTAGCCCTCACCAAAGGCGTGCCGGGTGACGATCCCTGCCTCCTCAAGGATGCCCAGGTTGCGGTAGACTGTGCCCAAGGCGATGGCGGGGTCGTGAGCGCGGGCGCGGGCGAAGATTTGGTCCGCAGAGGGGTGGTCTGTGGCCTCGCGCAGCACGCGCAGGAGGACCCGCCGGGGCCGGGTCAGCCTCAGCCCCACCGCCGCGCACAGGGCCTCTGTCTCGTGCTCTGTCACGAACCCGCACCGCGCGCAGCCAGAGTGTCGCGGGTGAGGGGCCCGACGCGGTGGCAGAAGTCCCCGAAGCCTTCCCCGTCGAGCCTGTCCTTTGCGAAGGCGGCAAAAAAGGGCGAGAGAAAGGAAGCGATGTAGTCAACCTGCACCTTGTCCGCCACGCGGTATGAAAGGCGTGTGCCGGAAAAATCTCCACCGACGTACACGGCATACATGCCCGGTGCCCGGCCCACGATACCGATGTCACCCGTATAGGGGCGAGAGCAACCGTTTGGGCAGCCGGTGATGCGTACGGAGAGTTTTTCGCGCGCCAGGCCATGCCGCTCCATCTCCGCCTTTATGGCGGCGATGATGGGCTCTCGCGCCCTTTCGCCCTCCGTCAGGGCCTTGCCGCAGGTGGGCAGGGCCACACAGCTCATAGCGTGCAGATCCACGGGGGCGTGGTCTGCGGCTAGCGGTATGCCGTGGGCGCGGAAAACGTCTTCTACGGCAGCCTGATCCTCAGGCGCAATGTCGGAGAAGATAAGATCCTCCGTGGGCATGGCAATAAGTGGCGTGTGAAAGCGCTCTACGAGCTCCCGGATGGCGGCGCGCGTTGCGCCCTTGATGCGCCCACTGGTGACGGGCAAACCAAAATAAAGCAGGCCATCGCCTTGGTCGTGCCAACAAAAGTGGTCTGCCACCTCTATGCGCGGTAGGGGCGGCGGAGGTGCGAGGGGCGTGTCCAGGTAAGAGTCTAGGATGGCCTTGATCCACTCTGGTCCCCTCTCCTCCACCACGTACTTCAGGCGGGCGTGCTGGCGGTTTTCTCGGTCCCCGTGGTCGCGCAGGAGGGCCACGACGGCCAGGGCAGCCTCTACCACACGATCTGGCGTTGCAAAGGCGATGGGCGTGGCCATGCGGGGGTAGGTCTCGGGCTTGTTGTGTTTACAGCCGAACCCGCCGCCTAGGCACAGGGTGTAGCCCTGTATCCCCCCGCCCTCCACGCGGGCCAAGAGGCCCAGGTCGTTGGTCAGGACGTCTATGGTGTTGTCGTCAGGCGCGGCGATGCCGATCTTGAACTTGCGCGTGAGGTAGGCGTCCTTGTACAGCGGCTCCTCCACGATGTCCTGCTTGACCCCGTCGGCCCAAATCTCGTGGTACGCGGTGGAGCGGGGCAGGGTCGCGGCGTGCAGCGCCTGCGCCAGAGTCTCCATAGCGGCGTTCACAGGCGTTCTGGCCGGAGCGAAGCAGGTTACGTTGCGCACCACGTCCCCGCACGCGCCAAAAGTGGTTATCATGGCGGCGTTTATCCCCGCGATGAGGGGCTTGAGATTCCCCTTCCTTACGCAGTGGAACTGCACCCCTTGGCGGGAGGTGATGCGCAGGCTCCCGTTGCTGTGCGGGTCCGCGAGGGCGTCCAGGGCCAGATACTGCGACGGGGTCATGCGACCACCGGGGAGCTTCACGCGGACCATGAACTCCCATTCCTTGTCCAGCTTTTGCTTTTTGCGGGCCGTGGCCGTGTCGCGGTTATAGCCCTGGTAGGAGCCGTGGAACTTCAGCAGAACCTCGTCGTCGTCTGACAAGCGCGGCAGCGCGGGGTCGGCCAGGGCCGCGGCGATGCCACCGCGCAGCTGGTGGGAGGTGGTTTTGATTTCTTCTGCAGCGCTGGACACTCAGGGGCCTCCTTGTCACACCTCGGCACACGCCGGGATGGTAATATTGGCCTTTTTTGGTCTTGTCTTCAAGGGCCGCGCCCAGGATGTCGCGCAGGGGGGCGCCGTTCGTGCTGCACCATCGCGGCCATGTTGCGCCAGCTGGGCCAGTGGGGCATAGTATTGCCCCTATGCGTGAGGTTGTCCTAGACACAGAGACCACGGGGATGAGCCCCTCTGACGGCCACCGCCTGGTGGAGGTGGGGGCAGTGGAACTGGAAGGACACATCGCCACGGGCCGCTCGCTCCAGCTATACATGAATCCCCAGCGCACCGTGCCGCCAGAGGCCGTAGCAGTGCACGGCCTGACGAACGCGTTTTTGGCAGAAAAGCCCTTTTTCGCGCAGGTTTATACGGACTTTTTGGACTTTATCGGTGACGCGCGGTTGGTCATCCACAATGCCGCTTTTGATATGGGCTTTTTGAATTGCGAGCTAAAGGCCGTGGGACACCCGGGACTAGAGGCATCACGGGTTGTGGACACCCTGGACATGGCACGGCGGAAGTTCCCCGGCTCCCCGGCGAATCTGGACGCTCTGTGCCGCCGTTTTGGGATAGACGCGACGGCACGGGACTACCACGGGGCGCTGCTCGACTCGCAGTTGCTGGCCGAAGTGTACCTGGAGCTTCTGGGTGGGCGGCAGCACGGCCTGAACCTCGCACAAGAAGACGAGAGCGGAGGGGAGCAGGGTGCAGGTTCCGCCGGTGGAGGGTTGACGCCGCTCCAGCGCCCTGTACGCCCGGCTCGGCACCATGCACCTTCTGCCGAAGAGTTGGCGGCCCACACCGCGATGCTGGCAGGCATAAAGGGCGCCTTGTGGGCGCATGCAGCCTAACGTCTGTCCGGGCAATCTAGCGGTATTTTTCTATCGCCGCGCGAATCGCAGCCTTGAGCTGCTGCGCCATAGCGTCTCCGCCGCCGACCACTCCTGCACGCAGGGCAGCAGCCAGAGTATCTACGTGGGCCTGAACAATAACGCGCCGCGCATCCATGTCCAAAGTCGCGCGATCTATGTAGTCCCGCAGGCTCTCCGCAAACTCTGCAATAAGGTCATAGCCGCACAGGGCCGCCATGTCCTTGATCTCATGCGCGAGAAAGAATACCGCGCTTCGTGCCTCGCGCGCTTTGTCCTCCGGCGCACCAGCGGGCATGTCCCGCAGGGTTATCCAGGCCTTGGTCAGGCGGTCTATCACCTCCGCCAGGCGCTCTTTGCCCTCCACCACGGCCTGGGCCACCACAGCGTCCGCCGCCTCAATCGCCTTCGGGTCAATCTGGCCCGGCGTGGGGTCCGTAAGGCTACCCCCCACGCGGAGCTTTAGGCGGTTCACGCGGTGAAGAACCTCCACCAGGGCGGGCGTTTTAGAGTTGCTCATGGCGCACCTTTATCAGTTCTGCAGGCATCACCCGCCGGTCCGGACCCTGAAAGTGTAGGTCCTTGCGGCGCCGGTCCGGGCCAAAGAAGCCCGGCGCGCGGACGAAGGGCCGAGGGTTGTCTATGAGGTTCAAGATGCGCGCGGCCAGATTCCCCCCCGCAATGGGCTTTACCAGGGCCTCATTCGCCCCATGGTCGCGCGCCTGCCGGACAATCTGCCCCGTGGTATGCGCGCTGATGATGATGATGGGCAGGAAGTGAATCTCCTCGTCCTTGTGGGACCGGATCCAGTCCACAAGGTCCAGCCCCGTTCCGTCGGGCATCATATAGTCCGTCAGGACAATGTCGATCGCCCGGACGTCTGAACCCTTCTTCCGGGACTGCGTGAAGGTGACGAGGCCCTGGGCATCCAGAGCGCTGTTAGCCGCCAGGACATCATGCACACCAAAGGCCCGGAGCATGGAGGTCAATATACCTTGCATAGAGGGCGAGTCCTCCACCAAAAGGACCGTGATCTGGCTAAGGTCGTACGTCTTGGCCTTTGGCCGCGCGGTCAAAAGGGCCGTCGCCCCGCCCCCGCCCTTGGGCGGCGCGCCGTCCTTCCCCTTGCTAGGTTGCTGAATCGCCATGAGCGCCTATCGTAGCCTAAGGAGCGCCCTGGGCCAAGGTGCTTGTTGCCAAGCGGCTGCGGGGGCGTGTAGGTAGCCCCATGCGCTTTTCTTTTGAGCTGTTCCCCCCCAAGACGCCCCAGGCCACCGCCGCCCTGGAGGCAGCCCTCCCGCGCCTCGCAGTCCTGAATCCCGCGCTCTTCACCGTCACCTACGGCGCGGGGGGCACGACAAAGGACGGCACTCTGGCCACCGCTGCGACGGTCGCCGCGCGCACGGGCGTCCCCGTGGCCGCTCACCTGACCTACCTCACCACACCCCGCGAGGCGCTGTTGGCCTATGCGCAAGACCTGTGGGGCAGGGGGGTGCGGCACATCCTGGCCCTGCGCGGGGACCTGCCCCCGGGGCGCACCTTCGCGGACTTCGCCGGACCCCAGTACTTCCGCAGCACGGCGCAGTTTATCGCCGCCCTGAGGGATGTGCACGATTTTGAGATCTCCGTGGCCGCGTACCCAGAGGTCCACCCCGACGCCGCCGACGCGGCCGAGGACATAGAGACCCTAAAGGCCAAGGTCGCCGCCGGGGCGGAGCGCGCCGTGACGCAGTTCTTCTTTGACAACGCGGACTACTGGGCCCTGGTGGACCGCGCCCGCGCGGCAGGCGTCGCCGTGCCCATCGTCCCCGGCCTCCTGCCCGTCCACGACTTCCCCGCCATGGCCCGATTTGCCGCAAAGTGCCGCGCCCGCGTGCCCGCCGACCTGGAGGCCCGCCTCGCCGCCGAAGGCCCAGCCGCCGTCCTGGCCGCCCAGATCCGCGACCTTAGGGCCCAGGGGGCCGCGCACGCGCACATCTACACCCTCAACCGCGCCGACATCGTGGAGCAGGCCCTGGCCAAAATTTGACACGCACCCGCGCCCCCCACTACA
Organism: Alphaproteobacteria bacterium; assembly: GCA_016757515.1. Lineage (GTDB taxonomy): Bacteria > Pseudomonadota > Alphaproteobacteria > Micavibrionales > Micavibrionaceae > UBA10425. The sequence goes on from JAERIN010000007.1 coordinate 5,458, forward strand.
ATGGGGGTGTAGTAGAAGTAAGAGTCCCGAAAAGGGGCCTGCATGAGGGAGGTGTGGGATGGGTTTCTCAAAAGATTTTCGTGCGGCTGGCGGTTCCAGCGCTCTTGTTGGGCCAGACGATGTCATGGGCGCCCCAAAAGACAGAAGACGGGAACCAAGTGAGGCTTATATCTTTGCAATTATATCAGAAATAATTCGGGCCGATCAAGACAGCGCAACTTCTTTTATACAGGACGCCTTCACCTACCTCTTTGACCTAGAGAACGGGGTGCGCGGACCGGAGGGGTTTGGACTCGGCGAAGGCGGTGTCCAGGGTTGGCTGCGCGACCTGACGGGAACCTTTAACCGCACATTTGGAACGAATTTTGACCAAAACGCCCTGGGCGGCGTGTATGCAGAATGGAAGAAGATAGCAGAACCGGAATTAAATGCGAGCAAAGATGCCGTTAAACAGAAAATACTTGCAACAATTGACCGCGAGATGGCGGGACAATCTCCCAAAGCAATAGCTAGGGCAAAAAATGACATATTAAGTATAGTTAAAGTTGAAAGCAATTTCAGGCCAACGGCCCGACCTATAGACCCTAAAACGGGCGAAAGGTTGAGTAGTGCCTATGGTATAGGGCAGTTTATTAAAGGCACATGGCAGGAAGTTATGCCGGGCGTGTCTCTTGAGGCGCGCGCGGACGTGGCCACGTCTACAGTAGGCCTTCTGAAACTCAGGCAACAGAATATAAATCACTTGCGCAGCGCCGGTGTGCATAATCCGGATGTGGTGGATGTCTATCTGGCACACTTTATGGGGGCCGGTACAGCTGGACAGTTTTTGAGAAGACCAGATAACGCTATAGCCGCCGATTGCGTGAGCCAGAGAGCTAGACTGGCAAATGATTGGGTTTTTTATGATAAAAAAACACGTCGCCCCTATAAAGTTGGTGAGGTAAAAGCAAACTTCGCCAAGAAACTGAACGTAGACTGGGATATAGGCGCTAAGTCGGACCCAGCACCCGCAGCAGAGGCCGCAGCACCCGCGGCGGAGTCCGCGGCCCCTGCGGAGGCTGAAGCGGCTGCGACTCCATCCCAACCAATAAAAGTTGACCTGGGCGCTCTTGGGAAGCCAGAGCCCGGCGGCCTTGCGCCCACATTTGCAGATGTTCTAAACGCAAAGGACCCCATAAAGGTAGAGGTCACCTTTACCCCCGGCGTTCTTGACGCAAAACCTGCCGCCGGCCCACACCTGAACGCCTAACCCCCCTATCCCTATCCCAAAACTTAAGGTAGAGTGTGGCGCATGGCGAGCGTGGCACAAGATATGGGCACGGCGGCGGGCGCGGCGGTGCGGCACCTGGAGCGGGGGGGCGGCCTGCCGCGCCTGGCGTACCGCTACACGCCGCCGCGCAATCAAAACCTCGCCACGGCGGTGTTCCTTTCGGGCTACGCCTCGGACATGGCGGGGGCGAAGGCCACGCACCTGGAGCAGGCCTGCGCGCAGCGGGGGCAGGGGTTCCTCAGGTTTGACTACTCCGGGACCGGCCTATCGGGCGGGCGATTCGCGGACGGGACGCTGGGCGCGTGGCTCGCGGACGCGCGGGCCGTGGTGGAGCACGCGACGGAGGGGAGGCCGCTGACCCTCATCGGTTCCTCCATGGGAGGCTGGGTGGCGCTGCTTTTGGCGTTGTCAGAGCCACGCGTGCGGGCCGTGGTGACCATCGCCGCCGCGCCGGACTTTTCGCAGTGGGGGGTCCTGGACAAGCTGGACGCCCCGCGGAAGGCGGCGCTGGACAAGGACGGAAAGTGCACCTTCATGGGCAACACATATACAAAGGCCCTGTTGGACGAAGCGCGGGGGCACATGCTTCTGGAGCGCACGCACGACCTGGCTACGCCCATCACGATGTTCCAGGGGCGGGCGGATGCCGTGGTGCCGTGGCGCACCGCAGAAAAAATCCGCCGGGCCTTTCCAAAGGCCGCGCCGCGGCTCATCCTGATTGAGGACGGGGACCACAGGCTCTCGCGCGAAGCGGACCTTCTTATGATAGACCGGCAGGTGGCCAAGGCGTCCGCTCTTGCGTCTTGACCGGGCGCGGGCCGGGCGGCTAAGTTGTCCACATGGATGGTGATGCCGCGCTGGTTGAGGCTGTAGAGGCCGTGCGGGGTGCTGTGGCGGCGCTGGAGGGCGCAACGGCGCACGCGCAGGGGGCCATAAAGGGCACACAGAGAGATATGTTTGGGGGGCCAGCGGTGGTCCCCGGCCAGGCCGCTTCGGCGGATGCCCGGGCAGAGGCCGTGGCGGCGCTGGACCGTGCGATACAGGGTATTGAGGGCGTTCTGGGCGAGGACACACAGGCATGACCGCGCTGAACCTGACCATAAACGGGCGGACCTACGCCGTCTCATGCCCAAAGGGGCAGGAGGGGTCAGTGGGGGCGCTGGCTGAAGAGGTGGACGCCCTGGTGCGGGAGATTGTGGGCTCCGGCGCGGCGTCCGGGGAGGTGCAACCTCTTGTTTTGGCCGCGCTTATGCTGGCGGAGGAGGCCAGAAAGAGCCGGGAGGATGCAGCGCAGCTGCGGGCGCAGCACGCCGCCACTGCTCTCGCGCAGGAGGGGCCCAGCGCGGCCCAGATGGCTGCTGCGAAGGCCCTGGCCGACATCGCGGGGCAGATACACTCTGTGGCGGGCCGTCTCCGGGCTGTCTAGGCCCCTGGCACCGCCGCTATCCTTCACTCCCCACCCGTTCCGGGGGAAATGTGAGGGTGACGGTCGTGCCGATGCCCTTTTGGGAAACGATGGCGATTTCGGCACCGTGCAGGCGAGCGAGGGCCTGGACCAGGGTGAGGCCCAGGCCGGTGCCAGACCCCTCTCGGTTGAGGGCGCTCTCCACCTGCCCGAAGGGGGTCAAAGCTTTTTGGGCCTCCTCGGGGTCCATCCCTATACCCGTGTCCGTCACAGACAGGGTCAGGCCGCCGCCCTCTATCCGCCGAGCCTCCAGGCGGACTTGTCCTCCGGCGGGGGTGAACTTGATGGCGTTAGACAGGAGATTCAAGAGCATCTGCTTCAGGGCTCGCTCCTCGCCGATGAAGGGCAGGGGTCCAGAGACTGCGTTCACAAGGCGCACGCCGGCCTCCTCTGCCCGCAGAGCCACGGCCACACAGACACTCTTTGCCACGATGGCCAGGTCCAACGCGGCCTCGGACAGGTGACGCTCTCCAGCCTCAATGCGGGAGATATCCAAAATCTCGTTTATGACGGTCATAAGGCGCCGCCCACTTTCGTGAATTTCTGCTGCGTACTCTTTGTACTCAGGAGAGCCGATGGGCCCCAGTGCCTCACCCCGGATAATCTCTCCAAAGCCTATGATGGCGTTCAGGGGGGTGCGCAGCTCATGACTCATGTTCGCTAAGAACTCTGTCTTAGATCTGTTGGCAGCCTCGGAGGCCAGCTTGGCCTCACGCAGCGCACGCTCCGCCGCCCGGCGGGCCGTCACGTCTTCCAGGGAGCCCTCGTAGTACAGAATGGCCCGCCTGTCGTTCTCTTGGTCCCGGACCGCCCTGGCGTTCTCACTCACCCAGATGTGAGTCCCGTCCTTCCGGACGACCTCTACCTCCGGCGCGTGGGCCTGGCCCCGTTCCTCAAGGGTCTTGATAAAGGCAGCACGGGACGCAGGGTCAGCATAAACCGCCCGGTGAGCGTTCTTCACGTTGCGCATCAGGTCCTGAGGACTGTCGTAACCCAGAATGCGGGCCAGGGCCGGGTTCGCGCTGATATACAGCCCTTCGCGCGTCATCTGGTATATTCCGCCTGCCGCGTTTTCCACAATCGCACGGAATTTCTTTTCGGCCTCTATAAGGGCCGCCTGGGCTTGCGCCCTCTCCTCCACATCCGTCATTGTGCCCACAATCCGTGGTGGAGCCGCTCTGCCCTGTTCTATTCGGCGCAGCGTCATTTCCACAGAGCGGAAAGTGCCCCCCGCAGTGCGGAGGCCAGTCATAAGGCGCTGTGTGTCTGGGGTGTCTTCTGTATCCCCACTCATAAGAGCAAACAGGGCCGCATGGGCCCGACGCTGATCTCTCTCGGGCAAAAAAGCAAAGAGCTCTGTCTGCAGAGCGTCATCAGGCTCCGTGCCCGTCACGACCCGCCAGGCTGCGTTGAGGAACAGGAGGTGTCCTTGCCTATCTATCTCAAAAATAACATCACTTACAGAGTTTATGATGGAGCGGTTTTCTTCCTCTGCCTTGCGCAAGGCCTCCGTCGCCTGCTCACGCGCGACCAAGGCGCGTTCCATCTGGGTGTTCTTGTTCTCCAGCGATCTGTTGGCCTGAGCCAAGCGACGGGCGGCCTGCCCCTGTAGCCGGACAAAAAAGAGGAGAAGGAGGGTGATAAATGCACCAGCCCCTCCAGCGTAGAGGGGCAAATAGGTCAGAAAGTGGGCCCCAGAACCCAGGTCAGGCTCTACCCTAACTTCCCATACGCGCCCTGCAGCAGACAGGTGGAATGCAGCGCCTTCACCTTTGCTCTGGACGCCTCCATGGGCATAGAGCGGTGTGCGAGGATCTTGCTGTCCGTCCTGCATGACCAAGGACACTGCAATGCCGCCAGGGGCACGCTCCCCCAGGAGGGTGGAAAAGCGCGTTAGGCCTATCAGGAGAATCGAGTTTGTTTCTTCCGTTCCTAAGGCATGGACCATCACAAAGGGAAGGTCTGCCCCGCCTCTCTGTAGAGGGGCCTCGAGACCCGGAAACTCAGAAAAGACATGGACGTGTGACGTTTCAGTAAGCTGGACATGGCGAGCCCAACGGCCAAAGTCCGTAGGGGGTGTCCAGCGCACCCCGCGCTCGCTCTCAGGAGCGGGGTAGACGTAAATGTCCTCAAAAGTCCATATCCCGGGGCGATCCTCGCGCGCGAGGAGGAGGTGATCAAAACTCTTGGGTGGGGGTAGACCCTCCATTTCTTGCCCGGAGCGCAGAAGGGTCGCAGCGGTGCGCAGAGCGCCCTCCGCTATTTCTAAACTTTGCGTCACCCTGGACAGGGCTGCATCCCGCGCGACAACTTTTTCTGCACGCAGAACCCCATCCAGGAACAGGGCCAGGGCCAAGCAAATCACAAGCGTCGTGACAGTCCCCCCAAGGAGCACGCCCAGCTGTGCCATGCTGTCCGCTCCGGACACAGCCGCGGGCGCAGAAGTGCGGCTGTTTGTGCGCTGTGGAATCATGGGCGGCCTTTCTGGGCGGGCTGAGGAACTGTGGGAGGCCCACGCATGGTACTGTTGCCACCCCGCCTTGTATAGGGCATGGGGCGCTTACTCATGAATGTAGGGTTGCATGTCTACACCTAAAAGGCGACACTGGGCCTGGGCGTTCGTCACGTCAGGAGGGGGACACTAGAATCATGGCAAGTGGGTCCCGCGCGGCCTCAACACAGGAAATGATTGACGCTGCCGTTAGCGTTTCCTTGGAGGCCAATCACATCTTCCTAGCGGCTCTTAAGGCCATCGAGGCCACGCGCAACGTGGATTCTGGTGTCAACGCCATCGCGGGCGCGGTGGAGGAGATGACCGCCACCATAGGGACCATCACGGACAACACCCAAAGCGCACTGGACTCTTCTGAGCAGACGCGAGAGGCCAGCGTCAGCGGTGGGGCGGTCGCCCGGGAAGCCATAGAGGCTATGGGCTCCATCCACGCCACGGTGGCCCAGACTGCAGGAGAGGCAGATCGCCTGTCTGAGTCTTGCAAACAAATGGAAGGGATTATCTCCCGCATCCAAAACATCGCGGAACAAACCAATCTCCTGGCCCTGAACGCCACCATAGAGGCCGCCCGCGCAGGAGAGGCCGGGCGGGGCTTTGCCGTTGTGGCCAGCGAGGTGAAGGGCCTGTCCAACGAAACCAGCCGGGCCACACAGGAAATTGGGGATATAATCCGTGAGTTTGTAGCCGCGATCCAGGACATAGCCGCCTCGATGCAGGCCGTTAACCGCTCTGTGGAGAGCGGGCGCAAGGTGAGCCAAGAGGTGGGCGCGCGCATGGAGGAGATAGAGGGATATGCCGGACAGGTTACCACCCGTATGCACGACATCGCAGGGGCACTGAAGGAGCAGAACCAGACCTCCACCGAGATGGCACGGGCCTGCGCCTCTATCATGGAGACCTCCCGCGTTAACAGGGCGGGGACTGAGGAGAACGTCAAAGGCTTCCGCCTTCTGGGGGACAAAATTTCGCGTTTGATGGCTGTCCTTTCTCAGGGCGCGGCCATGACGGCAGGGGTTCTTACACGTCTGGCAAAATACGACCACGCGGTGTGGCGGCGCAAGTTGGCCGACAGCCTTGTCAGTGGAGCAGCTTTGGACCCGGCGGAACTGAAGGACCACACGCAATGCCGCCTAGGAAAGTGGTACACCGGGCAGGGGCAAGCTGAGTGTGGAGGTTTGTCGGCCTACCAGGCCCTGGAGGCCCCTCACGCTCAGATTCACAGGCTGGGCCTTGATGCCATGGCTCTGTACGCTCAGGGAAACAGGGTCCAAGCCTTGGAAAAGCTGGACGCGATGGAGCCCGTTTCTGAGGAAGTTGTGCGCTTGCTGACCGAGATTGGTGAAAGCCTGCCCAGCGCTAGCGAAAGAAACGAATAATTCTTGACATACGGCCCAAATAGGCATAGGCTTCATCCGTATCTACGCAGAATGGGGGGACTTCCACCATGCTGGAGATTCGTGCAGCCGCCTCTGCGCCTTTTGTTGCTCCCGATTGGGAGGTGTCCGTGTCCGCCGTGGCGGTGGAGCCCTGCGGACTGGACCCCTTGGGCTTCCGCGCTGTGTTCCGGCAGGGCGAGCGGGTGTTTTATGTCGGTGCCTCCCTATTGCCCATGCGTGCAGCGCGCCTGGAGCGTGCTGGCTACATCGCCTCTCGGACTCAGGAAGCCATAGACCTTCTAGAAGTGCGGCTAGGCCATGCTCTGCCCCTCGCTGTGGGATGGGGAGAGGACACTTAAAAGAGATGGCGCCGTGGGCCAGACAGGGGCGCGTTGTCATGGCGGCGTGAGGGCTGTAGGATGCCCTCCCATGTCCTCTTCTGCCCCCAGCCATCAGACCGCCGTCCTCTTACCTACGGCCTCTGTCGCCATCTTCTCTCGCCATGCGGAGACTTTGGAAGCCGCCCGTGCTCTCACGCAAGATTGGCGTTTTGCTCGTGTCACCGTGGAGGCCCATGAGGGAGACACAGACACGGCCATTGCGACGTATCAGCGCAACTCCTCCCCTGACATGCTGATGGTCCAAACGGACAACATAGACGAAGGGTTTACGGACAAATTGGGGGAACTGGCCGGCTGCTGTGAGGAAAAGACCGCTGCCGTGGTCGTGGGCCCTGTGAACGACGTAGCCCTCTATCGCCGTCTTATAACCATGGGAGTGAGCGACTACTTGGTTCATCCCGTGAAGGTGGAGACCCTGGCAGAGGTCATCGCACGGGCCCTCCTAGAACGCTTAGGTGTGATGGACAGCCGCCTTCTTGTCCTCCTGGGCACAAAGGGCGGCGTGGGGACAAGTGCTCTGGCCCAGGCCGCCGCTTGGACAGCCGCTGAGAAGCTGGGGCAAAAGACTCTCCTTCTCGATATGGCTGGTGGGTGGTCTTCTTTGGGCGTGGGCATGGGCTTTGACCCCACGACAACCCTCTCTGAGGCCGCGCGGGTGTCCAACAGGGGGAGTGCGGAGGACCTCCAGAGGATGTTCCACGCAGCTTCCCCAAAACTCTCTGTTCTGGCCAGCGGGGGCGACGTGATGCTGGAGCGCGCCATCGCCCACGGGCAGATGGAGAGCATTTTGGACATGGTCCTGCCCCAGTTTCCCCTTGTGATCCTGGACACCTCCGGTGCACCTGAGTCCGTTCGGCAAAAAGCCGTTGTCCGCGCAAACGGCTTGTTTTTGGTCTCCACGCCTGCCTTGTCCGCGCTCCGCTTGAGCCGAACCCTCATACAAGAAATACGCAGTCTGCGTGCCGATGCGGACAAGGTCCTGCGCCTTGTCATCAATATGGCCGGGACAAACCCCGCGAGCGAAGTCCGGGAGGGGGACATAAAAGAGGCGCTGGAGGTGGAGCCCTCAGCGGTTATTCCCTTTTTGCCAAAGCTGTTCATGGGCTGCGAAAGTGAGGGCCAAAAAATCCTGGATATCCGGGAGGGGGAGGCCCTGGCCATGAGCAAGATCGCTCCCCTTATGCGGTCTACAGTCCTACAGGGCATGCTTGAGGGCTCGGCGGATAAGGACAAGGACAAGGCCGACGCCGGCGGCGGGTTCCTGGCCAACCTGTTTAAGAAAAAGTAGGCCGCACCTTTGGGGCACCCCAAAAAGCGTCCGCAACATGGCGCAACAAAGGGTGATTTGGGTAGGGCAGGGCGCTGCCCTATGATGAAAGGCATGCAAACGACGCTTAAAGGCGCGGTGGAGGTCAGGGGCGTGGGGCTGCACAGCGGCTCTGGCGTGCGCATGCGCCTCGCCCCGGCCCCCGTGAATCACGGGGTGATCTTTATCCGCACAGACATGGGCGGCGCGGAGGTCCCGGCCCTGTGGAATCGCGTGGTGGACACGCGCCTGTCCACTGTTTTGGAGGATGCGGTCACGCGCGCGCGCGTGGGGACGGTGGAGCACCTGATGGCCGCCCTCGCGGGCGTGGGCGTGGACAACGCACGGGTATACCTGGACGGGCCGGAGGTCCCTGTGATGGACGGCTCCTCGGCCCCCTTTGTGGAGGCCATAGAAACCGTGGGCCTTGCACGGCAAGGCGCGGCGCGGCGTTACATTCAGGTGCGCAAGCCCGTGCGTGTGTCGGGCGGAGCAGGGCAAGCCGCTATGCTCGCCCCCGCAGAGGCCGCGCATTTTGCGTGCAGCATTGACTTTGCCCACCCCGCCATCGGGCGGCAGGACGCGGCTCTGACCCTCACCCCCGCGGCCTTCCGGGCCGAGGTGGCCTCTGCCCGAACCTTCGGCTTCGCCTGCGAGGTGGAGGCCATGCGCGCGGCGGGTCTGGCCCGGGGGGGCTCCCTGGAAAACGCCGTGGTCTTTGGAAACTCCGGCCCCCTGAACCCGGAAGGGCTCCGCGCCCCGGATGAGTGTGCGCGGCACAAGCTGCTGGACGCCGTGGGGGACATGGCCCTGGCTGGCACACCTATGCTCGCCGCATACACCGCAGAGCGGCCCAGCCATGGGCTGAACAACGCCCTCCTGGCCGCCCTGTTTGCGGATCGGAGTGCCTGGACCTTGGTGGAGGAGGGGGTGGCCGACATCGCCCAGGCCGCTCTCCTTGTGTGCGCCAGGGGCAACCGCCGTCCGGCCCAGATCGCGCGCGCGTAAACGGAACACACATTGCATACACACCCTGCGCGCTTAGGGTCCCCACCTAAAGAGTATTTTATGCCTCTTACTCCTTGTCTTAGGTCCGGAAGGTTTCGCGCCGCCGAGACTTGCAAAATGGGTCGATATGTCATACCATGCTTTGCCTATGGCTGTGGCAGATGCACGCAAACTCCTAGGCGGGATGACCCAAGTCAGGACCACTGAGGCGGCGGCCCTCACCCGCGCGGCGCTGGATGAGCGTCATGAGAAACTCAAGCGTCTGCCCCTTATCGACGCGGGCCGGGCGTGGACCCTGGCGGCGCACCTCCTCCTTCCCAAGGGGTCTAAGATTGCGCTCCTGGGCTGTGGAGAGGGGGCAGTGGCCTACGCTCTCGCGGTCTTGCGCCCCGACATGCGTATCTTGGCTACAGATACAGACCGGCGGCTGCTGAATCGGGCCCGGGCGCTTTACCACCTGCACAACTTGCACTTTTCTATTGGCGTGGGTGCCGAGGCCCTCGTCCCTCCCTTTGCCCCCGGTGCGCTAAACGCTGTGGTCTTGGACGGGGCCTTGCACAGGGCCTACTCCGCTGCGCGGTACAACACAGCGGCACCCAAGCAAGCCCTGACCAACGCGGTGGACCTGCTGCACGACGGGGGTTTTCTCTTGGTCCAGGACCATGTGGCCCCGCGGGAGGGGTTTGTACTCTTGGACCTTGCGGACATCCCGTCTCCGGCGGACGCGAAACCGGAACAGCTTTTGGATGCAGATTTCCTGGTGTGGTTCTCAGAGCACGCGCGGCCGGAAAGGGGCCTGGGTTGCTCAGGTTTTTTCCTGGAAGAGCTGGCCCCGCCAGAGCGGGGCCGCTGCCTGTTTCGCCTCCCGCACAAGTGGGCGGCTGAGTTTCTTATCCGCCGCTCTATGGGGCCCCAAGCGCGCTCTCAAAATATGGCGCTGGAGTACGCGGCCCTCACGGCAGCGGATTTGCGCGACACACTCTCCTCTCTGGGCTTGCGCTTGGCCTACAGCGCCCCGCAGTGGGAACCTGGAGGCTCTATGCCGGGAGAGGAGCCCCCCGTGCGCCTGTTCACGGAAGAGGGGCAGGCGTTATCTCTCCCGCCGGTAGGGGGGTTTGTGGCCGTAGCGCAAAAATTGCCCGAGCGCGGAAGTCTGCGCATTACAGAGCGCCGCACGGCGCCGGGCAAGCCCCAACAGGTGACAATCCGCGCCATGCGGAATGAGCGCACGGGGGCCCTGGTGGACATAGCAAGTCGGGGGGTTGAGGAGGCGCAGGCCATCTTGCCTTACCACCTGGACGCAGAGACGGGGCAGTTGTCTGTTTGGCTGCACGACGGCCTGGCCCGGGGGATCGTGAATGCCGCCCCGCGCCGGGGGGCAAGCATAGACGACCGGCGGTGGTCTGGGCACATGGTAGAGGCCCCGTCCTTTCCCCTGGAGGTGATGGAGGCGGCCGAAAAAACGGATAGCCCCACGCAGGCACTGTGCACGGCAAACCTCTTGATGGCACCCGATGGGGAGGCAGTCTTGACCAAGGGGCCCCTTGTGTACCCCGCCCCGGATCAGATCGAGGAACGCACACAGACTTGGTTCCTGGCCGTAAACCCGCCGCCAAGGCCGGTGCAGCCACGCGGAGCCCTGGCCACGCCTGGTAAATTCCACGCGCGCGGGCCTCTGCGGGCTTTTGACGCGCAAGGGGTCCTGGACGCTATCAGCGTGGGCCTCGTGCCAAACGCACAACTGGAGATACAGCTCTTGGCGCTGTTCGCCCTTCTGGGCTTGCCGGTAGAGAGTCGCACGCGCGGATCCCTGGTATTGCATGTGACGGAGGTGACGGGCCGTAAGGGCCTGCGCGAGTGGCTGGACGCTAAGGAAGAAAAGGGCGATCGCTTTATCGGCACAGCGGGGACGGCGGGGACGCTGCGCGCCGTCCACTCTCTATTCGTGGAGGAGGGGCGCACCGAGGGTGGGGTTGCAGGCCTGGCCTCACAAGACTTGGACTTTGTGGTGCCCGAGGGGGGACGAACGCTGAACACGGCTATTGTCTTGCCCCTTACGCAAAACGCCAAGGGCGTGGTCCACGCTATGGCAGAGGTGGAGCACCTGCCGGTGCCCCAACGTTTTGAGGGCAACGCCCGCGTTCTCTGCCTCCCGTCCTTCAACCTGCCCGAAGACATCGCCACACCTGAGGCCGCCCGGACCTATGTGGCGGAGCGGATGGGGGTCTTGCCGGATATGGTGGTGGACCTGGGCGCACCGTACCATACCCACGCTGGACTAACCCCGCAGCGCGTCTTCCCCATGGCTGTGGCAACCCCGCCTGCCATGCAAAAGGGACAAGATACCATTTTTATAGCGCTGCCGGAGATTCCTCTGTTCTGGAGCCAAATGCGCAGCCAGCACACGATGGTTATTATGGCCCAGGCCTACAGACGCCTGCCCGATGCAATTAGGCTGGAGTTTGCCCGGCAGGGTATGGAAATGCGTGCCACAGCGCAGGAAGACATCACGCCCTATTTGCCGACCCTGGGCCTCCCGCGCAGTATACCGGCCTTGCCGGAGGTGCAAGTCGCGCCGCCGCCCCAGCCCGCAAACACCCTGAAGGCCGGCCCTTGGGCCGATGCAGAGGCAGAGTGGCCAGAGGAGGAGAAACGCCCGGCGGCAGGTGGGCACAATAGCGATTGTCCGGAGACTCCAAGACCGTAGGGAGCGATCGTTTTTTGGGTGATAATTAATATTATGACAAATAATCGCGAGCCTTTGTGAACAGGGCGAAAAAGTTCGCCCGTGTGGCCTGCGCCAGCGCTTCCACGGATTCGCCCCGGATGTCGGCCAAGCACTGGGCCGTGTGGCGTATGAACGCTGGCTCGTTGCGCTCGCCCCGGTGCGGCACGGGCGCCAGGTATGGCGAATCGGTTTCAATCAGTAAGCGATCCTCAGGCACCCAAGCCGCAATGTCGCGCAAAGCCTGGGCATTTTTGAAGGTGATGATGCCCGAAAACGCGATGTATAGACCCAGGTCCAGCGTTGCGCGCGCCAGGTCCGCAGAGCCTGTGAAGCAGTGCATGACGCCCCGTGGCGTGTCACGCCATGTGTCACTTTGTAGCAGCGATAGCGTGTCCTCTTCTGCGGCGCGGCTATGGATCACAAGCGGAAGTGATGCTTTAAGAGAAGCCTCTATGTGTTTGGCAAAAGAGATTTTTTGCGATTCTTTATTTGAATTTTTATAATAAAAATCCAGCCCTGTTTCTCCCACAGCTACCGCCTTTGGTGTACTCAAGAGACGCTGTAAAAGGGTGCCAGAATCGGTGCAGTCTGTGTCAGCCGCGTGCGGGTGTGTGCCTAGTGCACACCATACGCCCTCATGCGCAACAGAAAAATCAACAATATCATCGGCTTCCTCAGTAAAGTTCGTGCAAATTGTGAGCATAGTGGACACCCCAGCTTCCCGTGCCTGCCTCACGGCAGCATCTGGGTTGTCCAGCATGGTCAGATGACAGTGCGAATCGGCGTACATGCCCCTTGCGCCTCCCTTATTTGCCCCTTATACGCCAGGGCACCATGGAACAACACCACGACACGGCAACAGCCGCACGCCTGAAGAGCTATATTGAGCGCATCGAGCGCTTGGAGGAGGAAAAAGCTGGCCTGGCCGCAGACATAAAGGACGTCTATGCAGAGGCCAAAGGCGCGGGGTTTGACGGGCCGACCATCCGCAAAATTGTCTCCCTGCGCAAAAAGGACGACGCCAAGCGCGTGGAGGAGGACGCTCTTCTCAAGGCATACAAAGAGGCCATCGGCATGGTGTAGCCCTTCTGCCCAAAAGTGTTTCACGTGAAACACTTTTGTGTTATACTGGAGGTATGCTCCAAAAACGCACCCGCGTTGCGGTCTATGTCGGCGTAGGCTTGGCCCTTGCCGCCGCCGGGGGGGGTTCCCTCTTGGTCAGCCCCGGCCAGAACGCCCCCATGGCGGCCTCCGTTCGCGCCCTGTCTCAAGACACCGGCACCCTGGTGGACGACGTTATGGCAGACCTTGCGCATGACGCATAATCCGTGGACACTGGACGCGTTGTGATCCCAGACCTTGACCCCGGACGCACCTATCGCCTCCTCACGCGCAGTGACATGGACGGCATCGCCTGCGCGGCACTCCTGGCCGCTCGGAGCGCTGTGGAGTCCGTGTCTTTCGCCCACCCTAAGGATGTCCGCGACGGCCTTGTGCCCGTGGAAGCCGGGGACATTATGGCCCACCTCCCGTACGTCCCCGGCGTGCACTTGGCCTTTGATAATAAACCCAGCGACGTGGAGCGCTTGGGCCTGGCCCCCCGTCCTGCGCGCCTCGTCTGTGACGAGTCCGCCCCCAGCGCCGCACGCGTTGTGTGGGACCACTTCGGTGGAGCGTTCCCCGGCGTGGCCCCGGCCCTAGTGGCCGCCGCAGACCGTTTTTGTGCTGCAGACTTCGCCCGGGGGGAGATCCTGGAGCCCAGCGGTTGGGCCCTTTTGGCCACCATCGCGGACCCGCGCACAGGTTTGGGGCGCTTTAGACACTTTACAGTCTCTAACTACCGTCTGATGGAGCGCTTGGTGGGGCTGGCTGCGGCGCACAGTGAACGGGTGGAGACCATCCTGGCAGACCCGGATATGCGCGAGCGCGTGACGTTCCTCTGGGATCACCGCGCGGACTTTGAGGCCCAGATTCGCCGCTGCACCCGTCTCCACCCCGGGGGCCTTGGGGTGTTGGACCTGCGCGGTGAGGAGGTCATTTGGCCGGGCTCGCGTTTTGCGCTCTACGCCCTCCTGCCGGAAATACGGGTCTCGTGCCATGTCTTCTGGGGCCGGAATCGTCAGAATACCGTGTTTGCCCTGGGGCGCTCTCTCTTCCAGGCCAAGGCGAACGATGTGGACCTGGGGGCCCTGTGCCTGGAGCACGGCGGAGACGGCGCGCCGGGCGCGGGGACATGCCAGGTGGACAACGCCCACGCGGAGGAGGTCTTGGCCAATTTTGTTATATGCCTGTCCGCGTGAGGTGTTTCACGTGAAACGCGCGCGCGCCTCACCCCGCCGAAAGGTGAGATCGGGGCATGCTTTCTTTCGCCGGGGGGCGAGCCGTTCGCAAAGTGGTTCACGTGAAACACTTTTGGGCGCGCGTTTTATACATCAAAAAAAAGCATAAAGAGCATTTTTGGCCCTGTCCCTTTATGTTGACCCGTCATGGACGTATACTCCGCCCATGGCCTGCGATAAATATTTCACAGATTATCTGGCCGCGCTGAAGGCCGAGGGGCGCTACCGCCGCTTTGCGACTCTGGAGCGGGTGGTGGGCCGATTCCCTCGGGCCCTGTTGCACGAAGACAGCTCCACGCGGGAGGTCACCGTCTGGTGCTCCAACGATTACCTAGGCATGGGGCAGAACACCAAGGTCATCGCCGCAGCGCGGGAAGCCCTGGAGCGGAGCGGCGCGGGGGCCGGCGGCACGCGGAATATTTCTGGCACCATGCGCCACCATGTGGACCTGGAGCGCACTGTGGCAGCGCTGCACGGCAAGGCTGCGGCTCTTGTTTTTTCAAGCGGATATGTGGCGAACGAGGGAGCCCTGGCCGCTCTGGGCCGCCTCCTGCCCGGCTGCATAATGTTCTCTGACGCCGGGAACCACGCCTCCATGATCCACGGCATCCGCGATTCAGGCTGCGCAAAGCAGATATTCCGCCACAACGACATGGCCCATTTGGCGGCCCTGCTGGCTGCCGCGCCCGTGAACGCGCCTAAGATCGTGGCGTGCGAGAGCGTGTACTCCATGGACGGGGACATCGCCCCCCTGGCCGAGGTTGCGGCGCTGGCCCGGCACTATGGGGCCCTGACCTATCTGGATGAGGTGCACGCTGTGGGTATCTACGGCCCTGGCGGGGCGGGCGTCGCGTCGCGGGATGGCGCCACATTTGACGTGATTGAGGGCACCTTCGGCAAGGCCTACGGCGCGCAAGGGGGCTATATTGCGGGCTCTGAGGTCCTGGTGGACGCCGTGCGCAGCGCGGCCGGGCCGTTTATCTTCACGACCTCCCTGCCCCCAGCGACCCTGGCCGCTGCGCGGGCCGCTGTGGAGCACTTACAGCAAAGCGGTACAGAGCGAGAGCGCCTCTGGACCAACGTGGTCCGGCTGAAGGCGGGCCTGCGCGCTGCGGGCCTGCCTTTCATGGACGGGCCAAGCCATATTGTCCCCCTCATCGTGGGAGAGCCAAACTGCTGCCGCGCAGTGACAGACCGTCTCTTGGGCGAGCACGGGATATACGTCCAGCCCATCAACTACCCCACCGTGCCCAGGGGTACGGAGCGCCTGCGCCTCACGGCCACTGCGGCGCACAAAGCTGCAGACGTAGACGCCCTGGTGGCCGCCCTGGCAGACCTATGGCGCAGCGAGCATATCCCTGCTGCCTGCCACCGACAGGCCCACGGGTGAGGCCCCCCCTCAGAACACCACAGCCACGCCAACGGCCTGTGCGCCCAGGAGGCCAGGCTTGCGCAGCGCCACGCGCCCGCCGCGCACGCCGGGGTTGGCCCGCGCGAGGGCGGCCACCTCAGCCGCCAAGGTCTCCAGCAGATCCCGGTGTCTCTGCGCGGCCAGGGATCGGATGTCCTGCGCGAGGGTCTCATAGTCCACGGCCTGGGCTATAGCGTCGTCGGCCGGGGGCTCCACCTCCAAGGTGACGTCCAAAAGGAGGCGCTGCGGCCCCGCGCGTTCGGCCGGGTGGACACCCACAGGGGCCAGAATCTCCAGACCCTCAAGAACAACAAACGTTTGCATGCGTGACACACCCCATAGCGCCTTTGCGCCGCCTGGGCCAGCCCCCGCGCGCGTGCTATGACGCCCCAGATGCCGACGACCGTCCACGTCATCGCCGGCCCCACGGGCGCGGGGAAGTCCGCCTTAGCGCTGCGCATGGCGAGCGAGGTGGGGGGAGTCATCATCAACGCCGACGCGCTCCAGATCTACGCTGCCCTCCCCGTGCTGACGGCCCAACCGACACCAGAAGACCTAGCCGCCGCACCCCACGCGCTCTATGGCGTCCTGGACCCGGCAGGGCCCCCCTGCTCCGCAGGACACTGGCGGGAGATGGCCCTGGCCTCTATAGCGTGGGCACTCGCCGCCGGGGCGGTGCCCATCGTTGTGGGGGGCTCTGGGCTCTATCTCAAGGCTCTTATGGAAGGCCTGGCTCCCATCCCGGACATACCGGAGGCGGTTCGGGCCTGCGCGGCGGCGGAGCGCACACGCCTCGGCCCGGAGGCCTTCTTCGCCGAGGTCCGGCGGCGTGACCCGACCCTGGCCGCACGCCTGCACGCGGGGCACAAGGCCAGGGTTCTGCGTGCGTGGGAGGTGCATGAGGCCACGGGGCGCCCTCTGTCCGTCTGGCAGACGGAACCGCCGGAGGGCCCACCCCCGCACTGGCACTTTGCGGTGACGGTTCTCGCGCCCCCGCGGCCCGAGCTCTACGCCCGCTGTGATGCACGCCTTCTGGTCATGCTGGAGGCCGGGGGATGGGCGGAGGCTGCCCGCTTTGAGGCCGATGTCGCCGCAGGCCGCCTACCGGAGGGCCCCCCCTCCGCCCGCGCACTGGGCCTGGCCCCCCTGCGGGCGCACATCCGGGGGGAACTGGGACAGCCTGAGGCCGTGGCCAGGGCCCAGGCAGACACAAGGCACTATGCAAAGCGTCAGGGGACCTGGCTGCGCACGCAGCTGCGTCCTGGCCCGCGCATCGCCCTAAAAAAACCGCCGCCTGGCACCCCAGGCGGCGGACTATAGCGGCTGTGCAACCCCACAAAGCCAAAAGAACAAAAGTTTCTATCATCAGAATGGCATGCGATTGTGGTGGAAATATGGCGTGAGGCGGGCGATACTGGGGCGCGGGCCGGGTGGTTAGCTCAGCGGTAGAGCACCTCGTTTACACCGAGGGGGCCGGGGGTTCGAAACCCTCACCACCCACCACCGCACCCATCTTCCCCCGCTCCTGTTGTGATGCTACACCCTTTTCTATGTCCACCATACGGGCGTCTATCGTAGGGGTGACGGGCTTCACGGGGCTGGAGCTTCTGCGCCTTTTGCGCGCGCACCCGCAGGTCTCCCTCGCGCACCTGACCTCCCGCCAGCACGCGGGGGAGCCCATCGCAGCGCTCTATCCGCACCTGGCTCCCCTGCCCCACCGAATCACAAGCCCCGACTACGACACCCTGGCGCGCGACAGCGACGTGGTGTTCCTGGCCCTGCCGCACAGGACCGCGCAAGGGGCCGTGGCCGCGCTGCACGGCAAGACAAAGGTCATTGACCTGTCTGCGGACTACCGCTTGCCCGACCTTGAGCTATACCAAAAACACTACGGACCCCACGCGCACCCAGAGCTTCTGGGCCGCATCCCTTATGGCGCGCCGGAGATTGTGGGGCGCGCGGCCATCGCCGCCGCCACGACGGTGGCCAACCCTGGGTGCTATGCTCTTTTGGTTCAGTTGCTCCTGTTCCCCTTCGCGGGGCGCATCGCCCACGCGGACGTCATCGCCATCACAGGCTCGTCCGGCCTGGGGCGGGAGGCGCGACCCGCCGCGCACCACGCCACGCGGACCCTGCGCAGCTACAACATAAACACGCACCGCCACATCTCCGAGATCGCCCGTGGTGCGGCCACGCCGGCAGAGCGCATCAACTTCCTGCCCACCTCGGGCCCCTTTGTGCGCGGGATATTTGCCACCGCGTTTATAGATATCGCAGAGCCCGTGGCCGAGCCCGGCGCGGTGTACGCCGACGCCCCCTTCGTACGCATCACGGACAGCGTGGCCCTGGCCAGCGTCGTCGGCTCCAACTACGCCGACGTGTCCTTCGTAGCGGGGCAAGGGGGCCGCGTCATCGCGCAGGGTGCCCTGGACAACCTGGTCAAGGGCGCCGCGGGCGCCGCGCTGCAAAACATGAACCTGATGTGCGGCTTGCCAGAGACCGCGGGGCTGGATACGCTTGGATCGGTGTGGCCATGACCTCGCACAGCCCAGGACCCATCTCGCGCAGAGCGTCGTCCAAGATCTTTGGCGCTCGCCTTGCGGGGGCACTAGACGCGCAGCGGGATGCGCGGGGAGCCTTCTTTTTCTACCTCTACGGCGTGGTGCTTATCTCTGCCGCAGTGATTGTTCTTGGTCTTGCGGCCCGGGGCCTGCCCCCCCTCGGGCCCACGCCCGTGCCGGACCGGCCCGGCCTGGAGCACCCGCAGGGCCAAGCTCTCACCCCCGCCTTTGACAGCATAAGCCACGGCATCACGCGGGAGGAGGTGGAAAAGGGCCGCGCGGCGAACAAGGCCGCAGAACAACAGGCCCAGGGGCGGCGGGCGTTGTCCACCTTCCTTTGTGTGCTCCTCCTGTTCCTTATCTTGAAGCGGCGAAACGCCTTGTGGTCCGGCTGGGGCCTGATAGGCCTCCCCCTGACCGTGGCCATGGGCGGCTGGGCCGGGTCGTTCACGGCCATGGCCCCCGTGGCCTTCGCCACCACCCTGCCGCCCGGCGCGCGCCTGGCCAAGACGGTGGACGCGCCGACAGCCTTGGCCGCAGGCATAAGCCTGGTCACCGGTTCGTTCTGGGGAACCGCCCTGGTTTATCTCGCGGATAAGGGTCTTCCCGTTTTTTGGGGCAGGTTGTCCCCAGAAGCACAAACCAAGATCTTGGATACCCCCAAGAACGCCCACCGCGCCGCGAAAGAGTCGTTGTCCCGCATATCTGTACCCAATCTGGGGGTGCGCGCCGGTGCACGTGCTTTCTGGAACAACACAAAGCAGTTTACGGAAGACACCGTTTTGTCCGATCCGCCAAAACAGGGAAAAACGGAAAAGCCCCATCAACATGTCGTTATCAGAGAAGCAGAACCAGGATACTCTCTTATGTGGGCGTGCATATTTTGGATATATAGCTCTATATCAGTTATTTTATTATCTATTTGTATTTTTGTAATTTTAATGGCTTTTTTATCTATCTTTCTTATTCCTGCTGGAAGTATTGGATTGGGAATTGCGGTTTTGATGGCCGGGGTTCTTTTTGTTGCAGCTATAGAGGCATGGTGGGGTCTCATTGTCCCGCACGCCGGTCTCCTGTTTTCTGCAATGACATACTTTGAGAACCCGGAGTATCCAGACAAAATGGGCGCCCCTATTTTCTGGATAATATTCTCTTCTCTGATTTTTATTCAAGCCGCATCTTGCATATTTTATGCTTTCTCTGTGCGAGAAAAGAAAAACCGCGAGGATACGGACGGCTGGCTCGTTTTCTTTGCGGGGCTTTACGGTCTTCTGGGTGGCGTGATCCTGGGCATGATCCCTGTGGCCATCTTGAAAATGAAGCCGACTTTGGATAGGGGTGGGGGCGACAATGTCCAGCGATAGCCTCCCCCCCTTCTTCCTGAACGCGTTTTATGAGGCCAAGTTCGCCGGCGCGCTGTTCGTCGTGAAGGCGTCCGGCGACGTGGTGGACGATGACGCGGCCCTGGCCGCGCTGATGGACGACATAAAGGCCCTCATCTTCCGGGGCATACGGGTCCTGCTCGTCTACGGTGGCGGCGGGCCGGTGGACGCGGCGCTGGAAAAATCCGGGGTGCCGGTGGTCAAGCGCGAGGGCCGACGCGTGACGGACGCCAAGACTCTACAGGTCCTCCAAGCCGAGATTGGCGGGCGCATCGCCCTGAAGGTCCACGCAGCCATGGCCAAGGCGCGGATGGAAGCCCTGGCCTTCAACGCCGTGCCCCCCGGCTGGCTGGACGTGCGCCTGCGCCCGAAAGAGCCGCATGACTTTGGCCTTGTGGGGGACATCGCCGGGGCCAGCGGGCGGGACATCGCCCGCGCGTTCAGGGCTGCCCCCTGCCTGGCCACCGCGTGCCTGGCCGCCACGGCGGACGGCACCGCCGTGAACATCAACGCGGACACCGTGGCCACGGATCTGGCCATCGCCGCAGGTGCGGACAAGCTCTTGTTTTTGTCTAATGTGTCGGGGGTCTTGGTAGACGGCGCGCGGGCCTTCACCCTCGCAGACGCGGATATCCCCGGCCTTATAGCGCGCGGCGCGGCCACAGGGGGGATGCGCGTGAAGCTGGAAAACGCAGCGCGGGCCCTTGCCGCCGGGGTGGGCCGGGTGCATATCTTAAGTGGCCTAGAGCCGGGTGCCTTGGGGCGGGAGGTCTTTGAGTCTGTCGGCCCTGGGACGATGGTACTCAAAGAGGCCGAACGAGAAGCGTACCTGCGGGAAATTGAAATCCATAGGCGTATAGAAAGGGTTGCGAACCATGCCGGAAGTTGAGATCTACACCTGGAACCACTGCCCCTACTGCGCACGGGCAAAGACCCTTTTGACCTCCTACAGCGTTCCCTTCACGGAGTACGACATCACGGGGAACGACGCAGCGCGAGAGGCCATGGTTGAGCGCACGGGCGGGCCGCGCACCGTGCCCCAGATCTTCATCGGCGGTGCCCACATTGGGGGGTGTGATGACCTCTTTGCCTTAGACCGGGACGGGCGGCTGGGCGGCCTGCTCAAGGGGTGAACCGATCCGATAGGCATAGGCATAGGTCCGCAATGTGGGCCCCGTATGCGTGTCTAGGGGCACAAGGCCCGGAACGGGAAACACCGCACTGACCAACACACAGCCCTTTGGTAAGCGCCCGGGCAGGCCCCGCAAGACATCAGGAAGGAGGAATCCCACAGCTGCGGCACACGGAGCAAGCTCCAGGGCGCGGAAATCCTCCCGGATAAAGGACAGGTTGCGGCATCGCCCTAGGGCGTGGGCCAGAATCAGGCGAGCCCGCGACACCCAGTAGGGCAAGGTCCGGCATTCCACGCCCACAACGTGCGCTTCAGGAAAATCCCGCGCGATGGCCAGCGCCAAGCCCCCCCAACCGCTGCCTAACTCCCACACGCGGGCACCGGCGGGGGTGCTGCACCAGTGGCGACGCAGAGCACCCAAGACCGCCCGGCGCACCCTGGGGACCGAAGGAATGGGCGGTACGCGCCCTATGTATGGCTGCGCGGCCTCCAGCGCCACGACGGTCCCCAAAACGCCCAGGGCCAGACCCGCATAGAGCGCAAGGAAGCATGGATCTAGGAGCATTGGATTCCCCCCCCTAAGACGGTATTTTGTATATGTATACGGAGAACAGCGGTCCGCCGATTTGGTCTTGTGGGGTGACGCCCTTGAGTGGGAAACCTGCGGCGACGAGAAGGCAGCCTGCGGGCAGGCGGCCTGGCACGTCGCGCAGAACACGGGGCAGGAGATAACATACCGCCACGTCATAGTCTGAGAGGTCTTGCGTTAGGAAATCCGCCTTCCTGAACTTTATGTTCCTTGGGGGACCGATCATTGCGCGGGCTTGCGCGAACCCATAGGGCAAGCCAGACAGCTCAAACCCTGTGACCTGCGCCGCAGGGAAGGCCTGCGCCAGGGCGAAGGCCAGGCCGCCCCACCCGCTGCCCAGCTCTGCGATTTTCCGTGCGGCGGGGGCGTGACGCCTTAGCGCCCTGACAACATTGCGCCGGAGCCAGGGCAGGCTTGGCACCGGTGGCACGCCATAGGCGCGGGCCTGCGCGCGCTCCAGCGCCACCACCAGGCAAGGGATGCCAACGGCCAGGCCAGCAAAAAGGACAGTGGTAAGAGGCACGGGTCCAGGCTCTAAACCATCGCTAACGGTATGTCACCCGACCCCCCGCATGCCCCGGAGTGGCTACTTCTGCAGAGCGGCGAGGAGGGCCTTGGCCCGCCGGTCTTCCAGGCGTCCAAGGAAGGCCAGAACCGCAGCAGGAGCAAAGTGGACAAGACAAATGAGGATCAGGCTGAACCCGGCACCAGAGGCCTGTATATCCCCCTCGTAGACACCGAAGTATACGTATGCAAAGAGCAGGGCCCCTACGGCAGCGAGAATGAGGGCGAACAGGCCATACAGCCGCGCCCGGGCCACCATCCGGCCTATCTCCCTCCTTCGAGAGCGGGCGTCCGGCACTTCAGAACCTGTGTCCTTCCTAGCGGGCGACATGTATACAATCCTACTCCCCGCCCCTGCCCCCTGCAAGCGCTTCTCGCACAAGACCCGCGCATGCGGCCTCCAGACGCTCTTCCAGCGTGGCCATAAGGGCACGCTTGGACAGGCCCGCAGGCAAGGGCTCTAGGAAACGGAACACCACCACCCCGCCGCGCTTGACCGAGGGGCCGCGGGGCCAAAACACGCCAGAGTTCATGGCCAAGGGAACCACAGGCAGGCCCGTGGCGGCGGCTATCTGGGCCACGCCGGGGCGATAGGGCTTATGTCCTGGCGTATCGGTCACGGCCACACGCGTGCCCTGCGGAAAGATCACGATGGACTGCCCCCGCGCTGCCGCCGCCTGCGCCGCCTCCGCCGCCGCGCGCAGGGCGTCCACCCCGCGCGAGCGGTCTATGGGCACGGCCCCCGCCCGCGCGAGGAACCAGCCCCACAGGGGGATGCGCAAAAGCTCCCTTTTCAGCACAATCGCCGGGTGGGGCAAAAGGAGGTGGAGCTTTAAGGTCTCATACGTGCTGTAGTGTTTGGCCGCCACGATGCACCCGCCCAGCGGGAGGTTCTCCAGGCCCCGGACCTCATAGGACAAGCCGAGGACCGCGCGCTCCAAAAGGGCCAGCGCCCGGGCGTAGCCCCGCACAGCGGCCAGGGGTCCGCCGGGGACCAGCAACGCGGGCAGGGCCACCACACACGCGGTGGCGGTCAGAACGTAAAACGCGACCACAAACAGAGCGGAGCGAATCGGGCGGGGGGGGCTTGCAACAGGCACGGGCACACTAGAGCGCACGCTCGGCCTCAGGGCAAGGCACCCCTGCACTCGCTGGGGCGATTCGGGTATACTCTGGCCCATGACAGCCCCCACGCCGCCGCCTCTGGACACCCGCCGCAAGGCCCCCAGCCGGGGGGCGAAAGCTGCGGCGATTGTGGATTTTTTGGTGGAGGCCTTGGATGGAGACCCGTCCTCGTCCCTCCGCCGGGCGCTTATTCTGGCCGACATCGCCGCAAACCCCGGCACCACGCAGTCCCAGGCTATGGCCCGCCTGGACATACCAAAATCCGCCATGATTCGAGAGGTGGAGTGGCTGTTTGACCACGGCTGCGTGCAGCGGGAGGAGAGCGCCGCAGACGCGCGTGCGCGGCCCCTGTTTGTCTTTGGCCCCGCGCGGGAGGCCCTGGACG
The DNA here is from genome assembly GCA_016757515.1 of Alphaproteobacteria bacterium. GTDB lineage: Bacteria > Pseudomonadota > Alphaproteobacteria > Micavibrionales > Micavibrionaceae > UBA10425. Next base: position 29,012 of record JAERIN010000007.1, read on the forward strand.
CGGCCCTGGCCGTGGTGGACGGAGACACAAGAAGGTTGCAAAATTTTCTCAAAGGGTTTATAACTGTAATTAAGAAGGAGCGTCCGACGCTCCGCGATGCGAAGATTCTTTCGGTCCTCTATGACCGGGGCAGCGCGGAGAAGAAGGACATCATAGCGGCTCTCTACGACGGGTCGCCAACGACGGAGTACCGGGCGCTGGCGGAGCTGATTGAAGAAGGGATGATTAGGGACGATGATTAGGCTGGAACTTGAAACGTTTAAGGTAATGGATCGCCATCTTGGCCCAGGTGCTCTCAACTCCATGACGTTTGATCTCGCGTACGCTGCCCCTGTGCTTGACGCTGCCCCCGCGACCGAAGCCATCCACAGCGACGTTGCTGCGCCCAACGCCTACACCCCATAGCGCGCACAGCCGGCGTGGCCAGGGCCCCCACGGGCGGTGTAGGCTGCGCCCATGCGGTGCTGGATCATCGGGCAGGGCCTGGCGGGGACGCAGGCGCAGTGCGAGGCCGTGGCCGCCGCGCTGGGCGTGCAGGCCGTGGTCAAGCGCGTGGACCTCCGCCCGCCGTGGCGGTGGCTCTCCCCCCCTCTCGCGCACCTGCCACCCTGGGCTTTTTCCGGCGACGCCCTGGCCCCGCCCTGGCCGGACCTTGTGCTCGCCGCAGGCCGCCGAGCCGTGGCGGCAGCGCTGTATGTCAGGCGCATGTCGGGGGCATTCACGCTCTTCCTGCAAAACCCCCGCGTGCCCCCTGCCCTGTTTGACCTCGTGGCCGCGCCCGCGCACGACGGCCTGAGCGGCCCAAACGTGGTGGAGACCCTTGCCGCGCCGACCCGCGTCACGCCACAAACCCTGGCCCCAGCAGGGGCGGAGTGGGCACACCTGTTTGCGCCCCTGCCCCGCCCGCGCGTGGCGCTGTGCCTCGGCGGGCCGAGCCGCGCGTTTCACTTTAGGCCGGACCTGTCGGCCCTCGCCCCGTGGGCCGACGGCCTGATGGTGACGCCCTCGCGCCGCACGCCGCCGGTGGCCCTGGAGGCCGCCTATACCTACGACGGGTGCGGGCCGAACCCCTATCTGGGCATGCTGGCCTGGGCGGACCACATCGTCGTCACGGCGGACAGCGCCTCCATGCTCTCGGACGCGGCGAGCACCGGCACGCCGGTCCACATCCTGCCCCTGCCCCGGCGCAGAGCAGGAGCCGCGCGCCGGCTGGAGCGCCTCCACGCGAACCTCATCGCCCACGGCGCCGCCCGCCCCTTTTCCGGGGCCCTGGACACCTGGGCCTACGCGCCATTAGATGACGCGGAGGAAGTCGCGGAGGTTATCAGAGAAAGGATGGGGGCATGATTGACGGAGCCGCCGCCGCGGATGGGCCCGCCTTGGCGGCCCTGTGGGAGGCCTGCGGCCTCACCCGCCCGTGGAACGACCCTATCGCGGACATAGAGCGGGCCCTGCGCGGGCCATCCTCCACCATCCTGGTGGCGCGGGAGGCGGGGGCGGTTATAGGCTCCGTCATGGTCGGCTGGGACGGGCACCGGGGGTGGATGTACTACCTGGCCGTCGCGCCCGCCCATCGCGGGCAAGGCCTGGGCCGGGCGCTGGTCCACGCGGCGGAAGAGTGGCTGCGTGCGCACTATGATATACCCAAAGTACAGCTTATAGTCCGCGCAGAAAATCCAAACCTGGAGACGTACTATCAGGCTCTTGGATATGTGCGCGCAGACGTGCTTTTGATGATGCGCCGCATGAACGAGGAGGAAGATACAAAGTGACACACGAGAGGCTCATCATCATAGGCGCCGGGCCTGCGGGCTGGACAGCGGCCATCTACGCCGCGCGGGCGGGGCTTAGCCCCCTCATCCTCACGGGGCCGGAGCCTGGGGGGCAGCTGATGACCACCACGGACGTGGAGAACTACCCCGGCTTTGTGGAGGCCGTGACGGGCCCGGACCTGATGGCCGCGATGCGCGGGCAGGCGGAGCGCGTGGGGACCCGCGTGGTGGAGGAGGCCGTGGAGGCGGTGGACTTTGCCGCAAGTCCCCTGCGCGTGGGGCCGCACACGGCGGACGCCGTCATCATCGCCACGGGCGCAAAGGCGCGGTGGCTGGGCCTGCCGAGCGAGGAGGCGTTCAAGGGCCGGGGCGTGTCCGCGTGCGCGACCTGCGACGGGTTCTTCTTCCGGGGGCAGGACGTCGCCGTTGTCGGCGGGGGGAACGCGGCGGTGGAGGAGGCGCTGTACCTGTCCGGCCTGTGCCGGAGCGTGACGCTGATTCACAGGCGCGACGCGCTGCGGGCGGAGAAAATTGCGCAAGACCGGCTGTTCGCGCGTAAGAACATCGCGGTGAAATGGAACGCCCAGGTGGCGGAGGTCGTGGGCGACGCGTCCGGCGTCACGGGCGTGCGCCTCACCACTGGGGAGATTCTGGGCGTAACGGGCCTGTTCGTGGCCATCGGGCACGACCCGGCCACTGCGCCCTTCGCGGGGCATGTTCCCCTAGACAGCGAGGGCTACATCGTGGTGGAGCCGGGCACACCGTGCACCGCAGTCCCCGGGGTTTTCGCGGCGGGGGACGTGGCGGACAAGACCTACCGACAGGCCATCACGGCAGCGGGCATGGGCTGCATGGCCGCGCTGGAGGCGGAGCGGTTTTTGGCGCATTGAGGTCCCAGATCCATACTGCCCCGCAGATTTTTTTCCTTGCCCCCAGAAGAAAAATGGTGTATAGTCAAAAGCGTAACCGGCCCCGCGCGCCCAAAATCCACCGGGATCGCGCCACCGCGCAGCCACCGCTGTGATACCGCCCTGCTACCGCACAGATACCGCCGCGCCGCCGCTGGGATACCGCCCAGACACCGCCGGGCCACCATAATGGGGGCACGCGTGGCGCGCAAACCGCACCCCAGATCACTGCTCCGAAGGAATTGAGGCCAAAATGGCGTTTGCCGCATCCGCAGGATCGGGGGCCCCCGTAATGGGCCGGCCAACGACCAGGTGCGTGGCCCCGGCGTCCAGGGCCTCACGCGGGGTGGCCGTCCGGGCCTGATCTCCCGCGTTTGCCCCGGCAGGGCGAATACCGGGGACCATAAGGGTGGCATCTGGCCCCAATGCGGTGCGCAGGGATCGGGCCTCGCGCGCAGAGCACACGGCCCCCCCTGCCCCGGCCCGCTGTGCCAGGCGCGCAAGGCGCAGCGCCTGGGCCTCTGAGTCCGCGCCCTGCCCAACAGACTCCAAAGACGTCGCGTCCAGGGAGGTCAGGACTGTCACGGCCAAAAGGGTTGTGCCCGCCGGGGCGACCTGCGCGGCCGCTCTCACCATGGCGGCTCCGCCGGAGGCGTGCAGCGTGAGGTACCGGGGTGCGAGGGGGGCCAGGGCCCGCACCGCACCGGCCACAGTGTTCGGGATATCGTGTAGCTTCAGGTCCAGGAACAGAGCGGTGCCTGGGCAAGCTGCGCGCACGGCTTCTACGCCACGGGGGCCATGCGCGGCCCAGAGCTCTAGGCCAACCTTCAGGGCCCCGGTGACGGGCCCCACAGCGCGCGCCAGGTGGACCGCGCGGTCCAGGTCTGGTGTGTCTATGGCGACAAAGATCATGGTATGCGCAGGTGTAGCGCCTTCCCCCAACCCGTCAAGGCCTCTTTTCAGTCTCCATGCTCCACCCGGCGTACGGCTGTGCCATACAAATGCTGGGTGAGGTCTCGGTCTGTGTAGAGGTCATAGCGCTCCAAGACGGCCAGGAGGTGGGGAATGGGCGGTGCGCCCCTTTTTCCGGAATTATAGAACGCTGCCCCTGTGGCAACAAAGCGCAGCTTGAGAACGAGGTAAGCCTGGCGCAAAGCTGCTATACGCTGCGGAGTGCGCTCCGACGGCGGCAAGGCATCCAAAGCCTCAGCCACACCGGAAAGATAAGCCTCGGCAAAATCCAGGGTCACGGGGATCCTTCTGAGGGTGAAGGGATGGCCCAGCTCAAAGATAAATATGGGGGAATAGCCGGGAACAAAACTCTCTAGCCTCAGGGGATCGCACAGCATCTCCGTGACGCCCGAGGCCCGCACCTCAAAGAGCTTCATGCCCCAGATGGCAGTATCTGTACTGAGGACGAAAACCCGTTTCTTCGGGTCGTAAGGGCCCAGGGTGACAGGCTGGACCAAGGCCAAGCGTTTGGGGAAGGCAACCTTGGCCGCCGCTATGGATGCCCGCGCGTCCTCCCGGACCTTGGCCCAGGCGATGTCGTTTGAGCGCAGGCGCTGGTACAGGGGGCACTCCCGTATGCGCAAGTAGCCCTCCACGGCTTGGTCATCCGCCGTGTCCAGCAGACCTACAGCCCAGTAGAGCAGGGCCACATTCGCGTATGTCATGGGGGCGTAGTAGGTATCAGCAAAGTCCTGCTCCTTCCCCCGCGCGGGTGGGGCCAGGGCCAGACAGAACAGCATCAGGAACACAGCCGCGCGCATAGGGCCACACAGCACCATTTTGCGGGGATGTTCAAGCGCCCCCGGGCCGTCAGAGACCCGGCCCGGATACGGGCGTTCATCGGGGCCGCGCAGGGCGCTTGACAATCGGACAGGAATGTCCGATTCTGGAGCACGTTAAGCACAGGGAGAAAACTCATCATGTTCACACCATATGATCCAATCAAGAAAGGAATCCGATTATGGATGACAAAGATTTCCGTTCTCTTCTCCGCAAACTCGCCAAGGCCCGGGGCCTGGACTATCAAGAAACCCGCTAGGGCAAGGGCTCGCATGAGCGGGTCTACCTGGGGGACCGCATGACCACGGTCAAAAGGGGCGAGATCGGCCCCGGCCTGCTGGCCGCCATGTGTAAGCAGCTGGGCATCACACGAAAGGACCTGGACGATGGATAACGCAACGACATTTGCCTACCCCTATGACCTGGCCGAGGCGGGCGGGGAGTGGGTTGTGACCTTCCCGGACCTTCCGGGGGCCATCACGGGCGGGGCCACGCGGGCCGAGGCCCGGGCCCTGGCGCGGGACGCCATGGTGGCCGCGCTCGGGGGCTGTATGGAGACGCGGGACGACATCCCGCCCCCCTCAGCGCCCGCAAAGGGGCAAGAGGTGGCGTACCTGGACCCGCTGGAGGCCGCGAAGGTGGCCCTCTACATCGCCATGCGGGGGGCGGGCCTGACCAACGTGGGCCTCGCGGCCAAGCTCCGCATGGACGAGAAGGCCGTGCGGCGGATGCTGGACCTGGACCAGCGCACCCGCATAGACGCCATCCACGACGCCCTGCGCGGCGTCTTCGGTGTGCGCCTCGTCACCGCCATGTGCCTGGCCGGGGGGAGCGGCCTTGCGCACGGCGGGGCGCATGAAGGATAAAGCACCATGCTCCGCAATGACACCTTCACAAGCCAGCCCGACGCCGGGGGGCACTACGGCCAGGGCTGGGGCGGGCGGTATGTGGCCGAGACGCTGATGGCCCCGCTGCTGGAGGTGCAGGAGGCGTGGGAGGCGGCGAAACAAGACCCCGCGTTTTGGGCGGAGTACGAGGCCCTGGCGCGGGACTACATCGGCCGGCCCAGCCCCCTCTATTACGCCAAGGCCACGACCAGGGAGCTGGGCGGGGCGAAGGTGTACTTCAAGCGGGATGAGCTGAACCACACCGGGGCGCACAAGATAAATCACTGCGTGGGGCAGGCCCTCCTCGCCCGGCGCATGGGCAAGACCCGCATCATCGCCGAGACCGGCGCGGGGCAGCACGGCGTGGCCACGGCCACGGTCTGCGCCCTGTTCAAGGTCCCGTGCGTCATCTACATGGGCGCGAAGGACATGGAGCGGCAGGCGCCCAACGTCTTCCGCATGCGCCTTTTGGGCGCGGAGGTTCGGGCCGTGGAGGATGGCTCCCGCTCCCTGAAAGACGCGATGAACGCCGCGCTGCGGGACTGGGTAACCCACCCGCGCGAGACGTTTTACATCATAGGCACCGTGGCCGGCCCGCACCCGTACCCCGCTATGGTGCGGGACTTCCAGAGCGTGATAGGGCGCGAGACGCGCGCGCAGCTGGCCGAGCGGGAGGGCAAGGGGCCCGACACCCTGGTCGCGTGCATCGGCGGGGGCTCCAACGCCATGGGCCTATTCGCGGACTTCCTGGACGAGCCGGGCGTGCGCCTGGTGGGCGTGGAGGCCGCGGGCCTGGGCGTGGACAGCGGCAAGACCGCCGCGAGCATTGCCTCCGGCCGCGCGGGGGTGCTCCACGGGATGAAAAGCTGCTTCCTCCAGGACGCGGACGGGCAGATCACCGAGGCGCACTCTATATCGGCGGGCCTGGACTACCCCGGCATTGGGCCGGAGCACGCGTTTTTGCACGAGAGCGGGCGCGTGGAGTACGCGAGCGTGACGGACGGCGAGGCGCTGGAGGCCTTTCAGGCCCTGGCGCGGCTGGAGGGGATCCTGCCCGCGCTGGAGCCCGCGCACGCCTTCGCGCACGTGATGAAACTCGCCCCGACCCTGCCGCCCGAGCACATTATGGTCATGAACCTGTGCGGCCGGGGGGACAAGGACATCTTCACCGTGGCCGAGGCCCTGGGGCAGGGCATAGCGCCCTGATGTCTCGCAAAGGCCGGGGCGAGCCGACACACAAATATTTCAAGTTCCAGCAAGAATTATATTTTTGTTAATATCCCTGGCAGAAAATAGAGGAGTAAAGACAGCGAACTTTGGGTGTGCGGCGATGGGTTTGTCTCAGGTGTTCTCTTGGTTTAGGGCTAGGCCTGTCCAGACCTTCATGGAGCGTCTTCCAGATCGGACACACCCTGCAATCGGCCGCTATAGATCTATAAATCTTGCAAGATCGCTCCCTCAAACAAGTATTGCTCCCGAGAATCTGCCGCCCGTTCTGCGTGAACCTGTCCTTGCGGCCAGCGGACTCCGGGCGTCTGGAAGAGAAGATGAGGCTCTAGATATCCTTTTTAAGACTGCAAAATCTCATTTTATTGCTGAGGAGACAGATTGGCGTGATGAAGGTATTCCTAAATTGCAAGAATATTTGGATACAATAGAAAGCGGTCAAAAAGTTATTGGTGATTGTAGCACATTTATTAATCTGATTGACATGCTTGTTGGTTCGGCTGGCTTTGAACCACAAAAGAGAATTTTTATAAAGCTTTCTGATGCATCAATAAGTGTAGATGGCTTTACAGAAAGAGGAATTCATGATACCTATATTGTGGAGAATGTACCTGGGAGCGCGCCAGAATATACTATATTAGATGTTAATTTCGACTCTCCTGTTCCATTCCACGTTGGGAATGGAAGTGCCTATGGACACTCAACATATGGACCAGGCGAGCGATCGGCAGTCACCTTGCGATTAGAGCAGATGACCATCATAGGCGATGCATCTGGATATGCAATATTTAACACAGAAAGATTTAAAGAAATTTCTGATTCCCTCACAGGCGAAGAAAACGTTCCGGCACCTCATCCTTTGCCAGGAACGGACATGCCCTTTGATCTTGGGCCGCCGCCGCGTTTTGACATGCCCGCTGTAAGATAATTTTACTTTTCATTGTACCAAAAAAATATTTTTGTGAATTGTATGTTTACGGTCATGAACCTCTGCGGCGCTGGGCCAAAGCATAGCGCCCTGATGACGCGCCAGAAAGCCTGGATTTCCCTGCGGGGCCGGTCTATGCTCCCCTCGCACCATGGGTGACGGCTTTCACGACGAGTGCGGGGTCTTTGGCATCCAGGGCCACCCGGACGCAGCGGCCCTGGCCGCGCTGGGCCTCCACGCGCTCCAGCACCGGGGGCAGGAGGCCTGCGGGATCATCACCCATGACGGCGCGCACTTCTGGGCCGAAAAGGCCCTGGGCCTGGTTTCTGAAGCCTTTGGGGACGCGCAGACCATAGACCGCCTGAAGGGCGACATGGCCATCGGGCACAACCGCTACGCCACCACGGGCGATGGGGCGCGCCGGAACGTGCAGCCGCTCTACGCAGACCTGGCCTCGGGCGGTTTTGCCCTCGCGCACAACGGGAACCTGACCAACGCCATGGCCCTGCGCGCCTCTCTTGTCACAAACGGGGCGATTTTTCAGTCCACCAGCGACACGGAGGTCATCGTGCACCTTGTGGCCCTCTCCCGCGCGCGGGGCGGCCCTGCTGAGCGCCTGGCCGACGCGCTGCGCAAGGTGCAGGGGGCCTACTCCCTGGTGGCCATGGCGGGTGGGGAGGTCATCGGCGCGCGGGACCCCCTGGGCATCCGCCCCCTCACCCTGGGCCGCCTGGGAGACGCGCATGTGCTGGCCTCTGAGAGCTGTGCCCTGGACATTATCGGGGCAGAGTGCGTGCGGGAAGTCGCCCCCGGGGAGATGGTGGTGCTGGGGCCCGGCGGCCTGAAGAGCCTCTTCCCCTTTGAGCGCACGGACAGGCCCAGATTTTGCGTGTTTGAGTATGTGTACTTCGCCCGCCCGGATAGCTTCATGGAGGGGCGCAGCGTCTACGCCGCGCGCAAGGCGATCGGTGCGGTCTTGGCCGCCGAGGCCCCGGTGCCGGGGGCGGACATCGTGGTCCCCGTTCCGGACAGCGGGACGCCTGCGGCTATAGGCTACGCCCAGGCCGCGGGCCTGCCCTTTGAGCTGGGCATCATCCGCAACCACTATGTGGGCCGGACGTTTATAGAGCCGGGGGCGGGGGTGCGGCACCTGGGGGTGAAGCTAAAGCACAACGCGAACAAGCGGTTTTTGAAGGACAAGAGCGTCGTACTGGTGGATGACTCCATCGTCCGGGGCACGACGTCCAAGAAGATTGTAGAGATGGTCCGGGCCGCCGGCGCGCGGGAGGTGCATATGCGCATCGCCTCACCGCCCACAGCGCACAGCTGCTTTTACGGCATAGACACACCGGCGTCTGCGGACCTCCTCGCGCACACCATGGATACGGAGGGCATCCGGGCCATGATCGGCGCGGACAGCCTGGCTTATATATCGCTGGACGGGCTGTATAAGGCCGCGGGGCAGGCTGCGGGGCGGGACCCGCGTGCGCCCGCGTTCTGCGACGCGTGCTTCTCTGGCGACTACCCCGTGCCCCTGACGGACCACGCCGCGGGCCGGACGGGGGCGGAGGTGACGGGCCTCCTGCCCGGGCGGCGGGGCAAAAAGGGCGCATGACGGGCGCGCGCCGGTTTTGGGTCGCCCTGGCCCAGGTTGTCCTCATCGCCGCGCCGGTGACATTCATTTACGGTGTCCCATCTTTGGCCTTTGCCCTAAAGGGCCTTGCGGACCTACTGACGCTCATGGGGTTTGGGCCAGACGCCGCGCGCGAGCGGCTTGCGTGGATTGCAGGCCTCCTGGAAGTGGCGGGCGTTTTAGCCCTCTTGGGCATCGCCGGGATGTGGGCCGCCTTTGTGTGCGGGCCGGTCCTCCGGCGCAGGGGCGGGCGCTGGGCCCAGGCCGTGGCGGGCCTCATCGCCTGCGGCATCGCGGCCACGGCCTGCGTGACCGGGTTTGGCGTCTTAAATATTGTGTACGCGAGCACCGCCAACGCAGATGGTGGCATCTTGGCATTTCTGCTAACTGTCTTGAGTGTGCCCTGGGCGCTGTCAGCCTATGGCGCGTGGCACATCCGCCTCCTCCTGTGTGCGCCCCGGCCCGGGGGCGCTTGAACATCCCCGCAAAATGGTGCTGTGTGGCCCTATGCGCGCGGCTGTGTTCCTGATGCTGTTCTGTCTGGCCCTGGCCCCACCCGCGCGTCCGCGCCGAGCGCGCCATCGGGCGCATGAAACGCTTTCGCATCCTGTCCGACCGCTGGCGCTACCCCCGCGCGGCGCACAGCGCAGTCTTTTCCATCATCGCCAGCATCACCAACCTCATGGCCGGCTTCTAGGCAGCCAAGCGCCCGGAGCCCCTGCGCCTCATGGTGAGTTGGGAGTGAGGCCCGACTTTCGCAAGGGGTCTATTTGTGTGTAGAGGTCGTCAGACATGGTGCGGGCGGGGGGACTCGAACCCCCACGGGCTTGCGCCCAGCGGATTTTAAGTCCTGCCAATACCGTAAATCACAAAAAACCGCAAAACAAAACAAAAAGTAAATCAGCGCTTTAGGCTTTTCTCCCTTTTGCAGAATGCGGCCCTGTTTTGCCGTTTTTTGCCCCTCAGTGCCCCATGAGTGCCCCAAGAAAACCCCCTTATTTCGGCCTGTTCCAGCTGTTCTCAAAAAGACTGCAAGAGGAATCTGGGGTGGTGGCGCGGCACCGTTCCGACCCCTGCCCAGAGGTCAACATTGAAAACGGGCCATGCGTGGGGTAGCGTGCCCGCCCGTGCACATCCTTCTCACGCATGGCCTCTACGCGCCGCAGGTCTATGGCGGGTCGGAGCGATCTCTGCAGCACCTGGCCGAGGCGCTGGCCGCCCTGGGGCGCAGGGTCAGCGTGGTGGTGCAGGGCCCACCGCGCCTACCCGAGCGGGAGGCGATGAACGGCGTGGGAGTCGCGCGCATTCGGCAGGGCTTTCCTTGGGGCCTGCCTTCACCGCAGGGGCTGTCGTTCACCAGAAGGTTTGCGCGCCGGGTCCTTGGGCCTTGGAGACCCGACCTCACGGCGGCCTATCTGGAGCGCATCGCGGCCCTGCGCCCCGATATCGTGAACACCAATTTCGGCGGCGACCTGGGGCGCCTGTGGGCTGGGGTACGGGCCCTGGGCATCCCGGTCGTGCACACCCTGCGCACGCACAAACTCCTGTGCCTGCGGGGCAACATGGCCCGCGATGGGGGCCCCTGCCCCCGGCCCTGCCCGGCGTGCGTGGCGGGCTGTGCGGCGTGGCGGGAGGCTGGGGCACAGCACCTGTCCGGAGTGATTGGCATCAGCCGCTATATCCTGGAGGCGCACAAGGCCGCAGGCTGGGCCCCCGGTGCGCCTATGCAGGTTATTCCCAACGCCGTGCCCGCCGTGCTCGCGCCAACGCCTAGGCCCCCACCGGCGGTGCCGCTGCGCCTGGGCTACCTGGGCCGCCTGATACCGGAAAAGGGGGCCGGGCGCCTTCTGGAGGCGGCCCTGGGCCTAGGCCCCCGTGTGACTGTGGCCATAGCGGGCCAGGGCCCCCGGGACTATGTGGCCCACCTCACCCGCCGCTACGCCCGGCCCGACGTGTGGTTTGCGGGCTTCCAAGACCCCGGCGCGTTCCTGGCCCAGGTGGACGTTTTGGCCATGCCCTCCCTGTTTCCCGAGCCCTTCGGGCGCGGGGCCATAGAGGCGTTTGCCCATGGCGTGCCGGTCCTGGCCGCGCGCACGGGGGGCCTGCCCGAGGTCGTGGACGAGTCCACGGGGTGGCTCTTTGACCCCTACGACCCTGCGGACCTTGCGCGGTGCATCGCGGACATCCTGGACACGGGGCCGGACGCCTGGCGCGCACGGCAGGGTGCGTGCCTCGCCGCCGCGCAGCGCTATAGCCCTGAGCGCGTGGCGCGGGCAACGCTGGATTTTTATGAAGCCGTGCTGCGGGGGGACATATAGATGCGCTTTCTCACCCCCGCCCAGCGCAAGCGCCTCCTTTGGGCCTATAGGCTCTGCCCCGCCTCCCCATGGTACCGGGCCGCGCGAGCCCGGCTGTGCGCCGCCCGGCCCCTGGTCAGCATCCTTGTGCCCACCTTCAACCGCGCCGACATGATCGGGCCCGCCGTGGAGTCCCTCCTGGCCCAGTCCTGGCGGCACATAGAGGTCCTGGTCATAGACGATGGGAGCACGGACGAGACCCCCGCCGTTGTGGAGGGCCTCGCCCGCCGGGACGAACGCGTGCGCCCCTTGCGCCTGCCCGCGAACGTGGGCACCTACGCCGCCCTCAACCACGGCCTGGCCGCCGCACAGGGGCAATTCTTCACCACCCACGGCTCCGACGATCGCGCCCACCGACGGCGCGTGGAGGTGCACCTGTTGCCCTTCTTCGCCGCGCCCGCGCCCGTGGCCACCGCGACCGACTACATCCGCGCGCCCTCTGACCGGGCCTGGGCCGACCGCCGCCGCTGCCTGTGCCTCATGATCGACCGCGCGCGGATGCTGGAGGCCGTAGGGGGATATGACCCCGTCCGCAGGGGCGGGGACTTTGAACTCTATGAGCGCTTGAAGGTCGCCTTTGGCCCCCGCGCCGTCACGCACATCCCCCGCGTCCTGTACTACGCCCTGGCCCACGCCGGGAGCCTAACCAGCGACTCCGACATCGCCGCCGGGCACCTGTCTGCCGAGCGGCAGGCGTACATAGAGCACTTCCGCGCCTGGCATGCAGCAGAGCTGGCCGCCGGGCGGTTGCCCCACCGGCCGCTTCGTGAATAAGTCCCTTGACGCCCCACGCGTGCACCGCCTATCACCCCCTGTATGCACAAGGGCGCACAATTACAGGTGGTGGAGGGGGGCGCGTGCGACCCCTACGCCGCCCTGAAGGCCAAGGTAGAGACGCAGCAGATCACCATCGGGGTCATCGGCCTGGGCTACGTCGGCCTGCCCCTGTCCATCGCGGCGGTGCGCGGGGGCGTGTCCGTCTTGGGCTTTGACATCGCCAAATCCCGCGTGGACATGCTCAACCAGGGCGGATCGTTCCTAAAAACCATCGGCGCGGAGGCCGTGCAGGGTATGGTGGACAGCGGGCGGTTTGAGGCCACGGCCACCATGGCCCGCCTGTCGGAGCCCGATATCCTGATTATTTGTGTCCCCACGCCCCTGTCGCGCAACAGGGAACCGGACCTGACCCACGTGCGCACCACGGCCGAGACCATCGCGCAGCACCTCCGCCCGGGGCAGTTGGTGTGCCTGGAGTCCACAACCTACCCCGGCACCACGGACGAGGTCATCCGGACCATACTGGAGCGCAGCGGCCTGCGCTCGGGCGAGGATTTTTTCCTGGCCTACTCCCCCGAGCGGGAGGACCCCGGCAACCTGCGCTTTTCCACCGGCACCATCCCCAAGGTCGTGGGCGGCCAGGGGGAGAGAGCCACGGAGCTGGCCACCGCCGTCTATAGCCTGTTCATAGACAAGGTCGTGCCCGCGTCCAGCGAGCGCGTGGCCGAGGCCGTGAAGCTGACCGAAAACATCTTCCGCTCCGTCAACATCGCCCTTGTGAACGAACTAAAGGTCATATTCGGCCAGATGGGCATTGACGTCTGGGAGGTCATTGAGGCCGCGAAGACCAAGCCCTTTGGCTACATGCCCTTCTACCCCGGCCCGGGCCTGGGCGGGCACTGCATCCCCGTGGATCCCTTCTACCTGACCTGGAAGGCGCGGGAGTACGGCATCTCCACCCGGTTCATAGAGCTGGCCGGGGAGATCAACCGCGCCATGCCCGCCCACGTGGCGCAGGCCACCGCCGATGCCCTGAACCGCCACCTCGCCAGGGCCCTGAACGGCGCGCGCGTCCTGGTCGTCGGCGTGGCGTACAAGCGGGACATAGACGACTGGCGCGAGAGCCCGGCGCTGGACGTCATCCGGCACCTGCGCGCGGCGCAGGCGCGGGTGGACTACCACGACCCCCATATACCGGTGCTGGACGCCGAGGCCCTGGGCGGAAAGATGCAGGGCGTGGCCTGGGACCTGGCGGCCCTGGCGGCCTATGACGCGGCCGTCGTGTGCACGGATCACAGCGATATAGATTGGCAGGCCCTGGCCAACGCCGTGCCCCTGGTGATAGACACCCGCAACGCCCTGGCCGGGGTGGAGGCCGCGCGGGGCGTGGTGGTGAAGGCTTAGGGGGCAGCATCATGATGAGCGCTGTACTGGGCATGATTAGAAAAAGGACGAATGAATCTCAAGCTCCCGCACAACCCGTTAGGCCAAGTGACATAAATTCCTCCTCCCGATCCATTTGCACCTCTGTAGACGTTATTACGGAAGCCTGGAAGCTCATAAAAGCCGCCCCCAGTAGAACGACCCATGCTTGGGTTCATATGCCCCTTTTTTTGCTGACCAGAAAGCCAAAAAAGGCTTTCATGTTGCAGTTTATATCTTCCACGGATATCCTTCGTTCCTCTGGGCCCGAGGAAGACGAGACTATATTTACAGTGCGATGCCGTTTCCTGGATGCGGACGGGAACGCAATACCTCTTCAAAGTGGAGAGGGCCACTTAGACTTGCGTACTTTTTCCGGATCCGAGGAGCGAAAAGCAACATTTCGTCTACCAATTGTGGAAGGAGCAGAAAGCATACAGATCTCATTCTATGTGCCAAACGCCTTCTGTGGAGAGACGCGCTTTAAGAAATTTCATATCATATGCGACCAAGAGGTGGGAACCCTCTCGGGCGCACGCATTGCGTGGGCCCCGATAGACTTCTCCAAGACGTGGCATCAAAAAGGTAGAAAGGTTTTTGTAAAGAGTTTTTATGGAACCCATTGGGCGGAGATGCCTAAGGGATGGAGATTGAAGAAGGTTCACCCAGCCGCATTGAAGATAGCAGAATCCTATCTATTCAATAACATGGAGTGCACGACCTTCGGTCTGTTAAGAGACAATCCGTGGGATTTTGATTTTTCAAAGTCCAGAAAACCTGGCAATTCTCTTCTACTCAGCTTCTCCGCAGGCGCAGACTCGACAGCGGCTCTGGCTCTTCTTCCAAAAGACACGATAAAATTTTTGTCAAAAAGGGGAAACGATCACATATATCTCTTCAATGGCAAGAGGTACATCTACCCTAAAAAGAGCGCGCTCGATTCTTGTATAGATTCTTACGATGACGTTGTGATCGTAGAACAAACATTCGATGAAATTCCTATAGGAATAGGGCTAACTGTTGGAATCAAGGACCCTACAGGCTATGCGGTTTATGGGGTTCTGATGGCTGATTATTTCAATGCAGGAGCTCTGGCATTTGGGTCTGTGATGGAGCAGTGTTTCATGCGAAGCGGGAACAGGTTCTCAGATTCCATAAAGCACGAGAGATCGGGCATGAATAGAATAAAGAAGATTCTTTCTTATGCTGGCCTAAATTTTACTATGCCAACAGCGGGGCTATCAGAAGTTGTCACAGATAGGATATCGCTAAGATATCCATCTATTTCTTGTGGAAATACAGATGAAAATGGAGTGCCGTGCGGTACATGCTTCAAATGTTTTCGGAAAATGCGATTGATGTCATCGGATGTTCCAGAGCCAAGGCAATCTGTTATAGATATACTTAAGAAATATCCACTAAAGAGCGCGACAAGTGTGATATACGCATGCCAAAAATCTGGATGGTCCTGCCCAGAGATCGAGAGGTACTTGGGCGCGGATCTCGGCTTTCTGGAAAGGTATTTTGGAAAGTCAATGGACTATTTTGTTCCAGAACAATATCGTGCCCACGTCAAGGGTGCCTTAGCTGAGCACGGGATAGACCCGATGTCCGAGGAAGACGAGCAGCGTCTGCGTCAAGTGGCCAGGATATTCCTTCCGGAGGAATTTTCCCTTGATTTGGCGAATGTGCAGGAGTAAGATTTGTTGCCAGAGGAAGATCTTTACAAGAACACAAGAAAGGCGGCGGGCTAAGCGTGGCACAAGTGGCGGTCATAGGCTGTGGGCACTGGGGCAAGAACCTGGTGCGCAACTTTGCGGGGCTTGGTGCGCTCACGGCCGTGTGCGATGCGGACGCCGCGCAGGCGGAGCGTTTGGGCGCGGAGCACGGCGCTCCCGCGCTCTCCTGGGATGCTGTCTTGGGCGATATAGCCATAAACGCCGTGGCCATTGCGGCCCCGGCGCCCCTGCACCACCCCCTGGGCAGGCAGGCTTTGAGGGCCGGAAAACACGTCTTCATGGAAAAGCCCCTGGCCCTGACCGCCGGCCAGGCGCAGGACCTCATCGCCGTGTCCCGCGAAAAGGGCCGCACGCTGATGGTCGGCCACCTGCTCCACTATCACCCCGCCTTTGTCGCCCTTAAGGGGCTTGTGGCGGCGGGCCGGCTGGGCACTTTGCGCTACGTCCACTCCCGCCGCCTAAGCACGGGGCAGGTGAGGGCCGAGGAAGATGTGTTGTGGAGTTTTGCCCCGCATGATCTGTCCATGGTCCTGGCCCTTATGGGCGCGGAACCGGGGGACGTGAAGGCCCGTGGCGCGGCCTATATCACGCCGGGCATCGCGGACTATGCCGATGTACGCATGACATTTCCGGGGGGCGCCGTGGCCAAGGTCTCGGTGTCTTGGCTCTACCCGGAAAAGGAACACCGCCTGGTCGTGGTCGGGGACGGGGGCATGGCCGTGTTTGACGATACCCGTCCGCTGGAGCACAAACTCGCCCTCTACGCCCACCGGGTGGAGGAGAGGGCGGGCCGACCGATTCTGCACAAGGCCGTGCCCGAGTACATCGCCCTGGAGGCGGCGGAGCCTCTCCGCGCAGAGTGCGCGCACTTTCTTCATTGCGTGGACACGGGACAGGCCCCCGTGACAGATGGGCAAGAGGGCCTGCGCGTTGTGCGCCTTTTGGGGCGCGCACAGGCGTCTATGGAAAGCGGGGTCTAGGCCATGAGAACGATCGATTCCTGTATGCTTGCCGAGGCGTTAGGGCTTAAGACGCAAGGACTGCGTTTTTGTGGCTTGGGCGTATCGTGCGCAGAAGACGGGACGGACCTCTTATCCTTTCTGGGTGACGCGAAGTTTGCCGCACAGATCAATGATAACCCTCGGATTCGGGGGGTTTTCGTGGAGAGAACGCATGCCGATCTCGTCAGCGATGACAAGGAGAAGGTGATCGTCGAGGACCCGAAATGGTTTTTTTTTAAGCTCCTAGACCATCTGGCAAAAACCAAACAAAAGAACCCTAACTCCATATCAAGAAACGCTCGCATACACGACTCCGTAACCATCGCTCAGAAGGGCGTTGTAATAGAGGACGACGTCTATATAGAGCCTGGAGTCGTTGTACTTGAAGACGTAACAATACGAAAGGGGGCCGTGGTGCGCGCCGGTGCCGTCCTCGGGGTAGATGGCTTTGAGCACAAGAAGACCTCGCGCGGCATCGTGAGCGTAACGCATGACGGTTGCGTCGTTGTTTGCAAAGAAGCCGAGGTTGGTCCCCTGAACGCCATCATAAAGGGGTTTAGCTACCGGAGCACCATCATCGGGGAACAAACCAAATTGGACGCCCATATCCACTACGCGCACGGCGTACAATCTGGGCAACGCTGTCTCATTGCTGCCTCGACCATTCTTGCTGGGCACGTTTCTATAGGGGATGATGTTTGGATAGGACCTGGGTCTGTGGTGTCCAATCGGATCTCTATAGGCGACGGTGCCTTTATAACCTTGGGATCTGTGGTATCTCGTGATGTTCCCCCAGGCCAGAGAGTTACGGGCAATTTTGCTATCCCGCATGCTGTCTTCATGGCAGACCTCAAGAAAAAGGCTCAGAGCGCATGATCCCCTTTATCGATCTCCAGGCCCAGCAAGAGCGCATCGCGGACAAGCTCCGGGCGCGCATCGCTGCGGTTCTGGAACACGGGGCCTATATCATGGGGCCCGAGGTTGGGGAGCTGGAGGAGCGTCTCGCGGACTCCTGCGGCGCCAAGCACTGCGTCACCTGCTCCAACGGCACGGACGCGCTCCTCCTGCCCCTGCGGGCCAAGGGCATCGGCCCGGGCGACGCCGTATTTGTGCCCAGCTTTACCTTCGTGGCCACGGCCGAGGTTGTCTCCGCCCTCGGCGCTACGCCCCTCTTCGTGGATGTCCTCCCCGACACCTTCAATATGGGCGCACAGAGCCTTGAAGCCGCCATTGCCTTTGCCCGCACACGGGGCCTGACCCCGCGCGCCGTCATCCCCGTGGACTTATTCGGGCAGCCCGCCGACTATGACGCCATTGCGGCGGTGGCGCAGCAGAATGGCCTATGGGTCCTGGCCGACTCCGCGCAGGGCTTCGGGGCTACCTATAAGGGCCGCCGCACCGGCACCCTGGGCCTGGCCACCGCAACCAGCTTCTTTCCAGCAAAGCCCCTGGGCTGCTACGGCGACGGGGGGGCCATCTTCACCGACGACGACGCCCTGGCCGCCGTGCTGCGCAGCCTGCGCGTCCACGGCAAGGGCGCGGACAAGTACGACAACGTGCGCATCGGGATGAACGCCCGCCTGGACACCCTCCAGGCCGCCATCCTTCTGGAAAAGCTCGCGATATTCGAAGACGAGATAGAGCGCCGCAACGCCGTGGCGGCCCGCTACAGCGCGGCCCTCGCGGGCACAGTGCACGTCCCCGCCGTGATGGACAACGCCGTGTCCACCTGGGCCCAATACACCATCCGCGTCCCCGCCCAGCGGCGCGATGCCATGGCCGCACACCTCAAAGCCCAGGGCGTGCCCACCGCCGTCTACTACCCCACGCCGCTCCACCGCCAGACGGCCTATCGCGATGCCCCCGTCATGCCCGGCGGCCTGCCCGTGTCCGAGGCCCTGGCGCAGGAGGTTCTGAGCCTCCCCATGGGGCCGTATCTGAAATCAAGAGAGACAAAAATTATATTTAATGCCATTCACTCATTTAATAAATAATAATATTTTTCAAGGATAAGGTAAAAGTCATGCGAATAGTTTCAGTAGTCCCCAATTCTGCTGTGCGGGATATACGCGTTATGAAGCAGGCTCGTTCGTTGCAAGAAGCAGGGCACGATATTAGCATTATTGGAGTCAAAGAGGCTGGGGCAGAAAGTTATAGATCAATTACAAAAGAAGGAATATATATATACAGGGCTCCGGTAAAAGAGACAGCATCAAAAATCTATGCAAGAATTCTATTCTTTATTAATGCGTCCATCTTATCTATTTTATCTCTAATTTTTAGTTCGATGGCGTTTGTGTGTTGGCCCAACAATCAAGATCCAACAGATCTTATTTTATTTATAATAAAATTGTTATTTATATTTATTATTTTGTTTTTTATATACCACAAGGGGGTAAAAATTATCAAAGCACAAACTATCAGAAAATGGGAAAAATATATTAATTTATATTGTAGGAGGAGGGCTATGCTCATCGAGATTTTACCTCTTGTAAAGCAATTAAGCCCAGATCTGATTTATTGTCATGAGTGTATCGCTCTTGAAGCATGCATGAGCGCCAAAAAAGATCTTCTCGTACCTCTTGTTTATGATGCACATGAATTCTATGAAGATATTTCTGGGGATGATGCAAAATTAGTGTCAAGAATATTTAAGGATATACATAATAGATATATCAGAAAGATAGACGCTTTTGTTACGGTGGGTCAGGTGGCCCTTGATATGTACAAAAATGCTTATCCAGAAGTTATAAAAAATCATATGATATTACCCAACTCTGTTGAGCCTAAATATCTCAGAAAATATGATGGAAGACTGCACAAGAAAGCCGGTATCTCTTTATATAAAAAAATACTCTTATACCATGGGGGCGTCTCAAAGCACAGAAAAGTTGATCAGGTTATAAACGCATCTAAATACCTTACTGAGGATTGGCATGTGGTTGTCATGGGAATGGGCGCAGATTTGCCGTATTTTAAAGATATTGCGGCATCCATAAATAATGAACATTCCAGAAGTGAAGCAGAGAAAATCATTTTAGATATATATGAGAAAGATTTTCAGCATGCAAAAAAAGAAAATTTGAAAAATATACAAAGTTATAGTAATCATTTTATAAAAGATCGCGAATATATGCGTCCTCTCATCTCTTCAGAGATAGAAAAATACAAGGAGACAATCAGAGAAAAAATGATTTTAAATAGAAGGCGCAAATTAAAGGAGCAAATTACTGAAAAATTAATAGAAATAAACTCCCACAGATCCGTTATAGGAGACCTGATCGAGAGCGCCCGATCTGAAGATTGGGCGCTGGCCTCTAGACTCGCGCTGGAAGACATTATACAAATACAAAACATAGATGTTTCCAAAAGAGTCTCTATAATAGATCCTGTTCCATACGATGACCTATTGGACTGGGCCCAAGGTGCGCATATAGGTATTATACCCTACCCTATTACAAACGCCAACCATTGGGGCGCAGCCCCAAATAAACTTTGGGAATTTCCAGCCGCAGGAGTTCCTGTATTAGTCACGCCTTCCCTGGAAATGTCTTCAACTATCCAAGAGTATGGTATAGGCTGGATGATTTCAGCAGACCCAACGGGAGAGGAGATTGCTCACAAAGTATTGTCTATCCATGAAAGCGAGATAACATTAGCAAAAGAAGCGTGCAAAAAGTTTATTATAGAAAGCAACTGGACCGTCCATGTGGCGCCCTGGATTGCTTTATTGGAAAAATTGTATGGCATATATAGGGAACAGAATTAGTCATGAAAGAGAAAATTAAAATACTTACCTTTGTTGGGGCGAGGCCGCAATTTATTAAGGCCGCAACGGTTAGTCGAGAAATAAAAAAATGGCCCCTTATTCGCGAAGTTCTCGTTCACTCCGGGCAGCACTACGATCACGATATGAGTGACGTTTTTTTCTCCGAGCTCAACATGCAAAACCCAGAATATAATCTTGGCATTGGTTCCATGAGTCATGGGGCCGGAACCGGTCGCATGATTGAAAAGTCAGAGGAAGTTATTCATAAAGAGAGGCCAGACGGAATATTTGTATATGGTGATACAAATACGACTATAGCAGCGGCACTGGCGGCGGTTAAAATGCATGTGCCGATATTTCATGTAGAGGCCGGACTGCGTATTTATGATATGCATTCTCCAGAAGAGGTAAATCGCCGTGTTGTTGATCATGTTTCGCAGGTTCTTTTTGCGCCCTCCAGAAACGCAGTCACAAATTTAGAGGCGGAGGGTATTGTAAAGAATGTCTTCTGTGTAGGGGATGTTATGTATGACTCTGTTAATTTTTTTAAAGATAGTATAAAAGAATTAGGAAGCGCGTATTTTCCAGGACAGAGGTTCATACTTCTAACAATACATAGACAAGAAAATACAACCAACGAAGAAGATCTTATAAAGATATTTTCTGCTTTATCTAAAATAAACATTCCTGTTCTTTTTCCTTTACATCCCAGGACACGAAAATTTCTATCAAATTCAAACGTAAAGTTGCCTGATAAGTGTAAAGTCATCAATCCGATAGGATATCTGGATATTTTGCGGGAAGTGTGCGCGTGCGCTATGGTAGCAACAGATTCTGGTGGCCTTCAGAAAGAAGCTTTTTTTATGGGAAGGCGAGCAATTGTTCTCCAAGACCAGAGCGGGTGGCCAGAGCTTGAAGAGTGTGGCGCAAATATAGTATGCGGAACACGGACAGAAAAAATCTTGTCAGCGTATGAAAGAATATCTGAAGCGCCCAATCCTCCGGAAATATATCCGTATGGGAATGGTACCGCTTCTAAACAAATATGCGATAGGATAACCAAGTATTTCTCGTGATGGGGTGCGGTCTTTGATTGTTAGTCTCAACCACTATAATCCCCGGCGTATACGGCGCGGGCCTCGCGCTGGAGGTCGGCGAAGGCCTCGGCCTCCTGCCGTGAGGGGAACCTGCGCGCCATCGCGTGGCCTGAGGCAAGCGGCCATGAGACCTGGGCCTGGCCGTCGGGCAGATCGGTGATATAGGGCGGGGGGTGCATGCTGTGTTCTCCGGGGCGTGCTGCATTGCGCTGCGCGTATGTTCCTGCGGACTGTTGCACGGCCCGGGGCGCAAGTCCACACCCACTGCACTTTGCCGCCCCCGGTGGTTGCACCCGCGCCCCTTTGTGTCCTACACTCCCCGTAGGCGTGCGCGGACAACCGCGTGCGCCCGGGGCTTGATAACCCCACATCAAGCGGGCGGCGTGCCCGTCATCACGTCGCTTCTCGGCTCACGGCCGGGGGGCGGCGGCGTATGTCCAGGACCCCGGTCTAAAGGCCGTCGCGGTCGTCTTGATGCGGCTTATCAACTCCCGGTCACCAGAGCAGGACAGCTCTGGTGGCTCTTTTTGTTGTTTAACAGGGAGTTGCACACCATGAAAACCGCTGTTTTGATCCTCACCTTCGCGGTCACCGCCGCCTTTTGCGTCACGGCCCAGGCCCACGGCGGCGGGTGCCGGAAAGATTCCCCGCCCGGCCAGTGCTGCCACATGGACAACCGCACGGGCACCGTGCACTGCCACTAAAGGCGCGCGCGAGGAAAGGAGGGGTCGATCATGCCGCGTCTTGCGTCTGGAGGTGTCTTGGTCCTGTGTGTGGCGGCCCTGATCCTGCTGCCCCTGCCCGCGTGCGCGCAGGCGGCCGATGGCGTGTCCATCACGCCGGAGATGGTGGCGCGCCTGCACCGCACGGAGTCCCGGCTG
>JAERIN010000061.1 GCA_016757515.1 Alphaproteobacteria bacterium
GTGTGCACCGGGCCCTGGGCCTCTCCCAGCGGGAGTCGGCGGAGATTGTGGAAGGCCTCCTGGAGGAGATCACCGCCACCCTCGCCCGGGGGGAAGAGGTCAAAATCGCCCGCTTCGGGAGCTTCTCCGCCCACCAAAAGGGCCCGCGCGTGGGCCGCAACCCCAAGACGGGGCAGGAGGTGCCCATCACCCCCCGCCGCGTCGCCCGCTTCCACGCCTCGCCCGCGCTCAGGGCCGCCGTGAACGCGGAGTCTCTAGAGCAACAGGACAAGGCGGACTGAGACCATGGCCGTGACGCTCCAGAAAACTCAAGACGCGCAAACAGGCGGGCCCGCCCCGTCAGCGAGGGACAAAGCCCAGGCAGGCCGCAAGGCGGACGGGGCCTTTCGCACCATAGGGGAGGTGGCCGAGGCCCTGGCCGTACCGCAGCACGTTCTGCGCTTCTGGGAGACCAAGTTCTCGCAGGTGCGGCCCACGCGCGGGCCCTTTTGGTGGGCGGAGAAGCTCCCGAAGCGGGCGATTTTGACCTCTTCCCCCCGGGCGAGGGTGGCGGTGATCTCCTCCAGGAGGCCTTCCACAATCTCCGCCGACTCCCGCTGGGAGAGGCCCAGGGCCCGGTGCACACTGGCCGCCAGTTCCGCACGGGTCAGGGTAATGTCAGACATCCGCAAGCTCCCCTTTCACGGCTTCACACCTATCGCGCACAAGCCCCCGCGTCAACGCCCTATCGCCGCAAGCCAAGCCGCTTGATGAGGGCGGTGTACCGCCCCGCGTCCTTGCGTTTGAGATAGTCCAGGAGCTTGCGCCGCCGGGCCACCATGGCCAAGAGGCCCCGGCGCGAGTGGAGGTCTTTTTTGTGCGTCTTCATGTGTTCGGACAGGGTGCTGATGCGCTGCGTGAGGAGGGCGACCTGCACCTCGGGCGACCCGGTGTCTCCCTTTCCTGTCTGGTATTCTTTGATGACTTCAGCCTTCTGCGACATCGTTCTCTCCTTTCTGTTTTAAGGGTCTATAGTGCCGTCCTCCGCCGGGATGTCGTCCAGCACAAAGGACAGGGGCAGCACCGCGCCGCCGGGAAGGGCGGCACTCTGCCCCATCTCTGCCAGGGTGTCCAGAGAAATCATCTCCTCCGGGCCGAAGGGGCCCACGCGCTCTCGTCGCAGAGCCGTTACGTGCCCGCCGCAGCCCAGGTTCGCGCCCATGTCTCGCGCGAGGGAGCGGACATAGGCCCCCTTGCCGGTGATGGCCCCAAAATCCGCCTCGTCCGGGCGGGCGGCCAGGAGATCCAGGCTGTGAATCATCACCTTGCGCGGCTCCAGGGCCACCTCTTGGCCCGCGCGGGCGAGGGCATAGGCCCTTTGCCCCTCAACCTTGAGCGCCGAGAACTGCGGGGGGAGCTGGTCTATCTCCCCCGTGTAGCGGGGCAGGAGTGCGCGTATGTCCTCCGTCGCGGGGCGGGTGGCGGAAGTCGCCATAACCTCCCCTTCCGCGTCGTCGGTGGTGGTGGACACGCCCCAGCGGACGGTGAAGAGGTAGGTCTTGGGCTGGTCCTGGACACGCGCAATGCGCTTTGTGGCGTGACCCAGGGCGATGGGCAGGCACCCGGTGGCCAGGGGGTCCAGTGTCCCGGCGTGCCCAGCTTTGGCTGCGCCCAGGAGAGCGCGCGCGCGGGCCATGGCCTGGACGGAGGTCCAGCCCGCCGGCTTGTCTAGCGCGAGCCACCCCGTGATGGGCTTGCCCCTGTGCTTCCTCCTGCGCATGGGGGGCGTGTAGCACGGCGGGCGGGCCACGCAAAGCGCTAAAGACCCAAGCCTAAAGCCCCACGGGGACGCAGGAGGCGAGGTGGGCGCAGGCGCGGGCGGCCTCAACCCGGGAGGTGTAGCCCGCGATGCGGGCGCGGTGGAGCACCCCCCCGCCGGGCGTGGCCAGGGGCGTCACGCGGGCCCCGGAGGGGCGGACGAGGTCTTGCGGCAGGGAGGCCAGGGCCTCCACCGTTGCGCTCTCTGCGGTGGCCCGGCTCCCGAAGGCCCCGACCTGTATAGCCCAGGCCCCGGCGTAAGGGTCCTGCGCCGGGGCGGCCAGGAGGGGTGTGTCCGCAGGGGGGGCTTTTTGCGCGTCCAGATAGACCCGGTGCGCGCGCACGGCGGCCAGGCCCGCAGCCACACGGGCCGCAGCATCCCCGGCGTCCGCTGCGTCGCCCTCTGCCACCTCGGTCTGCGCGAGCGCCCCGGCCAGCGCCCCTGGCCGCCTTGGCGGCGGCTGCGGCGCGGACGCGACACGGATGTCCGTCCCGTCCACCCCAAGGCGCGCGAAGGAGGCGTCCAAGATAGAGCGCATCTTTTCGTTGCGGGATTTTGTGCTCCGGCCCCCTATCACGACCCCGATGAGGCGCCTGCTCCCCCGCACCGCCGAGGCCGCGAGGTTGAACCCCGAGGCCGCGACATAGCCGGTCTTCAGCCCGTCCATGCCCGGATAGGACCGCATCAGGCGGTTGTGGTTCGCGTACGTCTGGCCCTTATAGGTAAAGGACCGGGTGGAAAAATAGTGGTAGCGCCTGGGGTGGACGACCATCAGGGCGCGCGCCAGGCGGGCCATGTCCCGCGCGGTGGTTACCTGCCCTGGGTTGTGCAGGCCGGAGGCGTTTTTGAAATACGTCCGGCGCAGGCCCAGCTCGCGCGCGCGCTGCGTCATCCTCTGCGCAAAGCGCGGCTCAGACCCGCCCAGGTGCTCTGCCACCACCACGGCCACGTCATTCGCAGACTTGGTGACCAGGGCGTAGATCGCATCGCGGACTGTAAGGGTGGAGCCGGGGGCGAGCCCCAACTTGCTTGGCTTGGCCTTGGCCGCGCGGGCCGAGACGCGCATGCGGGTGTCCAGGGACAGCGTCCCGGCGTCCAGGGCGTCAAAGACCATCATGAGGGTCATCATCTTGGTGAGGGAGGCCGGGTGGCGCGTGGCGTCTGCGCTGCGGGCGTGGAGGACCTCCCCCGTGCGGGCGTCCATCACGATGGCCGCGTAGGCCGGCCCGGAGGACCTGGCCAAGGCCGGCGGCGCCCAGGCGAGAGCGAGGGACAGAATCACGCAGAGGAGGCGCGCCAAATGAGCCATGGGCAAGGTTAACTCGTACAACAGGGCGGCGGGAAGGGCCGAGCGGCCAGCCACTCACAGGGAATCGTATCTGACTCGGGATTTTGTGTCTACACCCACCCCCAACATTTTCCAGACCCCCTTTCCAGGTGGGGGGAGGCGGGCTGTGTGTGGGGGCTGGCCATTAGGGTGAAAGAGCCGCGCTTTGAGGAGTGGTTTCGTATGCGTTGCCTTGTGATGGCCATTGACACCCCGCTTGATCAGATTTTGCCTCTGACAGAGGGGCACTCAGAGCCTGGCGCTGACAACGGTGCTGTGCCATCATAGGGCGCATGGCGAGCGTAGCACAGACAACGGCCCGGGCCCTGATTGAGGCCGGCTGCGTGGCGTTCTCCCCGGGCGCGCCGTTTACCTACGCCTCGGGCAAGATGGGGCCCGTGTACGTGGATGTCCGGCGCCTTTTGTCCTTCCCCGAGCAGCGCGCGCGGGTCATGGACCTGGCCGCGGACGCCCTGCGCGCCGTGGGGGCCAACGTCCTGGCGGGGGGGGAGACCGCGGGCATCCCCTACGCCGCGTTCATCGCCGACCGGCTGGATAAACCCATGGTCTATGTGCGCAAAAAGCCCAAGGGGCACGGCTCCGGCGCGGGCTCGCAGATTGAGGGCGCGATGGAGCCCGGCGCGCGCGCGGTGCTGGTGGAGGACGTGCAGAACTTCGGCGTGAGCAAGGCGGTGTTCGTGGACGCCCTGCGCGCTGCGGGCGCGGTGGTGGAGGACGTGTTTGTGATCTTTGACCACGGCATTCGCCCGGAGGTCGCCGCCGAAAACGACAAGATGGGCATCCGCCTCCATGCCCTGGCCACCTGGTGGGACGTGCTGGCGGCCCTGCGCGCGGCAGGCACCCGCGCCCCGGCCGAGCTGGACGCGCTGGAGGCCTATCTGCGCGACCCGGAGGGGTGGCGCGCACCACAGGGGTGAATAAATTAGCCTCCTATACGGGGCTCTCCAGAGAAAGCTCCTCTACGCGATTCATGGATGGCTGAATCGCGGAGCACCAAACGATGGGACTTTTGTCTATCGCAACAACTTTTTCCAGAGCCCCAATAAAGTCGGGTAGCAGAGGGTCATTGGGTGCATAGGGCGCTACCGCCCGACATTGCGCCAGAAGATCAGCATAATACCGCTTTGCGGCATCAAGGTCGGAGGGAAAGCCATGCTGGCCAGCATAAAAATTGTGGCCCAGTTTAACCTCCTGAGGGCGCAGGCCTTGCAGGTTATGCCACCAGTCGGAAAAAAACATTCTGTAAGACTTTTCACGAACAAAATCGGAGCCTTTGTTGGCATCCCACCAATCAGCCAAAAACTGCATCATGCGTAGGTGCTGATAAAAATGCACATCCAAGGAGGCCACATCCGCAACAATACGGTCAAAGCGCACAATACCATCGTCACCTATGTAGCCGTTGTGCCGAAGCCCCCTGTTTCCCAAAAAATATCCGGCTGGGCTGATCTCATAGATGGAAAATTTTGAAAACGGCTCATAGTCATGTGTTTGTGGCTTAGGCTCAAAACCAAAATGCTCTTTAAATGCATGATAATCAGTTCCTAAAATGCGCTCAATGGTCACTGCCGCCTGCTCGTTGAAGAATCTCTGAAGTTTTCCTTCCATGTTTTTTGGGGCATGTAAAATAATATGGCCCAACTCATGAAAAAATGTTATGGCAGGAGAGTGGTTATCTGAGCCCTTGATCCCTTTAAGAGCATCCAGGCATCCATCCCATCCAGGATCGTTTTTATATAAGAAATATGTAAAAGGAAAGCCCGGGGCATAATCGTAAATAACGGCCTCTCCCGGTGCTTCTTTGTTAGTAATTTGGGCTGTCCCCCCCCCACCAAGGGGTTGCCCTGCCTCTAGGGCAGGGATGACGCGTCCAGCAAAACACATGGCCTGTTCCAGGATGTCCTGGGCCGTCTTGGGGGGGCGGATGTCGTGGGGTATATCTTTGTGTTGTAAGGGCATTTCCGTATTATATTTATTCCCGGTATTAAAGTCAACGATAAATTCCCACAATCTGGATAAGGCTTGCGCATAGCCGAGGTGTCGGAGTTAATAGGGCATGAACCTCGCCTTCCACGCCTCGGCCCGTCTGCCTCACGCGTGCCGGGGCGGGGGACCCCTGCGCGACCCGGAGGGGTGGAAAGCGTAGGCACTTCAGCGTTCTAATTCACCAAGATCTCTTGGAACAGGACATCGCGGATTTTCGCGGGCGCGGCGGCCTCGTTCACGCGCCAGAGCAGCTCTGCCTCCAGGCGGTATCGCCCGGCGGAGCCGCGTAGGTCCTCCACCCGCAATTCGCGCAGGTAGGTTTGGAAGGTGTCCACCACCCGGGGCAGCGCGGCTTCCACAGCGGCCTTGTCCCCTGGGTCCTCAAGCTCCAGGACAACGGACAGGCGCAAGAAGCGGGCGGGCCCCTTTTCGGTGTTGAGGTTGACGGTCATGCGGGGGATGGTGACAAAGGAGTCCTCTCCAGCCGCAGAGCCGTGGCTGTTGTTGCCATGACCGTGGCTGTCACCGTGGCTGCTGTGGTGCTCTTTCTCTGTGTGCGTGCCCCCCTCTGCCGGCGGTGACCCACCAAAAAAGCCCAGGAAGTACGCCGCGCTGCCCCCCACCAGAAGCAGGAGAAGAACCGCAGCCCCTATGAACACAAAAAGGCGTGGCACGCCAAAAAGCGTGCCGCCGGAGGCTTGGGCCGCATCTCCCTCTTCTTGCTCCTGTACATCGTCGCCTTCCTCAGCCATGGGTTTTGCTCCTCCAGGCCCACACTATAGGCCAAATTGCGTTGCATGGTAAGGCCTCGCAGAGGCGCACCAGCGCGCGCATGGGCCCATGAGGTGGATAAGTGCGAGTCGGGGCCTTGCGGCTGCGCGCAAGTCGGTGGTAGCCTCCGCAAGAGGACAACCCACAGAGCCGGAGTGTCATGGCCCGCAGCATACGCGCAGCATACGGCAGGGGCGTCAGGGCGATCCCGCAGGCCTTGGCTGTACCTTTTACGGCGACCTTTGCGCTGGCCTCGGGGCCCTTCTTTTTTCTCCTTGCGGCGGCGGGGCTGTTTGCCCTGTCCCTGGCCCAGCCCGGCACAGCGGCGCACCTCCGCGCAGGCTTGGCGGACGCTGCGGCCCCGGTGCTTGCGGCTCTGGCTGCCCCTGTGCAGGAGGCTGTGGTGACCGTCCGGGGCGTGGTGGGCCTGGCCGACCTCCAGGCAGAGAACGCGCGCCTCGCGGCGGAGGCGGCGCGCCTGGCCGGGTGGGCGCGTGAGGCTGAGGTCCTCCGGGCCGAGAACGCGCGCCTGAAGGCCCTTTTGCATGTGTCTCCAGAGCCGCAGGGGCGGTTTGTCACGGCGCGGGTCCTGTCTGACGGGGGCCAGGCCTTTGCCCGCACAGTTTTGGTGGATGCGGGTGCGGCTGACGGTGTGGAGGCCGGTCAGGCGGCACTGGGCCCGGGCGGCCTCGCTGGGCGGGTGCTGGAGGTGGGCGCGCGTGCCTCGCGCGTGCTGCTGGTGACGGATGTGAACGCGCAGGTCCCCGTGGTCGTGGGCGGCCAGGGGCCGCGTGCGGTTTTGTCTGGGACGAACGGGGGCGAGGGCACGCTGCTGTATCTTCCGCCCGACGCGGCGGTCGCGCCCGGTGCGGCGGTTGTGACGTCTGGGGAGGGCGGGCTTATCCCGCCAGGCCTGCCAGTGGGCCGGGTCGTGGCGCCGCTTGCGGCCGGCCAGGCCCCCCGCGTGGCGTTCCACGCGGACTTTGGGGCGCTGACCCACCTGCGCCTTGT
Organism: Alphaproteobacteria bacterium; assembly: GCA_016757515.1. Lineage (GTDB taxonomy): Bacteria > Pseudomonadota > Alphaproteobacteria > Micavibrionales > Micavibrionaceae > UBA10425. Next base: position 6,915 of record JAERIN010000061.1, read on the forward strand.
GGCGCTGCCCCCAGGCCCCGCCCAGGACC
>JAERIN010000062.1 GCA_016757515.1 Alphaproteobacteria bacterium
GTCGCGCCTTGCGCGTGCGGGCCGAGCACGCCATCGGGCGCATGAACGGTTCAGGATTTTGTCCGATCGGTGGCGCTATCCCCGCACAGCACAGCTTTCTCGATCATCGCCGGCATCGCCAACCTCATGGCCGGCTTCTAAGCCGCCCCGCGCCCAGACCCCCTGCGCCTCACGATGCAACGACACCAGGAACGGACTTTCGCAACGGGTCTATTTCCATCGTACAGAAAAATAGGGTCTTAACGCCCGCGCAACGGGCAGTGGTTCTGGAGAATTAGGTGCCCCCACACTGCGCCCGGTGGCGCAAAAGGTGGTCCGCCAGGACGCACGCGACCATGGCCTCCACCACGGGCGCGCCACGGATGCCCACGCAGGGGTCGTGCCGCCCGGTGGTGGAAATCTCCGCCGCCTGGCCCTCCATGTCTATGGTCCGGCGCGGAATGCGGATGGAGCTGGTGGGCTTGAACGCCGCTCTCGCCACGATGTCTTGCCCCGTGGAGATGCCGCCCAGGATGCCCCCGGCGTTGTTGGACGCGAACACCGGGCCAGGCAGCATCTCGTCCGCGTTGTCCTCGCCAGAAAGCGCGGCCCCGGCGAAGCCCGCGCCGATCTCCACGGCCTTCACGGCGTTGATGGACATAAGGGCCTTGGCGATGTCTGCGTCAAGGCGGTCGTACACGGGCGCGCCCAGGCCGGAGGGCACGCCGACGGCCACGACCTCCACCACCGCGCCGGCGGAGGAACCGCGCTTGCGTGTCTCGTCCAGGAATGCCTCCCAGGTCTCCAGGGCCGCCGGGTCCGGACAGAAAAGGGGGTTCGTGGCCGCAAAGGCCCAGTCCCTGGCCTCGGTCCGGTGGTGGCCTATCTGCGTCACGCACGCGCGGACGGTGACATGCGGGATGACAAGGCGGGCCACGGCCCCCACCGCGACGCGGCATGCGGTCTCGCGCGCGCTGGATCTGCCCCCGCCGCGCGGGTCCCGGATGCCGTACTTCTCGCGGTAGGTCCAGTCCGCATGGCCGGGGCGGAAGAGGGCCTCTATGGCGGCGTAGTCCTTGCTCCGCTGGTCCGTGTTGCGGATGAGCAGCGCGATGGGCGTGCCCGTGGTGCGTCCCTCATACACGCCGGAGAGGATCTCCACTTGGTCTTTTTCGCGCCGTTGCGTGGTGTGGCGGGAGCGGCCCGGCGCCCGCGCGTCCAGGAAGGGCTGGATGGCGGCTTCCGTCAGGGGCAGGCGCGGGGGCACGCCGTCCACGACCACGCCGATGGCGGGCCCGTGGCTCTCCCCAAACGTCGTAAACCGAAAGCTGTGGCCAAAGCTATTGCCCGTCATCGCGCGCCCCCGTTCAGCCGCGCATGCTCCGCCGCCGCCCGCGCCTGCGCACGCGACAGCGCCTCGGGGGTGAGTCTTGAGGCCACGATATCTCGACTCTTCGCCGCACCCTCAAGCCCCTGCGCCGCTGCGAGAGAAAACCATACATATGCCGCCTCATTGTTCCGCGGCACGCCTCGGCCCAGACCATACATCACGCCCAGATTGTACTGCGCCTCGGCCACACCCTGATCCGCCGCTGTGCGGTACCAAGCCACGGCCTGCCCATAGTCTTGCGCCACGCCATGGCCCTTGCGATACAAAAAGGCCAAATTGTATTGAGCCTTGGCATCCCCCTGCACCGCTGCCCTGCGGTACCAGGCTACCGCTTGCACGTAATCCTGAGGCACACCGCGGCCATCGGCATACATTAAGCCCAACCATCTTTGTGCTAAGTGGTTATCCCTCTCGGCCAGGGGACGAAAGCACGTGGCAGCATTAGCGTACTCCCTGGCCTCATAGGCTGCGAAACAGGGAGCCAGGGGGTTGCTTTCTTCCACCCATGCGGGCGCAACCAGAGTCATCGGGACAATTAAGATAATCAAGGACAGGAGAGTGAGCGCGCGCATACCCCCACGCTACCCCCCCGGCGCGTGGGCGGCAAGGGGCGGGGATTGCGCCGGCGCGGCGGGGCGGACTAGGCTGCCCCTCATGCTCCCTCTTGGTTCCCTCTACCGCGCGGCGTCTCCCCTCCTGTTCGCCGCCATCCCGCCCGAGTCCGCGCACGGGGTCCTTATGCGTGCGCTGCGGATGGGCGCGGTGCCCGCCTGCCCGGAGCCGGCGGACCCTGCGCTGAAGGTGACCCTGTGGGGGCGTACGTTTCCCAACCCCGTGGGCCTGGCCGCCGGGTTTGACAAGGACGCTGCGGCCGTGGGGCCCCTGCTGCGCCTGGGCTTTGGCTTTGTGGAGGCCGGGACCGTGACGCCCAGGCCCCAGGCGGGTAACCCGCGCCCGCGCATCTTCCGCGCGCCGGGCCACCGGGCGGTCATCAACCGCATGGGCTTCCCCGGTGGCGGCGCGGGCCTGTTCAAGGAGAACATGACCCGGTTTCTGGGCACAAAGCCCCGCCCCCCTGGCGTTGTGGGCGTGAATATCGGGATGAACAAGGACCAGGCAGATCCAGAGCGGGACTACGCGGCACTCATCCGCACCCTGGGCCCCATGGCGGACTACCTGGCTGTGAACATCTCTTCCCCCAACACGCCGGGCCTGCGCGACCTCCAGGATCCACAGGCCCTAAAGCCCCTCCTGGCGGCCCTGCTGGCCGAGCGGGCGAAGTCCTGCGGGGCGCACCCCCCGCCCCTGTTGGTTAAGCTGTCCCCTGACATCCCGGAGGACAAAGAGGCAAACATTGCCCGGACCATTGTGGAGGCGGGGGTGGACGGTCTTATCCTCACCAATACCACGCTGGAGCGGCCTCCGGGTCTGCCGGAGCGATTCGCGGGGGAGAAGGGCGGCCTGTCCGGCGCGCCGCTGCGGGAGCGGTCCACGCAGGTCATCCGACGTTTCTACGCCCTGACCGGCGGGCGGCTGCCCATCATCGGCGTGGGGGGCGTGGAGAGCGCCGACGACGCGTGGGGCAAGATTTGCGCGGGGGCCAGCCTCGTCCAAGTCTACACGGGCCTGGTCTACCGGGGGCCCTGGGTGGCGCGCGAAATCTGTGCCGGCCTGGCCGAGCGCGTGCGCGCCGCGGGCCTTTCCTCCATCGTCGACGCCGTGGGCACGGGCTAAGCCACCCTAAAGACCAGGCATTGCGTGAACGGCTCCGCCGCGCCATCATCGGACCAGGTCACAACGATCTCCCCCTCCAGCGCCATGACATCAGATAAGGCCAGGCCCAGGTCCCAAACCAGAGTGGACAGTGCCCCTTCCCCCACAAGATTGTCCGCCTGCACCACAACCGTCGCGCCGGGGCGCATCACGGCCCGTACCGCCCGGAAAATCTGTTGCATCCCGCGCAGATAGGCGTCGTAGCCCGCGTGGGCCGGGTCGCCGTTGCGCAGGGGATTCCAGGCGTGGTGCTGGGGCATGTAAGGCGGCGAGGTCAGGCAGAAATCCATCGCGGGAAAGCCAAAGGTCCTCACGTTGGCGCTGTCACCGTGGACCAGGTGCGCGGCAAAGGGCGTCCGCGCGGTTACCCAGGCGTGGCGTTGGGCATTGGCCTCCACGCCCCAGGGCACCCGGCCCGTGGCCTGCGCCGCAAAGAAAGTTGTGCCCAGGCCTGTGAAGGGATCCAGGACCGCGTCTCCCGGCCGCGTAAATCGCTCCATAAGGGCCCGTGCTAGGCCGTCTGGAAAGGATCATAAGGTCGCGAAAGGCCATGCCCGCACTGTAAATATCCCCTGCGGACGGGTCCAGCCGGACCAGCTCGTCCTCCATCGCCGACGTCGTGGGCTTCTCCAGCGCCTGATTGGTGGTGCCCGGTGGGGCTCGCGCCTAGCGCTGGGCCGTCGCAAGCCTGTCTGCCGCGCGCTCCCAGTCGGCCAGGTGCGCGAGGAAGGCCTCCACATACTTCGGGCGGGCGTTGCGATGGTCTATGTAGTACGCGTGCTCCCACACGTCGCAGGTGAGGATGGGGGCCTTGCCGTGGCGGAGCGGCGTGTCGGCGTTTCCCGTCTTGGCCACTTCCAGCCGCCCTTTCTCAGCATCCCACACCAGCCAGCCCCAGCCAGAGCCGAACTGCGTCACGCACGCCTCGGTCAAGGCGGCCTTCATGGCGTCCAGAGAGCCAAAGGCGTCCTTCACGGCCTTTTCCAGCGCGCCGGGGAGCGTGTCCCCGCCTCCGCCTGGACGCATGGACTCCCAGAAGAACGTGTGGTTCCATACCTGGGCTACGTTGTTGAACAGGCCCCCCTCGGGCGCGGTGCGCACGATCATCTCTATGGTCTTTCCCTCAAAAACCGTACCGGGGATGAGTTTGTTGCCGTTGTCCACATAGGCCCGGTGGTGCTTGCCGTGGTGGAACTCCAGCGTCTCTGCGGACATGTAGGGGGCCAGGGCGTCCATGGTGTAGGGCAGGTCGGGGAGGGCGAGGGTCATGGCGGGGCTCCTTTCGTGTTTGCGGAAGGGCAGGGTAGGGCCTGCACGCCGCAATGCCAACCCCCCCCTTGCGTTCTGCGGCGGGGTGCCCTAAAAGCGGCCCCCAGGACGAACACAAGGAGGCCACGACCATCCCGCCGAGACCACCCTCCATGCCCTCGCGCCCGTCCCTGGGCGGCCCGCGCGTGGGCGCGCACATCCTGCGGGGCACGCCGCAGGTCCGCCTTATTGACAAAGATGGCACGCAGCGCGTGGTGCCCACGTCTGAGGCTCTGCGCCTGGCGGAGGAGGTCGGGCTGGACCTGGTGGAGGTCTCCGCGCAGTCTGACCCCCCGGTGTGCAAGCTCTTGGACTATGGCCGGTACAAGTACGAGCAGAAGAAAAAGGCCGCCGAGGCGCGCAAGAAGCAAAGGACGGCGGACGTAAAGGAGATTAAGCTCCGTCCAGGCATAGAGAAGCACGACTATGATGTGAAGCTGCGCAACGCGCGGCGGTTCCTGGGGGGCGGGGACAAGGTGAAGATTTCCCTGCGCTTTCGCGGGCGGGAGGTGACGCACAGCGATCTGGGTCGCGCGGTCGTGGAGCGACTCATCGCGGACCTGGCGGACCTGGGCAAGGTGGAGCAGGCCCCGAAGATGGAGGGCCGACAGATCATCGCCCTCTTGGTGCCGGACACCACAAAGGGCGCGTAAGCCCTCTTTGGCGCGCCTTGCCAAGCCCGCCGCATACCGCTAAGCCTGTGCCCTTACACAGAAAGAAAGAGGGTCACACCATGAAGTTCTTCGCCGACACGGCCGACATTGCGGAGATTCGCGACCTCGCGGCCCTGGGCCTTGCGGACGGGGTGACCACAAACCCCTCCCTCGTGGCCGCCTCTGGCCGCGACTTTATGGCTCTCATCAAAGAGATCTGCGCCGTGGTGCCCGGCCCGGTGAGCGCGGAGGTCGCCGCCACGGACGAGGCCGGGATGCGCCGGGAGGCCGACGTCTTGCGCGCCATCGCGGGCAACGTGGTCATCAAACTTCCCTTGACTTTAGAAGGGCTTAAGGTCTGCAGCGCGCTGACGGCAGAGGGGACCCAGACCAACGTCACCCTGTGCTTTTCCGCAGCGCAGGCGATTTTGGCCGCCAAGGCCGGGGCCACGTACGTCTCCCCCTTTGTGGGTCGCCTGGACGACGTGGGCGCGCGGGGCATGGGCCTCATCGCCGAGATCCTGGAGATATACCGGCACTACCCCGACTTCACGACGCAGGTCTTGGTGGCCTCTATCCGCTCGCCCATGCACATCGTGGAGGCCGCCCGCCTGGGCGCTGGCGTTGTGACGGCCCCGCCCGCCGTGCTGCGCCAACTTGCGGTCCACCCCCTGACGGACAAGGGCCTGGCCGCGTTCGTGGAGGCGTGGGCAAAGACGGGGCAGAAGATAGTCTCCTGACCGCCGTCACGGGCCGGCGTTGCTTCAATTGGAAAAGATGACCGTTTGATCTGCCTGCTTGTCGCGCTTTGAGGTAAAGGGATCAGGCGGCGGGCACCCTGGCTCTTCAGGGTTAATCGCGCAAGACAAAGATTTTCTGTTGTACTCCTCAATTTCGGGGTCTGGCTCCATTTCGCACCCAAATATGGCGCAAATGATTTCAAAGATCAATTGTGTAACTGTATAGATCTGATATTCTTTAGGGCTAATATCCCCGCTTTCATCGGCATCAATATTATTAATAAACGCGGCAGTAATTTCCTGAATTTCTTGTCGGCTTGGGCACCCATCTGGATTGCTGCAGATAGTTCCTTGCAGCATATTTTCCAGGTGGCCACTTATAAGTATACCCAATTCGGGTTCAGACAAAGAACAGCTTCTGTCTGCGTCCAGGGAGATAAAATAGGGGTCATACATCCAGCACAAACCTGGCGTTTGCGCGCCGGGCCCCAAGGACACGGTATATGAACCTATCCCACTATTTCTTGAACCCACCAGAATATGAGAGCAAGGTCAACGAAACCTGACCATACTTTCATTTTTCTTTCCCATCGAATCACAAGTCTTTTGAACTTTATTTGAAACCAAGCAAAAGTTCTTTCTACAACCCAGCGATGATTTTTACTTATATGTTCGGCACCTTTTGTTGGATAATTACGATATGATATTTTATCTTTTATCCCCATATACTTTATAATATCTCTTAAATACTT
>JAERIN010000063.1 GCA_016757515.1 Alphaproteobacteria bacterium
CCATAGTCAACGCCCTGTCCTCCGCCTTTCCCAGGGGGAAAAAGAGCCATCTATACTTGCGTGGCCCCAGTTTATTTTTCTTTTATAGTCTGACAATACTAAAATATGTCTTTTCATTATTTCCAATGTGCCGTCTTCTTTCCACCTTTGCAAAGCGCGGTGGGCGCTGGATTTTGAGGTATAGATGTCTGTATTTCGTGGTAAATCTGCCCATCTGCAGCCATTTATCAAAATATAGAGCACAGAGTTTAAGGTTTTTATTAAGTCAGCGCGTGGCATACCGCGCCCTCTTTTCTTTTGATTTTCTGGGAAAATTCTTTGAAAAATGGCCCAATGCTCGTCGCCTAATTCAATAAATTTTGGCATTTCTGTCTCTTTGTTTTGGTTTGCGAATCAACTAAAACAATAGAATCACATATGCCAACCATTGTGAATCCCGAATTGTGGGATAGGTTCATGTATGTTGATAAAAGGCTGGACGGCGTTCAAGCCGTACAAACCCTTTCGCGCCTTAACCGCAAAATTCCCGGCAAGGATGATCCTTTTGTTTTGGATTTTGTGAATGATCCGGAAGATATATACCGGGCTTTCAAACCTTATTTTGATTCCACCAGCTTGCAGGAAAATTCCGATCCGTTGATGCTGGAGCGCTTGAAACATGAATTGGATCAGGTGCAGGTTTATCATTGGAGCGAAGTGGAGGCCTTTGCCCGTATCTTCTACAAACAGCCCGACAAACAAACCTCTGCCGATCATGCGCATATGCAAAAGCATATCCAGCCTTCCGTTGATCGTTTCAAGGCTATTGATGATGAACAGGTGCGCACGGATTTCAGGGAAAAGCTGAATGGGTATGTAAAAGTTTACGCCTTCCTGGGCCAGATTATCCCCTATTCTGACCCTGATCTTGAAATGCTGTATAGCTTCGGGCGGGTGTTATTGTCTTATCTGCCTCTGGATCGTGATGATACCGTGATCAAGGTCGGAGATGAAGTCAGCCTTGAATATTACAGGCTTCAGCGCGTCTACTCCGGCGCAATCGACCTGAAGGCCGGAGAGTCGGAAGGCGTCCGCAGCCCGACGGACGTGGGAACCGGCAAGGCAAAAGATAAAAAAGCACTGCTTTCAGAAATCATTCAGGTTTTAAATGAGCGGTTTGGCACAAGCTTCACGGATGAAGATCTTCTATTTTTTGAGCAGATTAAGGAAAAGGCTATTAAAAATGATCAGATCATAAAAACAGCGATGGCCAACCCTATCGACAAGTTTCAGCTTGGCATTCGCAAGCTGATAGAGGATTTAATGATTCAGCGCATGTCAGACAATGACAAGATTGTAACCCGCTATATGGATGACCCTGATTTTCAGAAAGAGGCTTTTCCCATTCTGGCGAAGGCGATTTTTGAGGCTGTGCATGCGGAGGCGGCAGAGCATAGGCCAAATTAAGCAGATCAGGTGTAGTGCACAACAATGAATAGCGCTGAACGCTTATGCACAAAAAGGCCCCTGACTTTAAAATTTAAGGGTATAAAAGCGGGTATATTTGAAACTCAAACCATATTTTTACCTTTAAAAACAAAGATATAGACCTTTAATTCAAGTCCCGTCGCTGCGCCATTTCCATGCCGCCACAACGCCGCGCATATGTGCAGGGCCCAAGGCGGCCCCTCTCTCTGTGGGGGGAAGTCGGGGGGGTGCCGTGCCTACGCCTTGTCCTTGTCCTTGTCCTGACCCTTATCCTGTGCGGGTGCGCCGCCCACAGCGGGGACGGCGGGCACGGGGGGAGGGCCCCCGGCGGCGGCCACGTGGGCCTGGGGTGAGGCGCGCTGTATGGGCTCCCCGGCCAAAAGGGCCTTGATCTCCTCGCCCGAGAGCATCTCGTACTCCAGCAGAGCCTTGGCGATGGTGTGGAGGTCCGCCTCGTGCGCGCGCAGAACGGACTCGGCCCGGGCATAGGCCGCGTCCACGATGGCCTTCACCTCCGCGTCTATGGCCTCCGCAGTCTTTTCAGAGATCGGCGCGCGCGCGCTCCCCCAGGGCCCGGACTCCTCCTCCCTGGGGTCATAGTCCAGGGGGCCCAGGGCGTCCGAGAGGCCCCACTTCATCACCATGGCGCGGGCGATGCGCGTGGCCTGCTGGATATCGCTGGACGCCCCGGTCGTCACCTTCGCGTGGCCGAAGATGAGGGCCTCCGCCGCGCGGCCCCCCATCCCCACGGCCAGGTCCGCGAGGAGCTTTTCTCGGCTCACGGACAGGCGGTCGCGCTCCGGCAGGCGCATGACCAGGCCCAGCGCCCGCCCGCGCGGGACGATGGTGGCCTTGTGGATGGGGTCCGACGCGGGCTCGTGCAGGGCCACGAGGGCGTGCCCGGCCTCGTGGTACGCGGTGAGCTTTTTCTCGTCCTCCGTCATAACCATGGAGCGCCGCTCCGCGCCCATCATGACCTTGTCCTTGGCCTCCTCCATCTCCGCCATGGACACCACCCGCCGCCCCCGGCGGGCCGCGAGCAATGCCGCCTCGTTCACCAGGTTGGCCAGCTCCGCCCCCGCAAAACCGGGCGTGCCACGGGCGATGACGTGCGCGTCCACATCGCTGGCCATGGGCACGTCCTTCATGTGGACCTTCAAAATCGCCTCCCGACCGGTGATGTCCGGCAGGGGCACGACAATCTGCCGGTCAAAGCGCCCGGGGCGCAAAAGGGCCTGGTCCAGCACGTCCGGGCGGTTCGTGGCGGCCAGGATGATAACACCCTCGTTCATCTCAAACCCGTCCATCTCCACCAAAAGCTGGTTCAGGGTCTGCTCCCGCTCATCGTGGGAGAAGCCCGTCCCCCGCTGTCGCCCCACGGCGTCTATCTCGTCAATAAAGATGATGCATGGCGCGTTACGCTTGCCCTGCTCAAACATGTCGCGCACGCGGGACGCCCCCACGCCCACGAACATCTCCACAAAGTCCGAGCCGGAGATGGAGAAGAACGGCACCCCGGCCTCCCCGGCCACGGCCTTAGCGATGAGGGTCTTGCCCGTGCCGGGGGAGCCCACGAGAAGGGCCCCCTTGGGGATTTTGCCGCCCAGGCGCTGGTACCGCTCCGGGTCCTTCAGGAACTCCACGATCTCCTGCAGCTCCTCCTTGGCCTCCTCAATCCCCGCCACATCGGCGAAGGTGGTCTTGTCCCGGGCCTCGTTCAGCATCCGCGCGCGGGAGCGGCCAAAGCCCAGGGCACCGCCCCCGCCCCCGCCGCCGCGCCCGCCCTGCATGTAGCGGATGAGGGCAAACCAACCCAGGAGGAGGAGGAGCGTTGGGGCGAGGTAGAGCAGGAAGCCCAAAAGGGTGAACTGACCAGATTCCTCGGCCGCAGCGGTGATCTGCACCCCGGTGCCCTCCACGCGGTCCACCACGTTTTCGTTCGGGGGGACGCGGGCGGTGAAGGCCGTGCCCCCCGCAGAGAAGTGGCCGGTCAGGCGGTCGCCCGCGATGGTGAAATCCCGCACGCGCCCGGCCTTTGCGTCCTCCAGGAAGCGCGAGTACGAGACCTCCTCGGCCCGCACGCCGCCGGGCCCCAGGGCCGCAGGGTCCTGGATGCTGGTATAGACGATGGCCGCCACCGCGACGATGGACACCCAGATGAGAAGGTTGCGCACAAAGGGGGGCATTGCGAGCCCTATATAGCCCACCTGCTGCGCAATGTCATGCCCGCTGGGCGGGGACCCTTGGTGCCGTTAACAGAGTTTTAATATTTTTTTAGCGTGGAATGTGACATTTTTTGCAAGGAATTATTCTTATGGGGGCAGAACTGGACTCTGTACAGATGGAACAGCTTAATAAAAAGCTTACAAACGCCCTTAATTATAGCAATATAAAAAAATATCAGAACTTATACAGAAAGGTGGCACTTTTAAGGTGGACCAGATACCCGCACAAGGGGTCGCACTCTCAGCAGCAGAGCCGCCCCCGGTCGCGCCTGCTCGGACGCTGACCATGCTGAGCGCGGGCGCTTAAACCCCTTGCTCCTGCAGCCAGTACTCCAGGAGCACCACCTGCCACAGCTTTGACCCCCCAAGGGGGGTGAGGTGCCCTGCGGGGTCGGCCAAGAGGGCGTCTACGTAAGACGGCTGGAACAGCCCGCGCTGCCGCGCGGCGTCTTGGGCCAAAATCTCCCGCGCCATCTCTAGGTACGGGCCGGTCATATGCTTCAGGGCCGGGACGGGGAAGTAGCCCTTGGGCCGGTCAATCACCTCCGCAGGGATGACGCGGCGGGCTACGTCCTTCAAGATGCCCTTGCCCCCGTCGGCCAGCTTGTGCCGGGCGGGGATCTTCGCGGCCAGCTCCACCACCTCGTGGTCCAGGAACGGCACCCGCGCCTCCAGACCCCAGGCCATGGTCATGTTGTCCACGCGCTTGACTGGGTCGTCCACCAGCATAACCTGCGTGTCTATGCGCAGGGCCTTGTCAATCGCGCGGGGCGCGCCGGGCGCGGAAAAGTGCCGCTCCACCAGGGACCGGGCGTAGTCCTCCCCAACATAGTCGGGGTTCATGATCGCGCGATAGCCGTCAAAGCTACGGTCAGAGAACACGCGCATATAGGCGTCCACAGCCTCCTCCACGGGGGTTTCCAGCATGGTGGGATACCAGTGATAGCCGCCAAAGACCTCATCGGCGCCCTGACCGGACTGGACGACCTTGATGTGCTGAGAGACCGCCCGCCCCAGAAGGTAGAAGCCGATCGCGTCGTGGCTGACCATGGGCTCGGCCATGGAGCGGATGCACGGGCCCAGGTTCGTCCGCAGCTGTGCGTCGCTCACGACGATCTTATGGTGGTTGGTAGAGTACCGCCGCGCGATGAGGTCAGAATACTTAAACTCGTCACCCACCGTCTCTCCCACGGCCTCAAACCCCACGGAGAAGGTTGAGATGTCCTTCTGGCCCAGTTCAGACAGAAGACCCACGATGAGCGAGGAGTCCACGCCGCCGGAGAGCAGGACGCCCACAGGCACGTCGGCCTCCAGCCTCCCTTTGACAGAAGCCCGCAAGACCTCATGCACTCTATCGGCCCACTCCTCGCGCGGGCGGGAGCGCTGCTCCTCCGTGATGGTGTAGTCCAGGCGCCAAAAGCGCTCAGACCGCTCGGTCCCATCGGGCTCTATGGTCAAGGTGGTCTCGGGGGGGAGCTTTTTGACGCCACGCAAGATGGTGTGCGGCGCGGGGACGACGGCGTGGAATGTCATATAGTGGTGCAGGGCCACGGGGTCTATGCGCGTGTCCACACCCCCGGCGGCCAAGAGAGCAGGCAGGGAGGAGGCAAAGCGGAGAAACTTGTCGGTTTTGTGGATGTACAGGGGCTTTACGCCCATGCGGTCACGGGCCATGAACACGCGGCCTGTGTCGCGCTCCCACACCACAAAGGCGAACATGCCAGAGAAGTGCTGCACGCAGTCTGCCCCCCAGGCGTGATAGGCCTTGAGGATCACCTCCGTGTCTCCGGTGGAGAAGAAGCTATAGCCCAGGGCCTCCAGATCCTCGCGCAGGGCGGGGTAGTTATAAATGCACCCGTTAAAGACCAGGACCAGGCCCAGCTCTGGGTCCACCATGGGCTGCGCCGCGTGGTCTGTAAGGTCAATGACCTTCAAGCGGCACTGGCCCAGGGCCACGCCCCTTTGGGTAAAGAGTCCGGTGCCGTCAGGGCCTCTGGGCTCCAAGACGCCGAGCATCCGGTCCACTCGGATGGGAGAAGGGGGCGAGTCGTCAAAGCGCAACTCCCCTGCTATGCCGCACATGGGGGTCTCCTTGTTGTTTTTGGCAGGTGCGGAGCAGAGACTAGCGCCCGTGCGGGCGCATGGCAAGAGCGGCTGGGTCTACGCTTCCGGTATGGGGCTGTCGCAGCCCGCACAGAGCGCTATGGCGCTGCCTATCATGAGGCCCATGATGACTGTGCTGTCGCCGCCATGGCCCTCTGGGCACAGCCCATAGACCTCTATGCGCCCTTTGCTGTTCAGGGCTGCCCAAAGTTGGGGCAAGTCTTGAGGCCTAAAAAGGTACCCCATGTCACGCAAAAGAACCTATCCCACAATTCGGGATTCACAATGGTTGGCATATGTGATTCTATTGTTTTGGTTGATTCGCAAAACAAAACAAAGAGACAGAAATGCCAAAATTTATTGAATTAAGCGACGAGCATTGGGCCATTTTTCAAAGAATTTTCCCAGAAAATCAAAAGAAAAGAGGGCGCGGTATGCCACGCGCTGACTTAAGAAAAACCTTAAACTCTGTGCTCTATATTTTGAT
>JAERIN010000064.1 GCA_016757515.1 Alphaproteobacteria bacterium
TCAAAATATATAGCACAGAGTTTAAGGTTTTTCTTAAGTCAGCGCGTGGCATACCGCGCCCTCTTTTCTTTTGATTTTCTGGGAAAATTCTTTGAAAAATGGCCCAATGCTCGTCGCCTAATTCAATAAATTTTGGCATTTCTGTCTCTTTGTTTTGGTTTGCGAATCAACCAAAACAATAGAATCACATATGCCAACCATTGTGAATCCCGAATTGTGGGATAGGTTCATGGGCTTGCCGTGCTTATGGAGCAGCTCCATAACAGCGGCCTGCATTTTGGAGAACGTGTAATCCTGGCCGTCATGATGGCACGTACGGTAGCTTTCGGCAAAACCTTGCCTTTGTGGGCTCGCGCCTATCTTTTCCGCCAAATAGGCCGTGTTGAGTTTCAGGGTTTGGCTTTCCCCATCTATCGCATCGCCCATCAGCACAGGGCGGCTTTGGCCGGGCAGGTGTAAGAAAGGTGGTACATCGGGCACGATCGCCAGAACCAACGCCGGGTCGCGGGCGTGTTTGTCCTGCAGATAGGCGCACAGGGCGCGCGCCGTGCTCTCATCGTCCAGCCTGCGCCCCAAAACCACCGGAGTTTTGCGCTTGCCGAGCCAAGCCGTGCCCAGGGCCCAAATTTTGTTCTCCAGAACAGTTTGCGGCCCTGTTCGTGCATCCATGCCCAGCGCGTCCATGGCCGCTCGCACAAGCCAATCATAGCTGACCTGGTAAACCCGCAGCGCATCGCCATCGACCCGCACCCACCCTGATCTGGGGTCAAGATAGGCCCATCCGCCCTCGTGCCGCTGGAGGTCATGGGAGCGCTCCTCGTCGTCGAAGCTGGCGGTATAGTCCAGGCTATGCGGGGCTTTCAAAAGTGCTCCAGACGAAACAATTTTTTGGACAATAGCGCCAGGAAAGCATCTTTTCAGGTTCGGGGCCGTCATGCGCCCCGAAGCCGTTTGCGCAATACGGCACGCGGCCCGGAAAAGCTCTGCCGTCACACGCACCATGCTACACGTCCTTGATAAGACCCCAGCGCCGCAGGTATTTTTCGCCGATCAGGCGTTCTTTCTCGGTCTTGTCTTTCAGATCGCAGCTGTTGGGATATCCGATCTTAAAAGTAACCGTCTTGCCCCTAGGGTCTTTGTGGTCGGGCGCAAACTTAACCGCGATGCGCACGCCTGACAGGGCAAATCCGGTGCGTAGGGGGTCATGGGCATTAAACCATTCCTGTGCCAGGGCATAAAGTGTCCGGGGCTCGCGGGCCGAAGCGTCCAGGGTGACCTTATTTTGGGAGTCATAGGGGGTCAGGCGCAGCATCGTGACCTTAACGGACTGGATGCCATCTTGTGGATCAGTCGGGAAATCAAAGGGGCGCAAGAGTTTTGCGATGTCGTACTGTTTGAGGGGAAACTTCTGACCTTCTATCTCTGTCTGGAGCAGGGTTTCGGCAAAAAGCTTGGCGATTTCTGGGCGACACTCGCGGTCGTTGGCAATGACCTCAATGGAGCCAGACTCGGGCTCATAGGTCAGGGCAATTTCGTGGGCGGGGCGGTAGACCTTGGAGATGACATCGTTGGCCTCATCCAGCGCCGGATAGCTTTCTGGCAGCCTCTCATGGTAGGCCACGACCTGCACCAAGGCCAAATCTTGATCCTCTCCGTACGGCTTGGTGCGATCGAATATATCCACCTTGATCCGTTGCCCCGCACGAAAACAGGCTAAAATCTTTGCCTCAAACTGGGCCATATCCTCAGATGCGGTGCTGACGGTCACATTCTTAGGACCAACAAAGGCGCTCCACATGCGCCCCTTGCGGTAGCGATCGGTGTGACGGATCTCCTCGGCGCGACGAAACAGGTTCTTGTCTGTCAAGAATATGCGCAGGGCCCGGTCGTGGGCATTTTTACACGCACGGTGGGCCTCCAGCTCCGCATCGGGCACAACAGACAAAAGCGCCGTTTGCCCGATCTCATCGGTCATTTCGTTGATGCGCTCGGCGTTTTCTTGCAATTTGGCAAAGTCTTCTGGAAGTATACCGGACAAAGCTCTGCGTAAAAATTTGACGATGTTCTTGGGGGCATCATCCCAGTCGACGGTCAGCACAACGTCGCAGGGGTAAGCCTCAAAGTAAGCGCGCAACGATTTGACTGGAACGCTGCGGAAGAATTTGACAATGGCCTTGCTCACGGCAGTTTCCTTCTTACATCGTTCAGCGCCAGGCGCGCCCACGCGCCTGTGCATGGATTATGCATTTCGCCGAGCGGGATTGCAAGCTGTCATGGAGGCGGGGAGAGCTTTTTTTCTCATACAAATGGCTCTTTACTCTTGGTTCGCTCCTTGAGAAGGTGTGGAAGGCTCGAGGCTCTAGGGGCCGTGCAAGGCGTATATTTCTGATATAGAGAAGCGATTATGATATGGGGACTATTTGCGCTTGCGGCGGGGCTAACCTACTGCATACAGACAGAGATCAATAAGATCTATAAAATCGATGGTTTTGCGCTCAATACGTTCCGTTCACTCTTCGCCTGCCTCATGATGGCTGCGTTCATTCCTTTCATGGAATGGCCCCGCATCCCCGAATACTATATCGTTGCCATTTTTCAGTCTGCCGTCAGCATTGTGTGCATGATGGCGCAATATAATCTGGCAGCTAAGAGAAATGGTCGGATAGCGTGCATGCATCAACCCATCGAGATCATGCTCGCTTTCTCCCTTTGGGTTGCCGTCAACGACGCGCAGCGAAAATTCTTATTTGATAATCCGTATAACCTGTCATTCATAATGGGGGCTTTCATTGTTTTCATCATCAGCATCAATTTCATCAGAAAAAACGATGCGGGCTGGTCTGCCCTTTTGGCCGTGGTTCCGATAGCCGTTCTTTATGCGGGCATGTCGGTTGTCTCCAAAATCGCACTGGAGCACGGGGAGTCACTTCTGGAGATCGCGCTCAACTTTGTCTTTCTGTGCAATCTGTCCATGTTCGTCATATCGCTGCCGGTATACTTGTCTC
Source organism: Alphaproteobacteria bacterium (assembly GCA_016757515.1). Taxonomy (GTDB): domain Bacteria; phylum Pseudomonadota; class Alphaproteobacteria; order Micavibrionales; family Micavibrionaceae; genus UBA10425. The sequence continues at coordinate 3,006 of JAERIN010000064.1, forward strand.
AGGGGGGCACAATCAGGGCCCAAAAGAATCTTTGGGTCAGCGCGGGTAGCGTTGCCTTCTTCCACACCATATCCTGGGTCCTAGCCTGTATTGCGATCATACTGACCCCCAATCCAGCCTATGTTTCGGTGATCATGGGCTTGGCCCCAATCTGGTTCATGGCCTATTATCGCCTACGGGGTATCAAGGACGACGCAAGTCCCGTGGCGGGGGTCTTCATGGCCCTGGCTGCTATCGTGATTTTGGTAGCGTCTGTCTAGATGTTATCCCATATCCCATTCAAACGCTTGTATCATAGTGCGGCCATCTTCATGGACAAAGGGTCTGCTTGCAGGGGCCCATCCTGCCTTTCGTGCTAAGCGTCCTATGTCTCCAGGGCTGTTGTCATTCGCTGGCGGGCGGAACTTATAAGAATGCGCGGCATAAATAGGTGAGTCCTCAAGCAAGACAATTTTACTCTCTCCTTTGCCTATTATTTGCGTTTTACGCGTAATGACGCGATGTATATAGGCATCGCTTCCCTCATCCCAATAAGAAGATCGATACAAATGCGCGGGATTTAGCTTATATCCGAGGCCCTTACCTAGACTCACAACGCCATTTATAAGAAAGAGATCACATGCTTGGCCAGAGTAACACGCGCCCAATAAGTCTTCTTGGCGTGTTGTATCATATCCCAGAATTAGCATTCCGGCATTTTCCCTGAATCTTTTTAGGAGATTAATTATATTCTTGTTCTCAGAGACAGGTCTACCCAAAATCCCAGGTATGTTGCCTATATTGGAACTTGGGTAAAAAATTACTCTTTTATATTCTTTGCCTGGATCCCCTAAAGATGCCCTCTGAAACTCGGCATAAAGCGATCGCACCTGTATGTTTCCCGCTACTTCTTGAAGGGCTGCAGCCTGTTTTTCTGCAATCGAATGAGATATATCGACCACCGTTATATGCGCCAATTTCTCCTGACCAGCAGAAGCTAGCGCACGAGTCTCTCGCACTCCTGCGCCCAGTAAGTATAGTTCAGCACCTTGCGGAATAAGATCCATAATATCTCCAGAGAAGGATTCAGCCAACTCTGCAGAATCTCTACTTACAGTATAATTTGGACTTTTTGCAACCTGGCCCCAAAGGCGGGCACCATAGCCATTATACAGGTGCTGACCTATCGTTCCCATGTTGACGTAGCCAGATTCAATGCCGTGCCTGTCCAACGCATTCAGAAAATCAGACTCTAAGCATGATATCATTTTACTTAACTACCTCAAATACATTTTGCCATAGATTCATAAACTGTACGCGATAGGCTTTTGCTATTTTGGGCTCGACTATAACGAGTATCAGGGGTTCAGGGTCAAGAATTAGGATCGCCAATTTATCTCCATATATATAGAAGGGAATTTCTATGAAGTCCCCTTCTTTGAGCCATTTATATTGGCTATAGGCAGTGCTCACAAAGTTTTTATAGCCATGGGGGGCGAGCGTTCTGCAGGTCAGGCCCTTAATCCTCCCCATACGCTCTATATGGGGTTTAAATTTTTCTCCAGCCCATTTTACGAATGTTTCATCGACAACATTGATGACGTCAATCTCCCCGCCGTCCTTCACCGTGTCGTATACATCGTCTAGGAACATCCAAAACCCATCTCGGCCCTGCAGCGTATAGTTGCTCTGTGTGCGTCGATTTACACCCGTTTGGCCGATAAACCCGATTCCACGGTTTTCAAAAAAGTGTCGAGCTCGCTCCTTCTTTGCGGGGCCTATGCCGCCCTGGAGTCCCTCAAACTTCTTATATGTGCTCTCGGCGCAACCGACATGCGCGGCCACCTCCGCAACGCTTCTCATGCGCAAAAGGCCGCGAGCGGCTATGGATTGTTCAGGGGTGATGGTCATATTTTAGGCTCTTTCCAATTCTTTTTGTACCCTACAACCGAGTTTTTCAAAAAACAAGAAAAATTTTTAAAGAATGCTTGACAACCTATGGGAGAAAAGGTTTCTATGTACCCCTATAGGGGTACCTGATACCCTATTGGCCTTCATCAGGACGACAACAAAGAAAGGATTGACCATGCAAAGTACCTTAAAAATTCAGCCTCCAAAAACCCTCGCCACCGACATCGTGGACATCCTGCGCGCCGACCCGGACGACCTGACCTACGACCAGGCCGAGCAGATGCTGGCGGTGCTGTCCCTGAAATGCAAGCGCCTGGCCGCGCGGCTCTACGCCGAGGCGGGCGCGCGCCGGTACGGGAGGGCCGCCGCTTAACCTTACGACCAGTGCCTCCCGATGGACCGCCCGCCGCGCCCGGGGCCCAGCCGCCCCGCCGCGCCCTGGGCGTTCGCGCGGGCGTTCCCTCGCGGGG
>JAERIN010000065.1 GCA_016757515.1 Alphaproteobacteria bacterium
TCCATGCGGAGCCGCCCGGTGTAGATCATCCAGCTGTCGATGGCCTCGCCGCCGGCGGTCGCCGGGTCCAGTTTCCAGGTGGCGAGGAAGCCCGAGAACCATCGATCCAGCCCGGCGTCCATCAGCAGGGGGACGAATCGGTCGCAACGCCCGTCTGCGGTGATGTGGACCAGCGCCTGGATCGAAACCTCGGATTCGTTGCTGGAGGCGCGCACGCGAATGCTGCGGGGCGAGGCCAGCGAAGTGAGGCCGACGGCGGGGGCGAACGAACGTGCCAGCAGCTGGCTGGACGGCCGAACGCCTGGCGGTCTGGACGGCGTGGGCGGCGTGGTCGGATCCGGAAGGGCCAGATTCTGGGCCACGACCTCAGCCTCCTTGATCCGTCCCTCGATGCGGATCTCCACCACCGGCCACGAAGCCACGGCGCGTCCGCCCTGCTGGGCCGGATCGAACCGGGCATCCATGAGTCCCTCGGTCAGGGCGCCGGAGAGCCCCGGAAAAGGAACTTCCAGCGGTACCGCACCGAGGCAGTCGCCCTCCGCGTCGACATAGACCGCCGCCACCGCGCGACCGGAGACATCGAGTCTGCGCGGCGTCTCGAAGGCGCGCAGGGTCGGCAGGGTGTCGACCTCGGACGCGAACGGGTTGGCGGCCTCCACCGCCACGGAGGGCACCGGAAGCGGAATCTCCACCTCCAGGCGCTGCTGCCAGGCGCGTCGATCGGGGTCGTCCGAGGCGCCCGCGATGGTCGTCGACACGAGAAGAGCGATCAGGAGTGCCGGACGGCACGCGTTACGGCGATTCATGAGCGAATCGTACCACGATGGGGGCATCGCGATCAGGTGGGCTACCATCCCCGGCGGAGGAGTCGGTGCCGTCGACCATCGCCTGGTTCATCTCGCCCCACGGATTCGGCCACGCCGCGCGGTCGTGCGCCGTCATCGATGCGCTGCTCCAGCGATACGATGATCTTCGGGTGGTGGTCTTTTCCACCGTCCCACGGTGGTTTCTGGACAGCTCGATCCACCACCCGGTCCACACCGTGGCGGCGAAGGTCGACGTCGGGTTGGTGCAGCGGACCTCCATGGAGGAGGATCCCGAGGCAACGGAAGAGGCACTCGCCGGGATGCCGTGGGGCGGCACCGCCGCGGCGGATGACCTGGATCGGCGGGTGGCGGCGGTGGCGCCGGATCTCGTGGTCGCCGACATCGCTCCCTTCGGACTGGCGTCCGCCGCTCGGTTGGGCGTGCCCTCGATCCTGGTGGAGAACTTCACCTGGGACTGGATCTATCGCGCCTACGCGGTGTCGCATCCCGGGTTGGGGGTGATTGCGGATCGGCTCCAGAAGGTGTTCGACCGGGCGACTCGCCGCATCCAGTTGACACCCTTCTGTGTGGAGGCGGCGGGCGCAACCCCGGTGCCCCCGGTGGCCCGCCCCCCACGCTCGGACCGGCAGAACACCCGTCGGCTCTTGGGGATCGCGCCGGACGAACCGGTCGTGCTGGTGTCCATGGGTGGTATCCCGTGGGAGTACAGCGGGCTCGAGCGGCTGGAGCGCGCGGCCGAGGCGGTGGTGGTGGCCCCGGGATCGGGTCCGACGGTAGAGCGCCGGGGCAATCTGGTCACCCTGCCCCACCGGTCGTCCTTCTACCACCCGGACCTGGTCCAGGCGGCGGATGCGGTGGTCGGCAAGCTGGGCTACTCGACGGTGGCCGAGGCATGGGCGTCGGGTCGACCGTTCGGGTGGGTGCTGCGCTCCCGGTTCCCGGAGGGCCCGGCCATGGAGGCGTGGGTCAGACGGGAGGTCGGCGGGACGCGCCTGGAACACGAGGAGCTGCTCTCTGGAGACTGGCTGGGTCGGGTTCCGCAGCTGCTTTCGCGAAGAGGGAGTCGGCGGGGGCCGACGGGGGTGTCGGCGATCTGCGACGTGGTGCGCGACCATCTGCGGAGGCCGTGATGGAGCCCAGGAGACCTGCGGCACTCGCCGTGTTTCCCCTTAGTGCTGCTCCCTTCCGGGCCTGACACGGTTCGGAGAGCGGCGATGCACAGGGCCCGGACTCCATCACGGGCTCCGAGACAATGGCGGAGAGGGCGGGATTCGAACCCGCGGTGGAGTTACCCCCACACACGCTTTCCAAGCGTGCTCCTTCGGCCACTCGGACACCTCTCCGTGCACACACACTGTGAAAGATCTGGCGGAGAGGGTGGGATTCGAACCCACGGACCTCGTGAAAGGTCAACGGTTTTCGAGACCGCCCCGATCGACCACTCCGGCACCTCTCCGCATCGGGACAGGTATTCTACGACGACTGCCGGCTTTTGGCAAAGAAGGCCTGCAACAAGACTTGCGAGTCCTCGGCGGCGAGCCCGCCGCGCTGGGCCAGGGGCGGACCGAGTCTGGGATCATCGGCCAGGTCGAGAACGCTGCTGCAGGCGCCGGCCACGGGATCGGCGGCGCCCCAGATCACCAGATCCAGCCGTGCCTGACGGCAGGCCACCACGCACATGGCACAGGGTTCCAGAGTGACGTAGAGCGTGGCGGATTCCAGACGCCAGTCGCCGGTTCGTTCGGCGGCCTCGCGCAGGGCCAGAATCTCGGCGTGTCCCGCCGGGTCGTGGTCGCGCTGGCGCCGGTTGCCGGCTCGGGCGATGATGACGCCGTCCACCACCACCACCGCTCCCACCGGGACGTCGCCCGCGTTCCCCGCACGTTTGGCCTCCATCAGAGCCGCGGCCATGTGGCGCCGGTCGGCATCGTCGTACACCCATTCGGGCAGCATGGCGGCGACTATACAAAAAACGCCTCCCGGTGTGGGAGGCGTCGTTCGGCGCTGAGGTCTGGCTATTTCAACTCGATCCGGTCACCGACCGCGATGGGCGACCAGCCCCGCGTGATCTTGGCGGTGGCGTAGCCCTCGGCCACGCGAAGGAAGCCGATCTCACCCAGCACGATGCGCGGCATGCCCTCCACCGGGTTGTCGCGGAAGAGGGTGGCGAACTGGCCGGGGTACAAACCCTCGGTCTCTCCCAGGTCCACCATCACCAGATGCTCGGTCCCTGCGTTGAGGATCTCGTCCTTGACGTACACCACGTAGCCCGTGGGCAGGCCGTTGGGCTCGTCGCAGCGGTCGGATGGGTCGGGATCGATGACCAACGGGACAGGAACGGGTTCGAATGGCAGGAGGACGTCCCCGATCCGGATGGGGTCACAGGTGTAGGTGATCTCGGCGATGGAGGTGTTCTCCTGGGCGCACAGCACCGTGACCTGCCCCACCTGGCGATAGACCCGGCCCATATCGGATCGGGACACCGGGTGGTTCAGCTGGCGATCGCGACTCAGCACGAAGAAACGGTCACCGGCAAGCACGCCCTGCTGCACACCGCCGTCCAGGTAGAGGACATCGCCGTCGCTAAAGCTGTCCTGATCGAGAATCCGTTCGGCCGAATTCACCCGGAACGGGAAGATGCTCTCGTCGGCCACCAACTGGGCGAAGCAGTAGACGTCGGAGGTGGAGCCCAGAGGGTGTGGCACTCCGCCGGGAAGGTTGTCTTCGCTGTAGGGATCCGCGGGCAGCAGGTCATCCTCCCACTCTGAGATCTCGTCACTCTCGTCGATGATCTCGAAATCGTCGACCGGGACCGGTTCCTGGACGGCGAGATCGATCACCACGGGGTCGCCCGGATAGATCCAGTGGGAATCCTTGATGTAGGGGTTGCGCTCCCACAGCTGGGGCCACAGGTAGGGGTCGCCGAGGTAGGTGGCGGCGAGGTCCCAAAGGGTGTCACCGGCGACCACGGTATGCACCGTGCTCCCCTCGGGGAAGGTGGTCGGGGGATCGTACGGGGTCCAGTGATCACCCACCATCTTCAGCGGTTGGGGGGGCGGTGCGACACCTTCTGCCATCACCAGCAGTGGGTGCGACATCACGGCGGCCCCGGTCAGTAGGACTGCGATCCACCTCATCTTTGTCATCCACATCGTCAAACTCCGTGGTTGTGGAAACACAAGGGAAGGTTACTGCACGGAAGTGGGGAGGTCAATGTTGCGCGTCACTTCAGCTGGGATTGCGGCGCAGGTTCGCTTCACCGGCGATCGAGGGCCGCCCTCGGGTACGAGAAAATCGGTGCGGATTCCCGGCCCGGGGGCGGCAGAATTTCATACCTCGTAAATCATTGATCTTCCGGCGTCGGAGACGTGTCCGAGGTCGTCGATTCGACAACTTCGGCGTCGGTTTCCGGGCTGCCTTCGGCGCGCTTCTGGAGTCGTTGGCGCATCAATTCGTCGAACTTCTGCCTGGCGCTCTCGATCTCATCCCCGGCGGTCGCGTAGAGGACGTCGACGTCCTCCATTTTCGAGTAATCAGGGTAGTTTTCGCGCAGGTATTCCAGTCGCCACTGCACGGCGAGCCAGCGCTGGTTCCGGGCGTAGAAGCGGGCGGTGATCCACTCGTGCTCGGCGAGGATCTCGCGGAGTTCGTCGACCCGTGCCATGGCATCGTCGTGGTACTCGGAATCCGGATAAAGCGCAAGCAGCTGCTCATAGGCGCTCAGCGCCTCGTGGAGATTGGCCAGATCGCGGTCGGGCTTGAGGCGCTTGGAACTGAAGGTCTGGCCGACCATGAGCAGCGCATAGTCGCGATCCGGGTCGTTTGGGTAGCGATTGGCGAAGTCGCGGTAGCGCAGCCGGGCCTCGGTCAGGCTCGCGGTGTCGCGCTTCTGGACGTAGGTGTCCGCCACTCGCAGCGCCGCCTTGTGTCCCAGGGGATCGTTTGGAAAGGTGTCGTAGACGAAGCTGAAGTACCGCCGGGCATCCGCCCACTCCTCTTCGGCGAACAGGGCCTCGCCCTTGTCGAAGATGGCCTGTTTGTCGAGGTTGGCCATCTCGGCCAGGATCTGTTCCTCGCGATTGCCCGAGGCACAGGCGGCAAGGCCCAGAACGAGCACCAGGCCGACACAGCGTGAAAGGCGCGTCACGTCCGAACTCCTTTCGTCGCCTGCGCGCGAAGCGCGGCGACGAAAGGAGTTCGGACGTGACGCGACTTTCACGTTGTGTCGGCC
>JAERIN010000066.1 GCA_016757515.1 Alphaproteobacteria bacterium
GCTGTCGCGCCTTGCGCGTGCGGGCCGAGCACGCCATCGGGCGCATGAACGGTTCAGGATTTTGTCCGATCGGTGGCGCTATCCCCGCACAGCACAGCTTTCTCGATCATCGCCGGCATCGCCAACCTCATGGCCGGCTTCTAAGCCGCCCCGCGCCCAGACCCCCTGCGCCTCACGATGCAACGACACCAGGAACGGACTTTCGCAACGGGTCTAGTGGTGATACACCATGAGGCATGAGCGATCGTGATTATTATTCGGCGCGAACGGGGAAGATTAAAAAAGAAGGGATAGGCATAGATGTCTTTCGTACTCTTTTCTACAACCTTTTGGTTGAATTAGAAGAAGAAGAATTATTTAAGGAACATTTTCCTGATATGAATGAATTGTATGAAGGTAAAAAACTTGAAAAAGAATTCTTACTTAAGATAAGAAGAACAGGTTTATTGCCTATAAAACAGTGCCTTTCTTTTTATTCTGAAGAAGACTGTTTTGATATCATTGAGTTTTTCTATGATCATTGTTCAGAAAAAGAAGATTTGTATGCAGATGAGTTTTTTATGTTGGGTGCAATTATCATAAATCATTAGGTCAGAAGAAGTATCGTATAAAATTTAATGAGATATTATCTGCCTACAAAGACGGCTACGAGCTTTCTGAGAATGGGGAGGTTATGGCTAAAACGCCATCTGGATTTGAACCACTTTTGGAAGCCGAAACACCAGCTATAGACCCAGAAAATATCACAGGGCGTGTGGATGCGGCCAAGCGCAAATTTCGGTCAAGACATTCTTCAGGAGAAGACAGGCGTGATGCCCTTCGTGACTTGGCCGATGTTTTAGAGCGCTTGCGCCCCAAAGTCAAAGACGTTCTAAAAAAAGAAGACGAAAGAGAACTATTCAATATTCTTAATAATTTTGGTATTCGCCACCATAATAACAAGCAAAAAACAGATTATGATAAAAATATTTTCTATAGCTGGATGTTTTATTATTACCTTTCTGCAATCCATGCCGCTACACGCCTTATAGAGCGTCAAGAAAAGAAAGAGAATGCATAGCCTTTCTCCCCTTTTCACCATCGGCACCAGTGGCACGAGCGCGCAGAGTTTTTTTGAGCGCTTGCAAGGCGCGGGTGTGCGGCGAGTGTGGGACACGCGGCTGTGGGGCACATCGCAGCTCGCGGGCTTTGCCAAGAAGGCCGATTTGCCCTTTTTGCTGCGCGCGGTGGCCGATATGCCTTATGAGGCGTATCCTGAATTGGCCCCCAGCGCCGATATCCTAAAAGCCTTCAAAAACAAGGCTACAGACTGGCAAGAGTACACGCGCCGCTATCTGGCCCTTTTGGACGCACGCCATATCGCGCAGCGTTTGGATCCCGATGCGCTGGCGGGCACGTGCCTTTTGTGCGCGTGCGCCCTGCCCCACAATTGTCACCGCAGCCTTCTGGCTCACTACATAGAGCGCGCCTGGCCGCAGCGCTTTACCGTGCAGCACTTATAAGGCCGAGCCACAATCTACTACGACGTGCCAAACACCTTCATCACCTCATCCCCGAAGTGGTTGATGACCTTGACCGCAAAGCGCCTGCTGGCCGGGGCAGGAAAGGGGCGCGAGACATCGCGGTGCAGCGCCGCCCAGGCGCCCGCGTCCACGTCGGCCTTGAGCGCGCGCTTTAAGGCCGCATAGGGGTCATTGGCGCCCACAAAATAGGCCTGGCGCACAAAAAAGCTCTCCTCGTTATAGTTCGTGTCAATGAACCACGCCGCAATCTCCTGCGTGCCCATGGAGCGCACCCGCCCCGTCTTGGGGTCAAAGACATCCACCCCCAAAAGGCGCACCACAATCTGCCCCGCCGCATCGCGCTCCCAGGTGATATCGGGCTCCCCGAACATCACAAACAGGTTGCCCGTGCCCGTGTTCTTCAGGGCCCGGCCCATGTGCAGCTCATGATTCATCTTGGCCTTCAAGATGGGCAGCGCGCCCAGGGCCTTGGCCTCTCCCACGTGCGCCTCAAAGTTAAACCCGCACGCCACCAGCGCGTCCAATCGGGCCTCGTGCGCCTCCCGCCCCGCAGCCATCAGGTCCGCGCGCGAGACCGTGCCATACTGCGGGCCCACAAAAATCCCCGCGCGGCGCGGCACATCCCCCTCCATAAAGGTCCCGATGGCCGCAATCGCCCGCCCGGGCCAGGGCTCCATATGGGTGAAGGTGACCCGGTCGGCCTTGTCGGCCTGCTGCACGCCCGCGCTGCGCAGGGCCTCCGGCTTGGGCGGCGGGGGGCCTGGGGGCTCGTTCTTCGCCTCTGGCGCGTGGGCCGCCCCTGCCAGCAGGCCGTTCAGCGCGTCCAGCCCGAAGCCGATGCCGTCCGCGACGGGGCCTTATGGAGAAAAGGATCTCAATCCTGCCCTCTAAATAGACCTTGGATCGGTGATAGCACCATCGCCCTTCTGGGCTACAAACAGGGGTCTTCGTTCTTTGCGAAAACGAACCAGACAATTAACGCGGGCGAGAGAGGGTCTATCGGGAATTTTATCACGAGAATTAAAAGGTACAAGGACAAAAACATCAGAAACGAAACCGCAACATAGGCCGCCATAAAGTGCGCGGCGAGCACAGCCGCTGTTGCCCTATCCCCCTTGAGAAAAAATCTCCAAAACCAAACAAAGATCAAAAAGAAGCAAAAATCGGATAATAGGAGCAATGACTCAGGAAATCCCAACTTTCCGCACCTGTAGTCGTCTACGGAAGAGACAAAAAAGTCAGTAATCCGAAGAAATCCACCAAACCATACAGAAAGAACGAGCCCCCAATACGCATAGACGGGCGCGAATATGAGGATATGCCTCCAGCTTGGGAGCCTCGCAAAGAGCCCTTTATTTGTCTTTGGCGTCTTCCCACTTGAATCGTCCATCAACAACCTCGCCATCTTTTACCTTCACTGTACCGGACAGGGCCTGCGGAACCTGGCCCTCGACGCGGAATGGGGTGCCCATCCCGGACTCCTGGACCACGATCTGGGGCAGAAAAATGTAGTCCTTCCACGTCTCCGTATTGAAGTTGTATACATCCTCCAGGTTGTGGTCAACGCGGCCCTGGATGGTCACCGTATCCCCGTCACGCGTGGCGGTGAGGTTGCCCCTGGACTTGATCTGGGCGCTACCGGTAGAGCCAAATTGATCGAGGTCCAGGTGCTCCCATACACCGCCGACCCGCGTAATTGTCTGGTTCCACTCATCGCTCGCGCCCCCGACGCCAGGATGGTAAAGCGTAATGCTCTCACCATCTTTCATGCTCTCGATTTGCTCGAGAAACGGGTGCTTGCTCCCGTCTGCCGACGTGCCACCCGGGCGCATGCTCTGCTCAAAATCCCGCCTGTTTTGCTGCATCATGTACTCCAGGGCCGCTGAGCCGCGCATGGACTGCGGGTCAACCTCAAACGTCTCACCCTTGCCATCAACAAAGTGCCCCCACATCGCTTCGGAGGTGTCCATCCCGGGAGCCTTGAAAACCAGTTTTGTTGCGCCCGAAACCGCGGCCGCAGTGCCCTGCAGAGCCGCATCTTTTGCAGCGCCGGCTGTCTCGCTTGCCCATTCTCCCCAGGTCCGCGCGGGGGACTGTTCTGCCTCCTGCCAGCGCACCTCGCGCTCCTGACGCGCGCGCTCCGAAAAGGCGCGATCGGCTTGCGCCCTCCTTTCCTGGCGCTCCTGGATTTTCTTGAGAACCTTCTGGTCCACAAAGTCATTCAGCGCGTCCAGCCCGAAGCCGATGCCCTCCGCGACGGGGCCGGGGACGGCGGCGGCGATGGCGCCAAGGTCGAGGTTGTATGCGGACAGGTCCCAGGGGTCGTCCCTGCGCGACTTTGAACCTATCCCACAATTCGGGATTCACAATGGTTGGCATATGTGATTCTATTGTTTTGGTTGATTCGCAAACCAAAACAAAGAGACAGAAATGCCAAAATTTATTGAATTAAGCGACGAGCATTGGGCCATTTTTCAAAGAATTTTCCCAGAAAATCAAAAGAAAAGAGGGCGCGGTATGCCACGCGCTGACTTAAGAAAAACCTTAAACTCTGTGCTCTATATTTTGATAAATGGCTGTAGATGGGCAGATTTACCACGAAATACAGACATCTATACCTCAAAATCCAGCGCCCACCGCGCTTTGCAAAGGTGGAAAGAAGACGGCACAT
>JAERIN010000067.1 GCA_016757515.1 Alphaproteobacteria bacterium
GTTCTCGGGCTTCCTCGCCACCTGGAAACTGGACCCGGCGACCGCCGGCGGGGAGGCCATCGACAGCTGGATGGTCTACACCGGGCGGCTCCGCATGGACATGAGCAGCCTGAGTTCGGAGTCCTTCAAGGTGATCGCGGACCGGGTCTTCGATCCGCAGAGCTCGCGGTAGCCCGCCCTTCTCACGATTTTCTGCTGCAGCCGCCAATACTCCGTCGCCGGAGGGTGTACTGGCCCGCGAGAAGTGTATCGGCGCCTTCCAAACAGCAGGCCACCAGGGCTCACTGACGCCGGCGGATGATCTTTCGGCGGTTCCCCATCCTCACCGTGACCCGTCGCGCATCCAGCCATTCCAGCATCGGTATCGCCAGTTTGCGGGTCAAACCAAAGGCATCCTTGAAGTCGCCGACGGCGAAGTCGTCCACCTCCCAGGCGGCCACCCGCTCGGCCACCGACTGCAGCGGATCGGCGTGGATCAGCCATTTTCCGTCCAGCTTCACCAGCACCCCCTGCTGAACCAGAAAGTCGCAGATACCGGACACCATGGCCGGCTTGGCCGCCAGCTGTCCCGCCACCTCGTCGGGTGGCGGTGGATTCAGCTCCGCCTCACGGTAGAGCTGTTCCACCGCCCGCGCGAGTTCCGCACCCTTCTCCGTCATGTGGCGACCGGCGCCCGGCGGCAGCACCCGTCCCTCGTGGACGTGGATCACGTTGCGCTCCCGGAGCACCGCCTGGAAGACCTCCACCAGGCCCTCCGCCGCCCTGGGGAGGATCGATGCCACGAAGTCCCGCGCCGGCACGCCCGACGAGACCTCCTGACCCGCCAGGCGCCTCGAGAGTTCGGCGTCAGCCCGGGACTTGAGTTCCTCCAGCGCCGACGCAACGAGGAACCTCGGGGGGGTTCCGGACAGAGCGACGATGCACCCCTCGGTCAGCAACCGACCCAGGAGCGGCTCCAGAGCCTCCGGTCGGACCCCCAGACGGGCCGCGAGATCGTTCTGATCCGGCGCCACAAACCCTGCGCCCTCGATCCACTGCAGCAGCATGTCCGTCCACGCCGAGCGTTCGGGCCCGGGGATTCCGCGCAGGCGTTCGATGTCCCGACGCCGCACCCTGGAACGCTGGGCGTCCAGCACAACACCCCCAGCGAAGGTATTCACAGGCGCGGGACGACGGAGGACGAAACGGTCGCCGGGGAACAGCATCATGGGGTCCTCGAGGCTGAGCTGGGCGACGGCGGTGTGCCCCGGCGCCAGCGGCCGGTCCAGGAGCCGATCCACCCGCGCCGCGGACCGGGCGGCGAGGGCGTGCACCTCCAGCTCGGCCCCCTCGTCGAGGTCGGTGATGGCCGAACGGAGCAGTTCCAGGGACACCGTGACGAGCCGGGTCGGTCGCCATGGTCCGGCCGAGAGCAGCTGCTGGCCGCGCTCGACCTCGTCGGTGCCCAGACCCGCGAGATTGGCGGCCACGCGCTCACCCGCCTCGACCTCGTTCCGCTCCTCACCGTGGACCTGGAGCCGACGAACCCGGACCTCGCGGCCTCCAGGATGCAACACGGCGGCGTCGCCCAGGGCCAGCCGGCCCCACTGCGAGGTTCCGGTCACGACAGTGCCGGCGCCGGCCAGCGAGAAGACGCGATCGACCGCCTCACGATACGGCCGCGCGTCGATCTGGCGCGGTCGCGCCCCCACCGCCTCGCCGACCAGCGTCCTGCGCAACTCATCGAGCCCGGCACCCGTCGCCGCGGACACGGCGACGATGGGAACGGTCTCGAACGGCGTGCCCTGGAGGTGATCCCGGATCTCCTCCGCCGCGAACTCGGCGGTCTCGTCGTCCACCAGATCGGCCTTGGTCACGGCCACTGCGCCCCCGGGGACCCCCATCAACCGGATCACCTCCATGTGCTCCAGCGTCTGGGGCATCACGCCCTCGTCGGCCGCCACCACGAGCAGGGCGAGGTCGATGCCCGAAGCGCCCGCGATCATCGTGTGCACCAGGCGTTCGTGGCCGGGTACGTCCACGAAGTGCAGCACGGTGTCGTCGTGCTCCATCCGTGCGAAGCCGAGATCGATGGTGATGCCGCGCTCCCGCTCTTCGGGGAGCCGGTCACAGTCCACGCCCGTGAGCGCGCGCACCAGCGTGGTCTTGCCGTGATCGATGTGTCCTGCGGTTCCGTAAACGACGTGTGCCATGGGGGGATGGTACACCGCGGCTTGGCAAGCCCGGGCGGCGGCTCTACCCTGTGCCCGTGGCTGGAGAACCACCCCCCCCGCCGACCATCGCCATGATCCTTGCGGCGGGACGCGGCACGCGCCTGGCGCCCCTGACCGAGGCGCTGCCAAAGCCGGCCATTCCCCTGCCGGGAGGACCGCTCATCAGCTGGCCCCTGCGTCTCGCGGCCAAGGCCGGCGTCCACCGGGCAGTGGTGAACACGTGGTGGCGGGCCGAACTCATGGAGTCCGCCGTCCACGACGCCTGCCCGAACGGCCTCGAGCTCGCGATCTCCCGGGAGACCGAACTCATGGAAACCGCCGGGGGCGTCGCGGTGGCTCGGGACCGGGGTCTGCTCGGTGACGCCGGGCCCGTTCTGGTGATCAACGGCGACGGCATCCTCGACCTCGATCTCGAGCCGCTGCTGCGTCGCCACGCGGTGTCCGACGACCTCGCGACCCTGGCCCTGCTGCCCCATCTCGACCCCACCAGCTACTCCCGCGTCAGCCTGACGGCAGACGGCCGTGTGGCCGCCATTCGCCCACCTAGAACACCGGACCGCGGGGAGGTTCCGCTGCTGTATCCCGGCGTCATGCTCCTGTCGCGGGATGCGGTGAACCGCATCGACCACCGACCCGTCGGTCTGGCCCGGGCGGTATGGGGCCCGGCCATTGCCGAGGGGCGAATGGGCGGGGTCCTGGTCCCAGGCCACTGGCGCGAGATCGGCACGCCGTGGAACTACCTCGACGCCGTCGGCCGGCTCCTGCGTGGCGGAAACCACATCCACCCGAAGGCCCGCGTGGATCCTTCAGCGACCATCGGTGCGAGCTTCGTGGGTCCGGAGGTGTCCATCGCGGCCGGCGCCGTCGTCGCGGGATCCATTCTCAGCCACGGCGTTCACGTCGCCGCGCGGGCACGGGTGGCCCAGGCCATCCTCCTCGGGCCGTGTACGGTGGAGGCTGAGAGGACCGTCGCCGGCACCTTCGACGCGCGCGCCCTGGTCACCTGATCACAGGCGCCCCTGCTTCCACTCCGGCCACCCGACCCGCCACGCCAGCGATCGTACGCGCCCGGTGGCGCCGTAGACTCGAAGCGCTCGCATCTCCTCTTCGCCATCGCAGAAGTACACGGTGGACGGCGTCGCCGTTCCCGAAGCGGTGAAGGTGATGATGTCTCCCCGTCCCGCCCGCACGGGGTCCGCCAGATCACCACCGAGCCACCCTCGTCCGGAGGGGTCGGGCACACGCTGATCCAGAATGCCCAGGTAGCCCGAGGCGTCACCGAGTCGCTCGATCTCGGAGAATACGCGATCGACACCCGCGTCGATGTCGGAGCGGCGGATCCCGTCACCGTCTCCGTCGATCACCGCGCGGCACCGCCACCGCCCGGCCGCCGTCTCGTCGAACACCAGGCCCGACGCCGTCCCCAGGACGAACGCTTCGGCCCGGGCTCGCCAAAGCAGTCCCCGCACCTGGCGCGCCACGGCCTCGGTCGATGCGCGGCGCAGGGCGCGATCACCGCCCAGACCGACCACTGCCAGCGCCACGGCGAGAATCCATAGGACGACCAGGAGTTCATTGAGTGTGCTTCCCCGTTGATTCATGGTTCCACCTCCAAGAAAAACGCGGCCCCGGAGGGCCGCATCCCATCCACGCTGCTCTCGTTTTTCTTGGCACTATGCCTTTCGTTCAGGTTTCAGTTGATGCTTGACTCAGCAGATCGCAGGACGATCTCGGGCTACGACGCGGCCTTCCGAGGAATGGAAACCTTGGTCGTGAGGGTGGTCTCGCCCTCCACAGCGAGATAGGGCCTGAGGTTCTCCAGGCTCTTCTCGCCGATGCCCTTCACCGCCACCAGCTCGTCCGGAGAAGAGAAGGTGCCGTTGTCGGTCCGAAAGGTGATGATGCGATCGGCGAGAAGAGCCTGGAGAACCTCAGGCCCTATCTCGCTGTGGAGGGCGAGACCAC
>JAERIN010000068.1 GCA_016757515.1 Alphaproteobacteria bacterium
CGCTGGGCCGCTGCGCGGTCCAAGGGGGGGCAGAGGGCGGGCGCAGCGTCACCCTACTGACACGCCAAGCACTCGTCGTACTTAGTATCGTTTGCCGCGTCGGCGGCCTGGGCGCGCTTCCACGAGGCGTCGCTCTCCGCACGCTGGATGGACTTGGAGCGGCAGTAATACAGGGACTTAACCCCACGTTCCCACGCCATCCAGTGCAGGCCGTGGAGGTCGCGCTTATGCACGTCTGCGGGCAAAAACAGGTTTAACGACTGCGCCTGGCACACATACGGCGTGCGGTCCCCTGCGTGCTGTATCAGCCAGCGTTGGTCAA
The DNA here is from genome assembly GCA_016757515.1 of Alphaproteobacteria bacterium. GTDB lineage: Bacteria > Pseudomonadota > Alphaproteobacteria > Micavibrionales > Micavibrionaceae > UBA10425. The sequence continues at coordinate 323 of JAERIN010000068.1, forward strand.
TTTCAAACGCGGTCTTAAACACTTCCTTTTCCTGCTCCGTCAAAAACTCCAGGTGTTGCACGGACCCCTCGTTTGTGAAGATGGAGGACCACACATCCGCCGTGTTGTGCCCGCGTTGCTCCAACAGGGACTCTAGGTACTTATTGCGCACGGGGAAGGAGCCGGACAGCGTCTTGTGCGTGTAGGCGTTGGCCGCGTTGGGCTCAATGCCGGGCGAGGCCCCCCCACATATAATAGAGATGGACGCCGTGGGCGCGATGGCGATTTTGTTGGAAAACCGCTCCATGGCGCCATAGTCCGCCGCGTCCGGGCAGGGCCCGCGCTCGACGGCCAGCTTGCGGGAGGCGGCGTCTGCGTGCTTCTTGATATGCTTGAACATCCGCCTGTTCCAGACCTGGGCCATGACGCCCTCCATGGGGATCATCTTGCTCTGCAGGAAGGAGTGGAAGCCCATGACGCCCAGGCCCACGGAACGCTCCCGCGCGGCGGCGTAGGTCGCCCGGTGCATCGCGTCTGGGGCGTTGTCAATAAAGTCTTGCAACACGTTGTCCAGGAAGCGCAACACGTCTTCAATAAACCGCGCATTGCCCTCCCACGCCTCGTACTTTTCCAGGTTCAGCGAGGACAGGCAGCACACCGCCGTACGCTCCCGCCCCAGGTGGTCGCGCCCCGTGGGCAGGGTGATCTCGGAGCAGAGGTTGGACATTTTCACGTTCAGTCCCGCCATGCGGTGGTGTGCCGGGATGGCGTCGTTCACATGGTCAATGAACACGATGTAGGGCTCGCCGGTCTCAATCCGCGCGGTCAAGATGCGGATCCACAGCTCCCGCGCCTTCACGCGCGCCACCACGTGCCCGTCCTTGGGGGACTTCAGGGCCCACTCGGCGTTGTCCCGCACGGCCTCCATGAACGCGTTCGGTATCAGTATCCCGTGGTGGAGGTTGAGGGCCTTCCTGTTCGGGTCGCCGCCGGTGGGGCGGCGCAGCTCCACAAAGTCCTCGATCTCCGGGTGCCACACGGGCAAGTATATGGCCGCGCTGCCGCGCCTTAAGGAGCCCTGCGATATGGCCTGGGTGAGGCTTTCTTGCACCTTAATAAAGGGCACGATACCGGAGGTCTTGCCGTTCGCGCCGACCTTCTCCCCGATGGAGCGGACGTTGCCCCAGAAGGAGCCGATGCCCCCGCCCTTGGAGGCGAGCCAGACGTTCTCGTTCCACAGAGACACGATCTCCTCCAGCGAGTCCCCGCACTCGTTCAGGAAGCACGAGATGGGCAGGCCGCGCTTCGTGCCCCCGTTGGACAAAACGGGCGTGGAGGGCATGAACCAGAGGTTGGAGATGTAGTCATACAGGCGCTGGGCGTGCGCCGCGTCGTCGGCATGGTGCGAGGCCACGCGGGCGAAGACGTCCTGATAGTCCTCCCCGGGCATGAAGTACCGGTCGGCCAGGGTGGCCTTGCCGAAGGGGGTCAGGAACGCGTCGCGGGCGCGGTCAATCGCCACGGGGGCCCCGCCGGGGAGCTGGGCGATGTCGTAGAAGGCAAAGGCGTCCTTGCGGACAGGCATGGCGGGCATGGCGTACCTCCGAGTCGTCTGTTGCTATAGGGGCAGGCGGGGGCCGAGACCACCACCCGTTGGGGTCAAACTAGGGCTAGCCTACTACATGTCGTAGGTGCGGCGGAAGGGCGGCACATGAACTATCCCCAGGAGAAAAGGGGCGCTAGGCCCTCCCCTCCTCGCTCCGCGCCACGATGCCCCCCTCCAGAACGTGGGCGTGGTCAATGAGCAGGCCCCACAGGCTGCGCACGAACGCAGGGTCCAGGCCGGCCTTGCGGCCCGCCTCCACGGCGCGGTCCTGCACGGCCTGGGCGCGCGCGGGCTGGACCACCGCGATGCCCCGGCGAGCCTTGAACGCCGCAACCTCGGACACGACCTGATACCGCTCGGCCAGGAGTTGCACCAGCTGCGCGTCTATGTCGTCCAGCTGGGCGCGGAAGGGGGCAAGAGCGGCGTCTGTGTCTGTGCTGTCCATGATTCTAAAATTATTGATCTAGAGAAGGAAAAATTCTTGTAATCGCGACCGCCGGAAGAACAGCAGTGACATATGTCCCGCACTTAAGGCTATCTGGGTCATCTGGACATGGGTTCTCTTCATTGCGCAGAATACGCAAGGAGTTCAAAAGCAGGATTCCTGCCAACAAAAGGCCGCAGGAACCGCGCAAGAGGACAGTACCTTTTTTCACGACCGGGCCCCCTTACCAAGGGCCCCCTGCGCGACCAGCAGCTCCGCGATCTGCACGGCGTTCAGGGCCGCGCCTTTGCGGAGGTTGTCCGCCACGCACCAAAAGTTCAGGCCGTGCTCCACGGAGTCGTCCGCCCGCACGCGGGAGATGTAGACCGGGTCTTCGCCTTGCGCGTCCTTAGGCGTGATGTAGGGCGCGTCCAGGTCCTCCCCGCTGTCCAGGTCCACCACGGCGCAGCCCGGCGCAGCGCGCCACAGCGACCGCGCCTCGTCCACAGACAGGGACGCAGAGAGCTCCACATTTATATACTCCGCGTGGCCGATGAACGCCGGCACCCGCGCGCACGAGGCGCAGACCTTTATCGCCGGATCCAAAATCTTTTGGGTCTCGGCGACCATCTTCCACTCCTCCTTCGTCATCCCGCTATCCAGGAACACGTCTATGTGCGGCAGGACGTTAAACGCGATGGGCTTCGCGTACACCTGCGGCGGCACCGTGGCGTTCTCGTACACGGCCTTGGTTTGGCGATACAGCTCGTCCATAGCGGACTTGCCGGAGCCGGAGACCGACTGGTACGTGCACACCACAACGCGCTTGACCCCCGCCGCGCGGTGGATGGGGGCCAGGGCCACAACCATCTGGATGGTGGAGCAATTTGGGTTGGCGATGATGCCCTTGTGGGCCAGCGCGGCGTCCGGGTTCACCTCCGGCACAACAAGGGGCACGCCTTCGTGCATGCGGAAGTGGGAAGTGTTGTCTATCACCACGGCTCCGGCGGCTGCGGCGTGGGGCGCGAAGGTGGCGGAGACCTTCGCGCCGGGGGAGGACAGGACGATGTCCGTGCCGGAAAAGTCGTACGTGGCCAGGTCGTCCACGGTCAGGTCCCGGTCCCCGAACGAGACCTTGCGGCCCACGGACCGCTCGGACGCCAGGGGCACCACGCGCGCGGCCGGGAAGTTCCGCTCCGCCAGGATGGAGAGCATGGCGCGCCCCACGTTCCCCGTGGCCCCGACGACGGCGACTGTGTAGGTCATGGCGTATCCTCCGTGAGGGCCAGGCGGCCCGTGTTGTCCAAAATACAGGCCACCTTACTCGCACCTTTCGCGCGCGCGGGCAAGGGCAGGCCGGCCTGGCCCGCCCAGGCGGCCAGGTGCTCTGGCGTATCGGCCTCTATGGTGCCCCCTCCCCCGGCCAGGCGTAGGCGCACGCCGGGCGCATCCAGGGCCTGGGCTTCAAGACTCCACCCGCCGGGGCCGAGCGTCCCGCGCGCGCGCTCCCAGGCCGTCTCGCCCAGGCGCAGGCCCCCCGCGTGGAAGGCCAGGGCACCGCCCTTTATATCCGCCGTGACGCGGGACAGGCGCATGCCCGGAAAGGCCACACGCCCGCCCCCGGCCTCTCCCTCCACGGACCAGGCACCCCCCCCGCCCCTTTGCGCGCGGAGGTTGACCTCAAAGGC
>JAERIN010000069.1 GCA_016757515.1 Alphaproteobacteria bacterium
GGCCTGGGGAGCCCGGCTCTCCTGTACCTCGCGGCGACGGGGGTGGGGCACATCGGCATCGCCGAGTTTGACACGGTGTCTGAAAGCAACCTGCAGCGCCAAGTCCTCTATGAAACGGCGGACATAGGCCAGCCGAAGGTGGCGCGCGCGGCGGCCCGCCTCATGGCCCTGAACCCGCATATCGCTGTAGCGCAGCACGCACAGGGAGTCACGCAGGCCAACGTGGCGATCCTGGCCGCTGGACACGACGTGGTGGTTGAGTGCACGGACAGTGCTGCCGCAAAGGCCGCAGTGTGTGAGGGCGCACGGCGGGCGGGGCGGCCCGTGGTCCACGCGGCCATTGACGGCTTCCGGGCGCAGGTGGCGGTGTTTGCCCCGGGCGGGGCATGCTACCGCTGCCTTTACCCCGTGGCGCCGAGCCCCGCGCGCAGCGGCGCTGTTCTGGGCCCTGCGGCGGGCCTGGCGGGGACGGTCCAGGCCGCGCAGGCCATAGCCCTTCTCGCCCCGCATCCGGGTCTGGAGCCCCTCATCGGTAGGCTGTGGGAGGTGGACATGCGGACCATGGCCACACGCGTCCTGGGCATCCCCCGCGATGTTGCATGTCCCGCGTGTGGAAAAGCCACAGGGGCGGCGGACCTGGCCTGAGCCAACGCCGTGTTGCAAAAAGAGCGGACGAAGCGGAAAAAGTTGTGCCAGGGCTGTTTACGGAGGAGAAATTTTCCGGTACGATTCTGGCAATGGTGCCGGGCGCTCGCTCTCCGATGGCCCGGTCCCTTCTGCCTACGCCTTTGTCTTTTAGTATCTTTTCTGATATACCCTTCCTTTCCCGCCTGCCCGCGCTCCAGCGGAGACCCAGGTGACTCGCATGACAGACGATGATGACCCTGCTCTGGGTGCCCGCCTTTACGGCACCCTTTATGACTCCGCCCTTGGACCAGACGGGTCCGAGGCAAGCCCGCTTGCGCTTGTCTGCGCCCTGGGGGGGGCCATCACAGAACTTGCCTTCGCCACAGACGACGCTGGGGCCACGGGGCAGGCCATCCTCACCCGCGTTGCCCGCGTCATACAGGCTGCGCCGGCTGAGGGGGCCGTCCCCCCTGGCCTCCTGCCGTCCCCTCACGCTCTGGACACCGCGACGGAGGCGGGACGCGGAGGTGCGAGGATCTTTTGGGAGGACGGCCCGTCTTGCGAACACGCCTTCGCGGCCCTGCTGGTGGACGTCTGCGCCGGAGTCCTCTTGGCTTGGGAGGGCACGGCCCATATCCCCCGGGCGCGGGGCCTGCGCGTCCTGGCGGAGGTGACGCACCGGGCCATGGCCTTTGAGTTTGCCGCGCAGGAGCTGTGCGACGCGGTTATAGAGCGCCGCTTGACCCCGGGCCTGTGGGGCGTGGGGGAGTGCATAACCGCCCTTGCCGCTGCCGCGGGCCGGCGGCAGGCCCTGGCCCTGGGCGGGGCTTTTGTCTCGGGCGCGCCGGTGGTGGCGTGCGGCCTGCCCATGCCGGGCGCGCTGAACGCTGTGGCCTGCGTCATGACGCGCGAAGCCGTCCGGGGAGGGGTGGAGGCCGGCACGGACTGGCGTTTTGGCCTGGCCGCGAACGATATGCCCCTGTCCGCCCCCGTGGACCTCATCCGGGGTGTAGAGCCGGTGTGCCAGGGGCTCTTCCGCGTTCTGGGCCTGCCCTCCTGGCGGGATCAAGCCGTGGCCTGCGCCAAGGCCGCTGGACGTATGCTGGCCGTCGCGGCGGGCGGATCTCTGCCAGAGATAGAGCCCGCCATCGCCAAGCCGCTGGCCATGGCTGCCCTGGCCGAGACCTACCGCTATGTCTCTCACACCCGGGCATCTATGACGGGGTAGACCCGGCGCGCGCCAAAAACCGGCCCTAGCCGAGCGCGCGGCGGATGAGGGCCGCCGTTGCCTGCGTGCTATACAGCGCGGCGAAGGCACCGAAACGCGGGCCGGACTCCTGGCCCAGCAGCACCTGATACAGCGCGCCGAACCAGTGGCGCAGCTCTGCCTTGTCGTAGCCGTTTTGCTTGCCCGCCGTGAACACGGCTGTCTGGATGTCCGCCTCGGGCGTGCCCGCGTCCATGGCCTCCAGCGCGCCCGCCAGGGCCGTCATGGCCGCCCGCTCCCGCGCGTCGGGGGAGCGGTAGCGCTTGTGGGGCTCTATAAAGTCTTGATGGTACGCCACAGCGCAGGACAACAGGCGGTCCATGAGGGGCGTGCGCGCCGCGCCGGGGGCATAGCGCCGGACATAGGCCCACAGTGTTTCCGCGTCCCCCGCGCCAACCACGGCCACGAGGTTCAGCAAGAGCCCAAAGGACACAGGGGCCTCCTCCCCGCCGCCCATGTACCACACCGGGTTGTTCAGGCGGTCAGCTGGGTCTTGCGCAGCCAGGCGCGCCGCCGCGTCCAGGTACTCGTCCACCGCCCGCGGGATAACGTCAAAGTGCAGGCGCTTGCCAGACTCCGGGCGGCCAAACACATAATATGCCAGACTCTCGTGCGGGGCGTAGCGCAGCCACTCCTCCATGGTCAGCCCGTTGCCCTTGGACTTGGAGATCTTCTTGCCGTCCGCATCCAAGAATAGCTTGTAGTGGAACCCCGCCGGGCGGCCGCCGCCCAGGAGGCGCGCGATCTCCCCCGCCACGCGGGCCGAAGACTGCAGGTCCTCTCCGGCCATCTCATAGTCCACACCCAGGGCCACCCAGCGCATCCCCCAGTCCGCCCGCCACTGCGCCTTCACATGCCCGCCCGTGACGGGGACCTCCCGCCGCACGCCGTCCTCGTCCGTGAACACGATTGTGCCGTCGGTCGGGCGCGGCTCCACGGGCACCTGGAGCACCCGCCCCGTGGCCGGGGAGATGGGCAGGAAGGGGGCATACGTGGCCGCGCGCTCCGGCCCCAGGAGGGGCAGCACAACCGCGCGCACGGCGTCATACGCAGTCAGCATTTTCAGCAGTACGGCATCAAAGCGCCCGCCCTTATAGCACGCCGTGGAGGACACGAAGTTATACGCAAAGCCAAAGGAGTCCAAAAACGCCCGCAGGGACGCGTTGTTGTGCGCGGCATAGCTCTCATGCGTGCCAAAAGGGTCCGGGATGGCCGACAGGGGCCTGCCCAGGTGCTGGGCAAGCATATCTGGGTTTGGCACATTGCCGGGGACCTTGCGCAGCCCGTCCATATCGTCGGAGAAGCAGATGAGGCGCGTGGGCACGCCGGGGGCCAGGGCCTGGAACGCGCGCTGCACCATGGCGGTGCGGGCGACCTCTTGGAACGTGCCGATGTGGGGCAGGCCGCTGGGGCCGTAGCCGGTCTCAAACACCACGGGCTGCCCCCGCGCCGCCGCGCGCTCCGGTCCGCCCAGGCGGGCCAGCAGGGCCTTGGCCTCCCGGAACGGCCAGGCCTTGCACTGCGCGGCAACGTCGGGGGTGACGGCGTCCATGCGGGGGGTGATAGCAGCCCCCACGCGCGGGTTCAACGCGGCGCGACTTAATGGTGCGCGATAAGGCCAGAAGCGTGGACAGCCGCCAAGCGGTGTGATAGGCCATAATACACTGGCTGTGTTCAGATGGAGGAGGAGGCCATGTCCGCCCTCCCGCCTGGGGTTGATCTGCGCGCGTTTTTCGAGACCAATGCCAAGCCCTTAGGGGGCCGCCCTGAGGCCGAACAGCTTGAACCTATCCCACTATTTTTTGAACCCACCAGAATATGAGAGCAAGGTCAACGAAACCTGACCATACTTTCATTTTTCTTTCCCATCGAATCACAAGTCTTTTGAACTTTATTTGAAACCAAGCAAAAGTTCTTTCTACAACCCAGCGATGATTTTTACTTATATGTTCGGCACCTTTTGTTGGATAATTACGATATGATATTTTATCTTTTATCCCCA
>JAERIN010000070.1 GCA_016757515.1 Alphaproteobacteria bacterium
GGGCCGGCCAGCCTCGGCCTTGCTGGCCTGGACCCTTTTCCAGGCCGGATGTAGGCGGCTGGAGGAACACGGCAGGCGTGACGCCCGTGCGTGTGCGGAACTGGCCGCTGCGGATCAGGGCTGAGCTTGTGCAGGGGCCTCCTGTCCCCTTAAGTCACTGAATCACAGATGATTCCCCCCGTGAATCCCCCCTATGCGGCTACTTTCGCAACATCCCTGTGTAATTGGAATACCCGAAAGAGCAGAGAATGTATGCTCCTTTGCTCCACAGCGCGGACAATCTGCAACAATTTGGAGGAGGGAGTCATAAAGGCCACCTAATACCCTGTAAAGCATATGCTTTTTTTATGCCGCCCTGATTGATACCCCCAAAGATACCCCCTTTCCCGCTTGCTACCCCTGCCCGCGCCCCCCGATAGGGGCACCGGGCGGGGCCCTCGTAAACCCAAAGGAAAGGACCACACACCATGACACAATCACACCCCACCGGCGAGGCCACCAAGGGCGAGGCCGTGACGGACGCGGAGCACTACCGCATGGCGCTACGGATGCTGGAGGGCCTGGAGGGCATCCTGGGGATGGACCCGGGTATTGCGGACCCCCTGGACCGGGCCAAGGCCATTTTCGCCACGCACATGCTTTGCGCCCGCATGGTCCGCTGGACCCTGGACCGGGACAGGAACGCCTTTGACCGCGCCCTCGCCGCCATACAGGGCGCAGAGCAGGCCGCATAAGCGGGCCACCCCCCGCCCCGCGCACCGCAAGGGCGGGGGGTTTGGCCAGAATCCCGATTGTGGCGTGCGCGGGCTTTCGCGTACCCTCCCCCCGTGACACCGCAGGAGTTCATTGCCAAGTGGCGAGGCCGCCAGGCCCGGGAGCGCGCGGACGCGCAGTCCCACTTCAACGACCTGTGCGCCCTTGTGGGCCACCCCACCCCCGCCCAGAGCGACCCCCAGGACTTCGCCTTTGAGTACGGCACGACCAAGACCACCGGCAGACGCGGCTTCGCGGACGCCTTTAAGCGCCACCATTTTGGCTGGGAGTACAAAGGTGCGCACGCCGACCTCCAAAAGGCTTATGCACAACTCCAGCGCTACGCCCCCGCCCTGGACAACCCCCCGCTCCTCATCGTGTCCGATATGGAGCGCATCGTTATCCACACCAACTGGACCAACATGGTCACACAGCGGCACGAGATCGCCCTGGACGACCTCGCCGACCCCCAGAAACTGGAAACCCTGCGCCGCGCCTTTCATGAGCCCCAGCGCCTCAAGCCCACAAAGACCCGCCAGGAACTCACGCAAGAGCTGGCCAACCGCTTCACCCAGATTGCCAAGTCCCTGCGCAGCCGTGGGCATGAGCCGCACGCCGTGGCGCATTTTATCATCCGCCTGGCTTTTTGCATGTTCGCCGAGGACATAGACCTCCTGCCCCGCAACCTGTTCACCACACTCTTGGCAAGGGGCAAGGCCGAGGGGCCCGACTGGCTGGCCGAACGCCTGCAGAGCCTCTTTGCCATTATGCGCACCGGCGGCTCGTGGGGAGAGCACAAAATCCGCTTTTTCAACGGCGGCCTGTTTGACGACGACGCCGTGCTGCGCCTGAGCGAGTTTGAAATAAACGACCTCCACACCATCGCAAAGATGGAGTGGCAAAACATAGACCCCTCCATCATGGGCACGCTGTTTGAGCGCGGGCTCGACCCCTCCAAGGCCCACTGGGGCACCAACTACACCGACGCCCCCATGATCATGCGCATTATTGACCCGGTGGTGGTCCAGCCCCTGCGCGCCGAGTGGGCCGCCGCAAAGAAGAAGGGCACCCGCAAGGCGTATGAAAAATTCAAAGCTGACTTGGCCAACTTCCGCGTCCTGGACCCCGCCTGCGGCTCCGGCAACTTCCTCTACCTGGCCCTGAAGGCCCTCAAAGACCTGGAGCGGGAGGTGGGCACCTGGGGCGAGACCACCTTTGGCCTGCCCCGCGCCATGCCCGAGATTGGCCCCCAGAATCTCCATGGCATAGAGGTGGACCCCTACGCCGCCGAGCTCGCCGCCACCAGCGTGTGGATAGGCGATATCCAGTGGTGCCGCGAGGCGGGGCTTGAGCCCGCAAGCCCGGTGCTGCGCAAGCTGAAAAATATCGCCTGCCACGACGCCCTCATCGGCCCGGACGGGGGCGACGCCCCCTGGCCCCGCGCGGACGCCATCGTGGGCAACCCGCCCTTTGTGGGGGGCCAAAGGATGCTCTCCGAAATGGGCCAGGACTACGTCGACCGCCTGCGCGCGTGCTTTAAGGGCCGCGTGCCCGGCGGCGCGGACTACGTCTGCTATTGGTTTGCCCGCGCGGCGGAGGAAATGGCCAAAAAGGGCGGGCCAAGCCATGTCGGCTTTGTGTCCACCAACTCCATACGGGGCGGCAAAAACCGCGCCGTCCTGGACGCCATCGCGGCCAAGCACCACATCTTTTGCGCCTGGCCGGATGAGCCGTGGGAGCTGCCCAGCGCGGCGGTGCGGGTGTCCCTGACCTGCTTTGCGCGGCAGGCGCAGCCCGAAAACCGCCTGAACGGCGACCTTGTGCCCGCCATCGCCAGCGACCTCACGGAGCGCAGCGCGGGCTTTAGCGCGACCAAGGTCCACAGGCTGCCCGAGAATATGGGCACAGCCTTTCAGGGTACGGCCAAGGTCGGCCCCTTTGACATCTCCGGCGATTTGGCCCGCCGGTGGCTGGCCCTGCCCGTCAACCCCAACGGACGGCCCAACGCCGACGTCCTGCGCCCCTGGGCCAACGGCATGGACGTCACCCGCCGCCCCTCCGATACGTGGATTATTGACTTCAACGATAGGCCCCTGGCCGAGGCGTGTCTGTATGAGGCCCCGTTTGAGTATGTGCGGGAGCATGTGAAGCCAAAGAGAGAACTATGCAGACAGGAGCACAGAAAAAGAAAGTGGTGGATATTTGGTGTAAATGCTTATGATTTGAGAAAGGCCATATCAGGACTGGATAGATTTATCGCAACATCCATGGTGTCCAAGCACCGCATATTTGTATGGATGCCCGTTATTCAGATTCCCGAAAATCTCTGCGTGGTCATTGCCCGCGACGACGACTTTACTTTTGGGGTGCTCTCCTCCCGCTTTCACACCCTGTGGGCTTTGCGCCTGGGCACTTCACTGGAGGACAGGCCGCGCTATACGCCCACCACGACTTTTGAGACCTTCCCCTTCCCGCCCTTTGCGCAAAGCATCGCCGACGCGGCGGCGCGGCTGCACGCATTGCGCGAAAACTGGCTCTGGCCCCCGGGGTCGTGGCGGGAGGTGGCGGAGTGCGCCCCCGGCTATCCCCTCCGGCGCATTGTGGTGGACAAGCCCACGGCGCGGCGGACCCTCACGCGGCTGTACAACGAGAACCCCACCTGGCTCCGCGCGGCCCACGCAGACCTGGACGCCGCCGTGGCCGGGGCCTACGGCTGGGACGCGGACATAGGGGATGAGGCCGCCCTGGCCCGCCTGTTCGCCCTCAACCAGGCGCGGGGCGGGGCGTAGAGTCCCCACCGGCCCGGCCACTGTTTTCCCCTGATAGCAGGGGGGGAGCAGGGCATTGCGTATCGTTGCTTTTTGCAATGGGCGCGGGGCCCTTTTTATAGGGCGCAGCATGGGCCGGGCCGGGTCTATTGCGGCCTATTATAGACGGCCCGTTTAGGCCTCCCCCGTGCGGTCCTGCGTGAGGGCGCAGCATCCAAACACAAAGGGGGCGGGGGCATTGTAAAGCGTTGTTCTCTAAAATGGGGAGGGAGCCCCACCATTCCAGCCCTATTCCCACCCTTTTTTATAGGGTAAGCCTTGCCCCCACGCCTCGGGGCGGGCCCTTTTATAGC
>JAERIN010000008.1 GCA_016757515.1 Alphaproteobacteria bacterium
AACAGCGTCTTTCATGAAAGATGTTGAGTTTTCCAATATTTCTGGGATATTTTCTCCGTTTACGACCTATGGTGAGTTGGGCGGAGGCATTTCAGGAATCCTCGTCCGTAAAAGCTACCAAGGTGCGTATTTCCAGTCCGATTTCGGGGACGCGACTGTTCGGAACTTTGCGGCAAGAAACAACACGCGGACGATGAACTTCCGCAATGTCGCCGGAAGCAGCGGAAATTACTATTCAATAGATGGAAATCTAGAAACGCCGTTAGATATTTTTTGGCAATTCAATAACACTGTTTCAAAGTTTTTTGTGCAGTTTTCGTTCAATAAAACTTACAAAAAGGCATCGGACAGTTCGCCACTAGAAGGCGCGCGGGTCTATATAGAAGACGCGGACGGAACGCAAGCAACAAACGCGACGACAAACGCGAGTGGCGTTCTTGCCGAGCAGGTCCTCACAAAAGAAACCTATAGGTATTTGGACGGCGACACGCCGACAGCACTAACCCCGCATGTGGTCAAGGTGCGCAAATATGGATATTTATTTACTGAGTTTTCCATCTCTGTGGATGCCAAGATTGAGGGCGTGGACTTTGTTGGTGATAATCCCTTCGTAGTGGCCAATGAGGCCACGGCGGGGGCCTACACAGGTATCGCCATCAACGGCGCGGCCAAGACCATCGCGGTATCGGGCGCGCGCACTTTGCAGGAGCTTTACGACTACAGCCAATGGTGGGCGGCGCAGAGCGGGAATATCCAGTACGACGCGCCCCTGTCCACGGCGGACGGCGTGGGGTTTGTCCTGGACAGCGGGTGGTCCATGTCCGTCACGGGTTCGCTCACTGGCACGGGCACCCTCGCCACCAAGCCCACAGTGGCCAGCGGCGGGTTCTTTGAGGACGCGGACGGGGCGATTTGGGAAGCGGGGGGTAGCCTGTACTACGCCGCGCACGCCTACATCCGGGTCAAGGACGCGGTCTCGTCGGACGACATTGAGGGCGCGGTCGTGGGCTTCGGCGACGGGGCCACGCAAACGCGCTTGCTCTACAACACCTCCTTGGCCGAGGACACCTTGGTCACGGACGCGGGCGGCGCGGCAGAGGGCTATTTTGTCTACCGCATCGGGGCCACGACCTACGCGGATACAAAGATGGTTGTGGGGGAGTACGCCCACACCTTTTCCATTGTGCCCCGCACGCTGTCCGGCGCGGCGATCGGGAGCGCGGCGAGCCCGGAGATCACGCGCCTGTCCGTAGACGCGCAGGTGACGCTGTCCAAGGCCGCCGCAGGGGCCATCACGGGCATCGCGGTGGATGTGCCCACGGATACGATAGACCTGGGCGGGAACACGCTGGCGGACGCCTACGATAGCCTTAAGTACCAGGTGACGGCGGACGCGGACATAGACACGGGCGTGCCGGGGTGCATGTATGCATGCCTTTACGGCCTACCGCTGACTAAGTCTGGCACTGCCTACACGGCCCGGAGCGCCACCACGATTTACCAGGGCGTCACCATCGGCACGGACACCTATGCGGGCGGCATCGTGGAGTGGGATACGCCAGGTACCTACGCGGACGGCACCTGGAACGGCAACACCTTCCGCTTCACGGCGGCGGGCACCTACGACTTCCGCGCGGCGGGGTTCATCGGGACAGTGGTCCTGACTGCCACAGTGCCGGGGGTCATCGTGCAGGTGGCCCCGAGCGTGAGTTATGACGACACCGACCCGAACGTCACAGTGGACGCGAGCGTGGCCATCACCATCGCGAACGCCAACCTGATCGATGGCACGCGGGTGCAGCTTTACAATGTGACGCAAGGCACGGAGCTGGAGAACACCATCGTCTCCGGTGGCGCGGGCTACAGCTATGTGGCCACGCTGGGCCCGGGGCAGGAGGTGGAGAGCGGGGACACCATCCGGCTGCGATCTGACCATATAGACAGCGATGAGTTGACCGAGTTTGGGACTGCGTCTAGCGCGGGCGTGCCGTTCCTGGGGGTGCCGATCGCGGACACTGTGTACCCTCAGTGGGGGGTGGACGGCTCCACTGTCACCGAGTTCTCGGCGGACACAAGCGGCCATGTCCAGATCAACATCAACGACCCCGACGGAAAGACCACCAAGCGTCGCCTCTTGGCGTGGCTCCGGTGGTACACCACGACCGAGGACGGCATCCGCAGCTTCTTCGGGGCGCTCACGACCACATCGGCGGCGGATGCCCGCATAAACCAAGACGTCGTGGACTTGCAGCTTGACAATATATCCGGCACAAAAGTCACTTTCACAGATTTGGATATCAGGCTCTACAGGGCGGACAACACGGATATCATCGCTGATAGCTCGGACAGCATCCACCTGGACTATGCGGGCGTGCCGTTTGTCTCCGTCGTCACCACCTCGGGCGCGGAGGTCGTGGACGCGGCGGAGGTCGCGGGCGCGATCGCTACCACCCTCTCGGCACAGCACGGTGCCGGATCGTGGGAGGGCGGCGGCGGTCTGACCGAGGGGGGCATAGCAACCGCCGTGCGCGCCGAACTCGGCACCGAACTCGGGCGCATAGACGCCACCATATCCAGCCGCCTCGCCACCGCGAGCTATACGGCACCCCCCACCACCGCCGCTATAGACGCGGCCCTGACCGCCACGCACGGGGCCGGATCGTGGGCGGGGGCAACCGCCGGGGACACGGCGGCGGCGGTGCGCGCCGAATTGGCCACGGAGCTTGCGCGGGTGGATGTGGCCACATCAACGCGCTTAGCGAGTGTAGATTACACAGCCCCACCCACAACTTTAGACATAGATGCTCAGCTCTCTTTAACCCATAGCGCAGGTAGCTGGGCTGGCGCAACGGCTGAAGAGACAGCAACTGCTGTGCGTAGTGAATTGGACCCTGAGCTCGGGCGCATAGATGCTTCTGTCAGCACACGCCTTTCGGCCGCCGACTATGTCGCTGCACCAACGCCCGCAGAAATAGATTCCGCGCTTACCGCCGGGCATGGCGCTGGATCGTGGGCGGGGGCAACCGCCGCCGCAACTGCTATTGCTGTTCGCAGCGAATTGGCCGTTGAGCTCGCCTATATGGACATAGCTATTAGCACACGCCTCGCAGACACAGACTATTCCGCACCAGACAATGCTACTTTGACCATTGTAAAGGACATCCTCGAAGCCGATGAGGAGCTCGCACCAACTTCTGCCACAAAAAGGCACAAAGATACAAAGGCGATCCTTGTCCAGAAAACTGTCTCGGGCGGAAATAATACATCAACGATCTCGCTTGTGGAGGCATAATGTGGGATTCTTACTACTACATCGCGGGCGAGCAGGGTATTATTGTCCTGGGGATGGGATTAGACGCTCCGGAGAGGCTGGAAATTGAAGAATCAAGCAGCATTATTGATGTTTTTGTGGATGATGGCACTGTTGACATAGAGGTTTGCTAATGGCGAGCATAGACCAGACCCAGAATGCTTCATTCGATATTGAGTGGGCGAGGGGCGACAATGACCCGAAGTTGTTTCGCATAAAGAGCGGCGGTAGCGTTGTTGACATTTCTGAGTGGGTGTTAAGGATGGCGGTCAATTCTGAGCTGAACCCTGCCGACGGCCAGAAACAGATCTTCTCCGTTCAAGGCCAGTTTGTCACGGACGGAAAAGACGGTGAAGTTTATTTTACACCACCAGCCGGGAGCTTGGACAGCATACCTGCCCCAGTCATAGTTTATTATGATATCAGCAGAGTGTCTCCTAGCAAGAAGACACTTTTGAAAGGCAAAGTAAATATAATAATGGACATAGACAAGTCATGACAATTGTAGTTGAAGATGGTACGGGGATTTTCAATGCAAATGGGTACATTTCGCTTGCGTACGCTTCAGAGTATCTTTCGCTTAGAGGGAGATCTCTTGAGAACAATTGGGCCGGGCGTTCTATTTCAGACAAAGAAGCTGCGATAATATCCGCGACGGATTATATTGAAAGCAGGTGGGCACCTCATTTTCGAGGCAAGAAGAGATTTGTTGGCTCTGATAGGTATAGGGCAACTTTTACTCTTAGCGCGGTCCCGTCAACAGGGGACAAAATCACAGTTGCTGGAGTCGATTATGTTTATGGCGGAGGTGTTGAGATAGGCCAGGACATATCGCTTTGCCTTGATGCACTTTCCGAAGCTGTGAATGGCGATGGCGTCTTTTCGACATACAGAGACCTCCTCGACAAGCTCGTTTTCGAATATAGAGCACCAGGGATATCCGGCAATGGTGTTCAGGTGTCTTCGAACTTCTCTTCTGGGGTTTGGTCTTCAGGAACGCTCATCGGCTCACTTTCTAATTCGCAACCGCTAAGTTTCCCGAGAGAGTTCCTATATGGCCCTTCAGGAGAAGAGATTGTTGGTGTCCCAGAAGAGATAATGAAAGCAACTGCGGAATATGCGATAAGAGCTGTTGGGTCTTCCCTTGTGCCGGACCCTCTCGTTGACAATACTTCGAGAGTCATAAAGCTGCAAAGAAAGCGCGTTGGCCCCATAGAGACAGAGACAGAGTATCAAGAAGGGGCGAACTTCGGTGTTGCTATAAGACCTTATCCTGCCGCAGACCTTTTAATATCGAAATTCACAAAGCCTGGCGGAGTTTATAGATAATGCTTGATTGGCAGGGATTGGCAGATGAGGCTCGGGAGATTCTTGATGCTCTCCCTGGTAGGCAAGTCACGCTCGTCAAGTTAGCACCCGCCCCAGACTCATCCACTACACCATGGAGGACAGAAAGTTCTAGGTCTACACCAGAAAAAACGCTCACCATAAATGCTGTGTTTGTGCCATTTTCAGGACTGTCCCACCTAGGGCGTAGGGAAAATCAAGAAGACTTGTTCAGCGGGGCAGAACAAGTCTTGCTCTTCGCCCCCGGCAAGGGCGGACCAACGGACATCATGGAATACAATGAAATCATAGACACTGATGGAAGCAGGTGGACGATAACAAAAGTTGATACCCTTGCCCCGTCCACAGAAGTTCTTCTTTATTCAATAGGTGTTAAGAGATGACCCCGAAAGAAGCCAGAGATGAGATCATGGCGCTTTTTGTCGCTGGGTGGTCTTCTACGGGGGTCGATCTTAGATTCTGGAATGCGCCCGGCCCGTTGCCTAAGGATGGGAGCCCATGGGCGAGAATTATCATAAAACACACACAAGGCGGCAATGCCTCCATATCCTCTAAGAGATTCACAAGGTCTGGCATTGTTTTTGTCGAGATCCATACACCCATCGGAAAGGGCTTTACAGAAGCTGACGATCTAGCTAAAATAGCAATGGATGTCTTTCAAGGGAAAAGCACCCCAGGCGGAGTTTGGTTCAGAGATGTAAGGCTTCTTGAGACAGACGCAGAAGGGCATTGGTCTCAAGTCAATGTTGTTGCTGATTTTACATATGATGAGTTCTTATCATGACAGAAGTAAAGAAGATCGATTCGAACATAACTGGGCTGCGCATAGCGAAGGAGACTTCCCTCGGGAACCTCCCTGCATTGCCAACTTGGTACCCTCTTGAGCCGAATTCTTTTAGCGACTTTGGCGGCCAGCTCTCCCTTGTGGCCAGAGACCCGATTAACCCTTCCCGCCAGAGGAAGAAGGGGGTCATTACAGATCTTGATGCTTCTGGCGGGTTTGAGCAAGACTTGACCTTCACAAATCTCTCGCACCTTTGGCCGGGCCTTTTCCTCGCGAAAAAGCGTCAGAAGGCCATTAACACCGCTGGATCCTCGACCCCTGCAGACGATATCGTGAGCATTGGCACTTCGGACGATATTGTCCTTGGTGTTGGTGGCGGGGCGAAATATCAGGCCGGAGATCTGATTTGGCTGGAAGGCTTTGCGACCGCTTCGAACAATGGCCTGAAGGTTGTTGAATCTATCAACTCTGACACATTGACTGTTGCAGAGACGTTGGCCGAAGATGCTGCACCTGCGGACGGTGCAACGATTAAGGCTGTTGGGCACCAGTTCGGCTCTGGGGAGCTCACTGTCGCAAGGACGGCTGGCTCCCTGCCCACTCTTGTCTCTTCTGGCACGCAGATGGATTCCTTCGGGTTCATCCCTGGTGAGACGATCTACATCGGCGGAGACACAGATGGGGTTATCGGTGACAGATTCACAGGCGAAAGCAATAATGGCTTCGCCCGGATTGCAGCCATCTCCGCGACCACGCTGACGCTCGATAAGACTTCGGGCGGCGCTGATGGGACGACAGAGATGGTCACAGAAGCTGGCGGAACAAAGACCGTCAGGATCTTCTTCGGCGATCTTATACGGAATGAGACATCCGTCGGGGATAATTTCGACAAGGCATCCTACACGATCGTTAGGCTTCTGGGGGCCCCTAACCCACAGGCCAATCCAACGGAAATACAGTCTGAGGCCTTGACAGGCGCAGTCTTGGGTGAGTTTACACTTAATATCCGTCAGGCCGACAAGATCATGACGGAGTGGAGCTTCACTGCTATAAACAACCTCCAACGCTCTGGTTCTGTGAGCGATGGGGAAGAACCATTGACGGAGGCAGGGACAGAAGTTTCAATCCCAGAGGCAACAGCTTACAACACCTCTTCCGACTTTTCGAGGATGCGTTTAGCGATTGTTCGCCCGACGATAGGGGGTGTCAGTGAGCTTGCCGCCCCCACCCCATTGTTCGCATATGTGACGGAAGCCACGATCAATGTCTCTAACAATGTGAAGCCTGATAAGGCGGTTTCTATTCTTGGGGGCTTTGATGTCACGCTTGGCTCCTTCCAAGTTGGTGGTTCCATTAATGCATATTTCTCAGATGTTGCTGCTGTGAAGGCGGTGAGGGATAATGCGGATGTGACACTAGACATTGCAATGGTTAAAGACTTCGGGACAGGCGCTCTTCAGAGGAAGGCTGGCCTGTACTGGGACATCCCTCTGATAGCTCTCGGAGATGGTCGGCTTAATGTCACTAAAGATGAAGCGATAATGATTCCCCTTGAGACCGAAGCGGCTGAGTATGAGCCTTTCGGCCATACCCTAGTCTTGCAAGAGTTTTACTATCTCCCCAACAACGCAGATTCATAAGGAGTGAAGATGGCGCTAAAATTGTCAAATGCACTGTCGAATTTCGGCAGATATGAGTTTGTTGATCTTGATTGTGGGGAGTTCTCCATCAAGATAAAGCAGTGTGCGTCTCACAATGCGCAAGTGAAGGCCGAGATTTCTAGGATCGCTCTGCGGTCAAAGAAGACTTCTATAGTGAGCTCTCCAACTTCCCTGACTGGGTCGGAAGAAGGGGACATTGAGTTCTTCATAAAGTTCATCATCGTTGGCTGGGGAGAAAAGCCCTTAAAAGACGACGATGGAGTTGAAGTCCCTTGCACGCCAGAGAATCTGAAAGAGATCTTCACATCCTCCCAAGAAGGAAGGATCCTTTTTGATAAGATCAAGATCGCATCCATGGACGATGCGATGTTCGCGGTCTCGGACACCGACACAAAAAACTTCTAGAGGTCTTGGAGTTCTGGATCGTAAATGGTTCAAGCTACCAAGGCGTCGTAAAAGCTGCAGCAGATTCTCGCAAAGGGCTGCCAGAGAAGTTCATAGAGATCGGCGAGATGACTGAGCCTTGGATGGCTTTTTACATCGAATCGTTCTTCGAGCTTAGCACAGAGCGCAGCGTCGGGATGGGCATAGGCCCTATCCCATGGTCTTCAATTTTCAATTATGCGTCTGCCTTTGAATTCACAGGTAGCGACTATCACACATTTCATAGTATAATAAGGGCAATGGACTCCCATTATCTAAGGATGAAGGCCAATGACTCCAAAAGAATTCCAGAAGCGAATGGGAACTCTCGCAAAAAACATAAAAGTTAATGTCCCGAAAGTTGTGCAGAAAGCCGCCCTCGTGGTCGACCAGACATTGGTCACAGGCACCCCCGTCGATACAGGGCGGGCCAGGTCGAATTGGCAAGTCTCGACTTCGGGCCCAGCGTCCGGCGAAAGAAGTGCATTTGTTCCTGGCACTAAAGGCTCAACAGGTGCAGCGAACATAGACGCACAACTTGCCTATGCACGAGGTGTGATTCTCGGATATCAGAGCGGATCGATCTGGATCAGCAATGTTCTTTCTTACATCGGCATTCTTAATTCTGAGGCAACCCCTTCTGTCCAGGCCCCGCCCGGCTTTGTGCAAATTGCAGTTGCAGCTGGGGTTGGGGCTGTTAAAGGTGCGAGGGTTCTTCAGTGACAACAGAGCGCATAGATATCGTTGTTAGTGAGAAGGGGGCAGACACTGTCTCTCGAAAAATAGCACAAATCGGGACCTCAGCACAGTCTTCGGCTAGGTCTCTTGAATTGATGAAGAGGGTTATGATTGGTGTATTCGGCGTTGAAGGGATACGGAGAGTCATAGGCCTTTCCGACGCGTACACAGACTTCAAGAACAGGGTCAGCGTCGTCACAAAGTCGCAAGATGAGCTGAAAGTTGTAATGGGCAAAGTCTATGACATCGCCCAAAGGTCTCGTTCTGGGCTTCAAGAAACAGGCGACCTCTACACCCGGATAGCCTTGTCTTCAAAGTCGCTGGGCATCTCCCAAAATGAGGCTCTGCAAATGACGGAGAGCGTCAATAAAGCTATAATCCTGTCTGGTGCTTCCACACAAGAGGCTTCCGCAGGTATGATCCAGTTTGGCCAGGCCCTGGCTTCTGGTAGGTTGCGGGGGGACGAGCTCCGCTCGATCATGGAACAGCTCCCCATGGTCGCGGATATTATCGCAAGACACCTCGGCGTCACAAGAGGAGAGCTCTGGGCGCTCGGCCACCAAGGCAAAATCACATCCTTAGACCTCGTCGAAGCCTTTAGAGATGCCAGGGAAGAGATTGAAGAAAGGTTCGGGAAGTTCGTCCCGACCCTTGCGCAAGGCTTCATCGCTATGCGCAACGCGATTATCATGACTCTAGGGAAGTTCAATGAGTTCGGTAAGATCGCGCAAGGGTTCTTCAAGATTTCGACTTTCATAGCTAAGCACACAGACGAGATAGCGAGGGCAGCGCTCGGGGCGACGATGGCCTTCGGTGTGTTTGCTGGGGCGCGGGGCATAGGTGCGGTCATAAACGCTTTAAGAGCGCTGACGGTCTTGCTTTACGCAAACCCATTGACAATAATAGGGGTGGCTGCAATTGTTGCAGCCGGACAACTCGTCGCATTCAGCGACCAGATTTTGGTTTCTGCGGGGAGCCTTATCACGCTGCAAGACTTTGGGATTGCCGCGTTCCAATTCATGATGGACGGCATCAAGGCTTTCATTCAATATTTTAACGATAATTTTGGCTTCATAGGCGATTATGCCAAAGAGACCTTCGGGGAGTTTGATTCTTCAATCCTTGGTGCCCTCCAATTGGCGGGTAAGGCTGTGGACGGCCTCATAGGGCTTTTTGTCGGATCTTACCGGGCGATCGTGAAGGCCTTCGACGATCTTCCTGCGGCGCTGGAGCTCATATTCGTTAAGGCATTCAATGCGATATCTAAGGCAGTTGCGAGCGGAATCAACTTCCTGATTGACGGAATAAATAAAGTGACAGCGCTCGCAGATATAGACCCTATACAACATGTTGTCCCGAATGTGATTGAAGCCTCAAATAAGGCGAAGAATCATGGCAAAGCAATCGGGGAGGCATTCATAGAAGGCTTCATGGAGCCATCGTTCGCTACAGATGCGCTCGCAGATATTATGGATAGGGCCGGAGTTATTTCAGCAGAGAGGATAAAGCGAGAAGCCGAAGAAGCCGAAAGGCTGAAAAATGCAGAAGGCCTTCTCGGGGAGTCTGGCCCGCCGAATATCCCTAATCCTGGCGATAAGGACAAAGGGCCAGAGTCTTTTGAAGACGTCATCAAAGGGATCCAAGTCGAAAATGAGCTTCTGGCCTTAAACCGGAAAGAAAGAGAGATCCGTCAGTCTCTGATGGACGCGGAAGATCGGATGGAACGGTCAATGACCGCCGCAGAAGAAGCCCTCACAAGGTCACTCCTCGAGCAAAACCAGGTACTTCAAGTGCAAAGCGATGTGCTTGAGTCTATAAAAGGTCCTGAAGAAGACTTGATTGACAGAAAGTTCGCGCTCATAGAGCTGTTTGACCAGGGCACGATATCTGTAAAAGAATTCCAAGAGGCTGTGCGAGACCTTAATGTCGAATTGACCGCCTTAGACAACACATATTCTGGTGGGCTTGAGAATGGCTTAGCGAGGATGATCCAACAGTCCAACGAGCTCGGCACCCAAGTCTCCGACTTGGTGGTTGATTCCTTCAACAGGGCGACAGATTCAATCGTTAATTTTGCGAAGACCGGGGAGCTGAATGTGAGGGAGTTCTTTGCATCTCTCTTTGAACAATTGCTGCGGTTGACGACAAACCAGCTCTTCTCGCAGCTTCTAAGCGGGATGGGCGGTGGTGGGGGCTTTGGTGGTCTAGGTAGCCTGTTCGGCGGCTTGGGGGGCTTGGGGGGCTTGTTCGGGTTTAAGGAAGGCGGATCGTTCACCGTCGGCGGGAGCGGCGGTCCGGATAGCCAGCTCGTCGCCTTTAAGGCTTCGCCGGGGGAGCAAGTTGATATTAAAACGCCGCAGCAGCAATCTGGTGGTAGCGATAGGGGCGCGAGTCAGCCTTCGCCTGTGAACATCCGCGTTGTTAATGTTGTGAATCCCTCGGAGACGATCGCAGCAATGTCTTCTGTTCAAGGGGAGAAGGCTATACTTAACGCAATTGAGCGCAACCCTGCGGCAGTGGAGCGTCTTCTTAGGAGGTAAAAATGGCGGTTGAAACGGGTACAGCTTCGGGCTGGTTGGATCTTCTAGATAAGCTGGTCACATTTGCAGTGGCGAATGGGTGGGTGGTAGAGAAGTCTGTCACTGTCACCGCCGGGCAGGTCGAAGAAAGGTACTTGCGCGGGCCGGGATCGCTCGACACTGCACCTGTCCATGTGAATATCCGAACAGGTGCGACGCCTGTTGAAGGCATATACTGGTGGAAGGTATATGGCGCCATAGCGTTCGACACTGGCTTCGAAATCGCTGGACAGCCTGGGGCTTCGCCTGGGACCAATCTTATTTTATGGCAGAACAATATAGATTATTGGTTTTATATCAATGACAGAAGGCTGATTGTTATTGCAAAGGTGGCTGCATCATATTTCAGCCTTTACGCGGGCTTCTTTTTGCCTTTTGCCAATCCTATTGAATACCCCTACCCTCTTTTCATCGCCGCAACAGACGATGATCCGCCTAGAATTTACACGACGGCGAATTCGGGCTTTAGAAGCTTCGCCGATCCGGGTGAGGATTGCGCTCATATCCGCACGCCGGGCGGACAATGGGTCGATGTTTTTAATCATGGTGACTATAGCACTGTTGATGCTTACAAAAACCATGAGCAGGGGTACTATGTTTGGCCTTATCATTCTGGGGGCGGAAATGCAGGCCAGGAAGACTCTTTAATCGCCTGGGACATTCGCCCGCCGCCGAATTATCCAGACGCGAGGATAATAATCCCCCTTCATTTTTCGGGAGGTGTGCCAGAAGCGGGGATAATCGGGATAATCGACGAGACCTATTATGTGCCGGGCTTTGATGTTGCGCCGGAGCAGACCTTCTCTCTGGGCCAATCTAAATCTTCCGGGCTTCTCACGCTAACCGGCCAGCCGCTGAACGGAGAGACGGTGACGATCGACACAAAGGTCTACACATTCCAGGCTGCACTAACAGAAGTTGACGGGAATGTAAAGATAGGGTCGAGCGCGCAAGAGAGCTTGCAAAATCTAAGGCGGGCCATCAATAAGGATGTCGGGGCGGGCATAGACTATGCAGCCCTGACTACCGCCCACCCTACTGTATCGGCGGAAAATGAAGCGGGGCTATCGCTCCCTGTCCTGGCGAAGGTTCCGGGTGCCGGTGGAGATTCAATCGTGACGACAGAAACCCTCACAAATGGCTCATGGGGTGGGGCAACTTTAAGCGGCGGGGGTACATCTCAGACATACAGGATCTTCCCGAATATTGCGCGGAATGCCAAGAATCACTTTTTCTGCATTAAGGAGGTTTAGATGGCATATTCTACAGGTACGGCATCTGACATAGACGATCTGATAAATGTGAAATTGAAGGCCTTCGCTATCGCGAATGGGTGGACCGTCAATGAAGACAACTGGCCAACCTTCATTAGCCTAAGCAAGGGGACATGCTTTGTCAATTTTCAGAGGTACCTCGCGAGCGGGACAGACCCTTTTGGCTACCCTTACACTGACCATCGTTTATATGCGAGAATCTCCTCAGGCTATGGCCCCGGCGGCTTTACTGGGCAGCCAAATGTGGCCGCTTACGATGCAATCGCGAATGACCTCACAGGCCCCTTTACCTCTTACCACTTTTTCTCTGGCCCGACAGTCGGCCCACAGTACATACACGCTGTTATAGAAACTCGGGCCGGGTTTTATGTGCACATTTTCTTCGGCGAAGCCGATACACTAACGCTCGGCATCACCCCTCGCCCGGCGTATCTTGCGGTTTCTTACTACCACTGGTGGGCATATTCGGCCAACCCAAGCGCGAGGTATGAAGGGAAAGCGGGGATCGGTGTGCATGCCTTCCTCTTCGCATCATCTAACACAGACAATTTCCAATTGTACATAGGCGGAGCTGATTCCCAAGAGCCTGTAAAGGTCGGGACTCAAGTTCTACAGATCTTTAGGCCATTTAATACATTGGGGGACTATATAACATCATCTGGAGCTGGGCACTTCGCAGATGCAGTGCATTCCTTAGGATTGAACCCTATTAATGGTGTCACACCATTCCTGCCCGCCCCGCTCCTCGTCGAATTCCCTAGCAATGTTGAGGCGTTCTTCCCTTTAGGGGTTGTTCCGGACTTCCGCTTCTGCTCACTACACGGTCGGCAAGCCGGGGAGGAAGTCCAATTAAGTGGTGACACTTGGAAGTTTTTCCCTATGCGTAGACGGAGGGAAGATGGTGGAACAGTCCCGCCTGAAGAGATTAGAGAGTCACCCCCATATGAGAACACTTCTGGGTGGTGCGGGTTCGCGGTTAGGAAGATTGTATGACGGCGCTTTTGTTCAACCCTAGCGCTGCTGGCGTTGGATCGGGAGATTTTACACATGCGCTCTCTAGGCGCGTGGGCGGATACACGGTGGGCATTTTGTCTTCCGACATAATTGGCTACCCATCTCTCGCCCCGACCAAGCCCGGCCATGCAGACGCTTCGAGCGTTATGCCAGGCATGGAAAGCGATTATTACAATAAGGTCTGGGTCATACCTGACCTAATCGAAGTTCGCAATCCGCCCATCGGCGTTCCACAAGAATTCGGGATATGGAACGCTTGTCTCGAGCAGAACGAGATCTTAAATGTTGTGGAAGACGACACTACGGGGCTGGAAGTTTCTGCAGAGGCCGGGGATGTGTACAAAAGGCTTCAGCTGATACGCTATTCAATAACGCTTACACCTCTTGCGCCGATCGAGATTGACGCATCGTACATTTTCAATTTCTTAATTGGTGCGGGGGAACTGACTTTTAAGGCTTCTAGGGCTGTCGTCTTGTACGAGCCAGCTGAAGCCCCTTTGAAGCAAGTGTATGAGTGGAAGACGGACGTTATCCGCGCATATGACGGCCAAGAACAAAGGGTATTAGTTCGGCCTAAGCCGAGGTGCAATCTTGAATACAAAATCGTCTTCACCAGCGATGCAAAGATACGGACCCAAAGGGCAAATCTGTTCACATCTATTAGCTCCCCGATGGTGTTCCCACTTTGGCATGAAGCATTTTACTTAAATGCTCAAGCGCCTCAAGGAACAAGAGACCTGTACGGAGATTTCTCGCTCAGAGACTTTAGGGTCGGTGACTTTTTGCTCCTCGTTTCTGCCAAAAATGCTCATAGCGAGTTGGTGAAAGTCTTTTTCGAAAGCGATGACCATATAATATTGGAAAATGTTTTGAATGCGAACTTCCCTCCAGGGGCAACGGCATACCCTTGCGAAGTGGCACATATTAACGATGGCACAAAAATCTCGAGGTTCCCTGTGAATGCGGCACAGATGGTTGTAGCAGGTAAGGCCATAGAATTAAAATCTCTAGGCGGGCGCACAGCTTCTCTCACGATGTTTGACGGTCTACCATTGCTCGATATAAGACCGCTCAACAACTCTCTTGTGGATGACGCTTTCACAATCAACTCGGAAGAGATTGATTTCGGGAATGTCTATAGCGTGTATGCGTCGCAAGCCTTCCCCAGAATATCTGGCCAGCGCGAATATGTTATAAGGTCTCGGCAAGAACTCCAATTCTTTAAGCTGTTCCTAGACACTGTCGCCGGACAGTCTAAGCCGTTCTATTGCCCGTCGTTCCGAGAAGATCTGCGCGTCGCTGTCCAACCAGAGCAAGGCTCATTCCAATTCGACATATTCTCGGAAGAGCAATACGCGCAAGACTGGTACGGGTCTGATGCGCACAAAACGCTAATGCTCACGACGGCGGACGGGGCCAGGCAGCCTAGAAAAGTCACTTCAGCCGTCGACAACCAAGATGGAACCATAACAATAATCGTCGATACCCCTTTGCCCGACACAGTGTTAGGGTCTACAATAGCTTCGATCGAATACATGCCGAAGGTCAGGCTCGGGGAGGATAAGGTGACATTTACCCATTATGGCGCATATTCAAAGCTGGAACTTAACATAAAGACGGTGGAAGAATGACCTATTTAGAAGATGAAATGTCCGCCCATGATGGCCAACCGATAGAGCTGTACGAGTTCTATTCAAATTCGACCACATACAGATTCACGAGCCATGTTGAAAGTGTCGAATTCTCTGGGCACACATTTAATGCCATTCCCATAACTCGTGGGTCGTTGGAAGGTGGCACGCAAGAAGATTCCCCGACGATCGAAATTCGAATGCCGTACACAGAGCGGATCGTTAAGGACTTCGCCTATGGGGTTTCTCCGAATTCGCTCCAACTGATTATATATCGGTTGCACACCGCAACAGGCCAACCAATCGAATACTGGCGGGGCGAGGTCGCGGCCATTTCGGTTTCTGGCCGTGTTGCGAAGTTTAGGGTTCCTTCTGTTTTGGCTGGAAAGATGAAGTCTTCTGTCCCTGGGACATTTTACCAATCCCAATGCAACCATTGCCTTTATAGCTCGAGGTGCGGCATTAGCTCAGAAGCCTACAAGCTGCGAACAACAGTCCTGAACATCTCGAGCAATGGGGCGAGCTTGGTTTTAGCCTCTTCTGGCGGAGCCTCACAGAATTGGTTCAAGGCTGGTGAGATAATTAGGGCGAGCGATGGGGAACGGAGGATGGTTGTGTATCAATCTGGGGCTTCGATCGATCTCAATTATCCATTCCCGAACATAAAAATCGGGGATACAGTCGACATATACGCAGGATGCGATCACGCCGTCGGAGATTGCCGAGACAAGTTCAACAACATTATCAACTTCGGCGGTCACCCCTTTATACCATCTTCCAACATTTTTGCAGTAGGGTTCCAATAAAATGCCTTTTTGGTTCACACTCTTCCTTTTCACGCTCTCTTTTGTTGCTACGGCCTTGCTTGCGCCGAAGCCGAAGTTGCAGAATGCTAAGGCGGGCAGCTTCAAAGATTCGAGCTTCCCAATAACCAAAGAAGGCACGCCTGTGACTCTATTTTGGGGGACGGTCCGTCTGCGAGGTCCGAATGTTCTTTGGTACGGCGACTTTTATACACAGGCGATGACACAAAAGGTCAAGACAGGCCTTTTCTCTAGCAAGAGGGTCATAACCGGGTACCGATACTTCCTGGGGATGCATCTTGGTCTAGGCCTTTATTGCCCTTTTTCGGCTGGGGCTTCTTTCCGTAAGATATGGGCGGACGACAAGCTCTTGTGGTCCGGGGATGTTGCGCCTGGGCCCGCAGGGGAGCCAATATACATAGGCCAAGGGTCGGCCTTCGGGGGGAAAGACCGGGGCGGGGGCTTTAGGGGGACGATCCGTCTTTATTCAGGGACCTTTGCACAAACGACGAGCTCCTACCTTCTCTCAAAGCTCTCCCCGCAGAGCATTGTTCCGGCTTATCGCGGGTTGGTCCATGCGGTTCTAGAAAGATGCGAGGTCGGTGAGCAACCCCAAGTTCGGCCCTTGTCTTTTGAAGTCAGCATGATTCCTGAAGGTTTAGGGTTCGGGGCTATAGGGGATGATGCTAATCCTGTTGAGATTTTATACGACATTTTGCGTTCGGACTGGGGGCGATTAGGGATAGATCCTGCTTTAATTGATACGGATTCCTTCAGCGATGGTGCCCAGGTCTGTGAAAATGAGGGGAACGGCATGAGCATTGCTCTGGCTTCCCCAGGCGATGCGAGCGATGCGATCGAAGAAATCCTCACCCAAATCGATGCGATCTTGTTCGAAGAGCCTTCGACCAGGAAGATAACGCTGAAGATGATAAGAGATGACTATGATGTTGACGATCTAGAAGTGTACGGCCCGAGCGATATATCAGAGATCTCGAATTATTCTGCGGCCACTTGGCAGGACACTAAGAATCAAGTTCGCGTCATATACAATTCAAGAGAAGATGAATACAACGACAAAACCGCTTTTGCGCAAGACATGTCCAACATAGGCTTTCAAGGTGCAATAAAATCTGCCGAATACAACTTCGGTGGCATAACTACAGCCGATAATGCGAATGCGATAGCGGCGCGTGAATTGAACATGCTTTCTATCCCGCTGGTGAAGATGCGCATTTTGACAAGTCGTAAAGGCTTCCAACTGCGCCCTGGGGATGTTATTGCGGTCACATGGCCAGACTTTGGCATTGAAAAAATTATCATGCGTGTTCAGAAGTTTGACCTGGGGACTTTGGAAGACGGAGAGATCGCCATAGACCTTATCCAAGACAGGTTCGCAGTCAGCCATACTATTTATGCCAGTCCGCAACCTTCTGCTTTTGTCAGGCCGTCCATAGAAGCAACGCCCATAGCCGAACAGCAGATTATAGAAATTCCACGCTGGCTGGCCGCACAAGGCGTCATCGCGGGGGATGTGTCTTTTGAAGAAGACAAAAGGCTGATATACCTGGCGAAGCAGCCCACCGCCTCAGACCTGCTTTTTGACGCGCTTGTGTCGATCGATGGTGGGGCAACCTATTCTGAAGATTCAAGCAACGCTGAATTCGCGGAAGCTGCCCTCATCGCTGAGGAATATGGGGCCATGGATACAGGCCCTCTTAAAATTAAGGAAGTGACAGATTCCACCATCCTAGCCAATGCATCTAGCACACAAGTCCGCGCCGGGGCGAATATGCTGATTGTAGGTGATGAGATAATTGCGTATGAGACCTTCACAGACAATCTTGATGGCTCATACACCCTTAACACAGTGTGGCGTGGCTTGTTGGATACATCGCCTAGGCGACATGAAGTGGACGCGAGGGTCTTCTTCTTGTCAAATTCGGCTATTGCTTCGCTCGGGGAGACCGTCTTTTCCGGCGGTGAGGCCGTCAATGTTAAGCTATTGTCGGACACCGTCTTCCAGAAGTTGCCAGAAGAAGACGCGGATGCAATAAGCGTCTCTGTTGAAGGTCGGGCGCAGCGTGCCTATCCGCCGGACAGGGTTTTAATCGAAGAAGAAAGCTACCCGCCTTCTGTCTATACGACAACGCCGCAGCTGTCTTGGCTCCGCCGAGATCGCCTAAGGTCAGACATTGCCAAATACACAGATCCAGATGAAGTCCCGCAGGACAACGCGCAAGACCCCGAAGAAACCCGCTTCGTCGCCCGCGTAAAAAAGGACGGCGGCAGCTGGTCTGAGACGGATTTGGGTACGGGCACGACCAGCGCTGTCAATCTCGGCGGATACGGAGCAATCGACATAGAAGTCCATGCCGAAAGGGACGATGATTCAGACTTAAGGTCTCTCGTGCCATTCATGCATAGCTTTAATGCAATAGACCCTACACCTCTGGACCCTTACGACCTCTCTTCCTACCCATCGTTCACACCGAAAGGGTGTTGGGGGGTAAGGAAGATGGTCTCGGGCTACAGCGGCCCGATCGTGAGAATAAGAGACACTGACGATGACTCTGAGCAAGATGTGTACGCTACTGGTCAAGACCTGAACGCCTTCACCGTCGTCGGCGAAGCGAGGGTCACAACCCTGTACGACCAATCTGGCGAAGGCAATAACATGTCGCAACCAACAAACTCACTTCAGCCTAAACTCGTCGCATCCGCCAGCCCTGGCACAAAGCCCGGCGTTGAATTCAACGGGACAAGCGAGTTCCTCCAAACGGAAGCAGGTACGCCCTCGTCCCCTAAAGCGTTCATGGCCCAAAAGCCAATCGTCCTGTTTTCTGGTGAAACAGCGCTAGTGTCTTCTGACCTAATAGGCGTTTATGGGAGCGCTGACACCTTCGGGAGGATAGGCGTTGGTCTAGACGCTACGCTCTTAGAGGCATTCTACAATGGCACGCGGAAAATAATCGGGACTGCATCCTCCGGAAATCTACAGAACTGCGAAGACTTTGTGTATGTCTCGGGTGGGGCAGGATTGAAGGTGTATCAAGAAGGCACCATCAAGATTGACGAATCTTCTGTCGGGGAGATTCAATATTATTCGGGCGACAACCGCGCAATGATCGGCAAGTCCCCCAGCTCCCCGAACTTCTTCGCAGGGACGCTTTATGAAGCGGCCATATTGAGTGGTGACCTCCCATCAGCTACACTCTCAGCCCTGGCTGCGCCGTTGCGGACATATTGGAGGTGATAGGCTTTATCGCCTATCGGTCTCGCCATACGCTAAGACAGCTTGTGCATTGGCTGCAGGCGATCGAGGGACACAATGCGCGGCGATTAATGTGTTAGGGTACATTGAAGGGGCAAAAGGCTGCCTACGGACAGATCTGAGCGTCTCTAGGCACTGTGGGTCCATCATTCTAGAAACCCTACCGCTCGCCGCAGTAAATAAGTTGCAATGATGCAATAGCGCATTCATCTCTTCCGTCGCGGAAGGGCCCACGGGCATTTCAACTTTATCGTTCACCATCACTCGTCCCCCAAAAAGCTTTTCGATAAAGCTCGGCTGCAGGCGGATTAAAAAGGCAGATAAAAATCCTACTGCGCCTGAACGCTATGCATTCCTTCACTGTCCAGCGTTCATCAGATCTCATTTTTTCAGAATGGTCAAAAAGCAAGCGTAGCGTCCCGTTCCCGACAAAGACCTCCCAGACGCCGGAAGGGTGCATTTCTATGCAAAAACCAGGCACACCAAGTCCCTGGGCAGCATAGGATATGAGGCGCTCGGCCCGTTCAGAAGATGATAGTGGATGGCACTTAGGCACAAGCAGACCGCCGTCCTTTTCCATAGCCCATAGCCCGCCTAAAGAAAATGATACCCAATCTGTTCTTGGTTTATCGCTCATCACTCGTCCTCCGTTTCCACGCTAAAAACAGCGTCCAGCCTTGCTAAGACCTCTGGCAGGTTTTCTTCGCTAATGCTTGTTATCACGATTGTGAAATCATCGTCTCCTGGCACTATATTTAACTTCATCACTCGTCCTCCTTCTCACATCTCTCGCAAACATCGGTTGTGTCCCATCCGCCGGGGCGTATGCAGGACACAGACCCGCAGCGTGGGCATATTGTTATGGGGTAGCTAATCATCGCTCGCCCTCCTTCCGCTTAATCGTTGCGCGGCGCTGCATACTTTACCACCAACATAGATGGGTTTTTAGTTCTTGGCATATCAGTCATTTTCGGCCTTTTTCTCCGCGCCTTCGCGCAAAATTGGTGGACGGGCAGCGCTGCCACTTATTAACAGGCTGCGCACTGCATTTTGTACCAGGCAGATAGCAGCCTCAATTTCCTGTTTGTCTCCGCAAATATAAATATGAGGGAACGCTAGTCGGTGGAAACCGGGCGATCTCGTACTAAGCTCTGCGGCACACAAAGCCCCCTCAAGTATAGTGTTCACCCCTCGCATCTCGTTCTCAGTCATTTTCGGTCTCCTTCTTTGGAAGGTATTTTCCAACAAGAACACGGGCCCGGTCAACGAGCGGGCGGAAGTGCTCTTCTCCCTCACCTACAAAGGCGTTGGCCACGCTGTACATCGCGCCGAGATAGCCGACCAAGTCGTCAAAGTCCGCCAGCTTGGCTGCGATAGCGTCCAGGCGCTCCAGAACTTGCTCTGATGAGCTATTGCCCACGGGGTAGTGGCCCTTGAGCGCCAGCACGACTTGTGCGTCCGTAAGGCTGGCGAGTTCTTTTTCTGTCAATTCGCAATGTTCAGTCATTTTTGGTCTCCTTTCTCAACACCTTCTTGCAAAATGGGTGGACAGGTGGACAGCGCTCGTTCTACAATCTCTCTTGAAACTTGGCCGAGGTGCCTTTTAAGCGTTTCTAACATGCACTTCTGAACAAACTCAGCGCCCTTCTGTTGTGGTATAGGGCCATATGATATTTCCACCAAGAAGTACTCACCCCCATGCTCGTCCATCAATGTGATGAGCTTAGAGCTGATTTCTATAATGTCTTTATTCCGTTCCATCTCGCTCTCCATCCTCGTCTATAATGAAAGGCTCCGCACGCAAAAGGATCTTCTCACGCTCATTAAGGTCCTTCGGCTGGTCCCAGACGACCAGTCTATACAACCCGCGCAAAGCTTCCACCGCCTCATCAAGCTCAGCCTTCGGCGCATAGGGCGTTCCACCACGGATCGTAGTGCGATCCCAAATTCTGCCAGACCAATACCCAGCGCCTAAGAGCGTGTAGTCATGAACCCATCCTTTAATAGATGTTATATAAACTATGCGCGGGAAGGATTTTGGCCCCATCATCGCTTATCCTCCTCCATAACTTTACCACAAAGAGAGCAAGTCACAGCGCCTGGCTGCGGGTGG
Organism: Alphaproteobacteria bacterium; assembly: GCA_016757515.1. GTDB lineage: Bacteria > Pseudomonadota > Alphaproteobacteria > Micavibrionales > Micavibrionaceae > UBA10425. The sequence continues at coordinate 20,952 of JAERIN010000008.1, forward strand.
TTTTCCGATTGCACCCATGTACCTCCATTGTGCTTACAGCAATCCATGCAGCGCTTCACCCACACTAAGTTCGGCCCCCATCGCTCTCCGGTAGGGATAAAGCCCTTCCCGCCGCACTTCTCACAGACTTTCAATTCAGGACATGTCATCACGCGTCATCCTTCTTTAAGTCTGGGTCCCTGCCTTTGGCCTCGCATATGTACCTCTCGTGATCTTCCGCATCTTGGTCAGCGCCGCGCAGAAGGCTGACCACGCGGTCCTCCGTATCCACGACCCACTCGCCCCGTCCACGGGACTCTTCCTGGTCGGCCTGTTCCAGAAGCCACACCGCAACATTGGTGACATGCCTTATTGCCTCGGCCAGTTCGCGTTTATAGGTCATGACGCACCTCCCCTCGCGATAAATCCAAACACAAAGCCCCAAAGCAGCCCCCACACGATGTACATGACGGCATTGAACCCCTGGCCCAGCGACGGCGAGAGGGCCAGAAGCGTCACCGCTCCGCATGCGAGACCCACGCTCAAGGCCTCAAATATCTGGCCCGCGAATTGGCCTTCATACTCGGTCATGCCCAACTCCTTCTTCGACCATGCGTGCAGCATCTTCAACCAATCGGCGGATTATCCCTCGCGTCCTAGCGGGCAGCTTTCGAACAGCGTTTATGAGCCGCCAGTCTGAAGCTGTCAGCACATACCCGACCCCACATCCCACTTCGCCCATTGCTGGCTTGCCCCTATCACTTATTTCTGGCAGAAAGTAAATTATAGGCTTGCTGAGAATGCCAGATATTTTGTGCAAATGCATCGCCGAAACGCGATTTGCCCCACGCTCATACTTCTGGATCTGTTGAAATGTTAAACCTAGGGCCGCACCAAGGCTCCCTTGGCTCATCCCTGATTGGAGCCGGGCCAGGCGTATCATGCTGCCGATGTAAATGTCCCCATCGCCTGGCCCACCTTTGGTTTTTTGCTCTGTCATTGTTGGACTCCGCTATTGGCTTGATCGCTTCACTGGCTCGACTATCGAACGGACTCCTTGATCTGGTCTCGGATTTCTGACAAAGCCAAGGCGAGTGTTTCCCTTGCCTCTTGCAGAGCGTCCCGACTCTTATCGTGCGCCCCCAGACTATGGGCCCCATCTGCATAGATCATTTTAAGCAATGCGTCTTCTATGCGAGCCTTGACTTCTTTGAGGGCTTCTTTGTTGGTCATGATTCATTCTCCTATCTAAGACTTGAGGTCGCCCAGCGCTCCCTCTCCTTTCATAATAGCGCGAAAAGGTTAATGAATCGTTAATTTCCTAGATTATTTTTCTGCGGCGCTGCATCTTGCTGCGAGCGCCCCCATGGCCCGCACAGATCCACAAGTGTTCTCTCTAGATCTCGCATACTGCCTTCACCCATCGTCGCTGTCTCCCTCTTTCAGCATCTCTCTTACAAGCAGCATAGCTGCGGGGTGCTTTCCGCCCTCGGACATTCTTCCTAATATGAAGGACCGATAGTCTCGGTATGCCTCCCTGCCTTTCTGTGTCGCTATCACCTCGATGCTTTTTCCATAACCATAGACCTTAAGGTGCCCACTGTTTTTCAGATCGCTGATTTTGTCTATGAGCTCCTTGCCTTGTATTTGAATCCCGATCTTCGCACAGGCCTCTTCGATCTCGCTCAGCTCCATGCAACTGAAACGACCCGCGAACGCACCAAGAATCTCAAAACCGCCAGCAACGCCCATCGCCCCTCAAAGATCCCCCCTTTTGCGCATTTCTATGTAGCACCTCGTTAAGGCCCCAACGTCCGTCCGCGCCCGGTGCGACCCTGAGAATCTGCAGCCGAACAGGAACTCATGCAATGCATTTAGATTCAGCCTATAGCCTTTATAGAATAGGCTCTCTTTGACAGTGCAGATCCTAATCTTCGGCCATCCTAAATCTGCACCCGCGCCGCACCTGCTTAATTCTAGATCCAACATCTTCCAGTCATAAGCCAAGTTGTGGGCGACGATTGCGTCCGCATCTTGCAGCAATCCTCTCACGCTCTCCGCATAGTGCGAAAATGGGGGCGCATCCACGACGTCGGACTTTTTTATGCCTGTTATGGACGTTATCTCTTCAGATATTTCAATGCCTGGATTGCAGAAGAATTCGAGCTCTCTTATTGAAGAGCCATCATCGTCAATGATGTGGCCGAAGAACTCAATGATTCTGGGCTGGTAGTTATCTCGGGCGATGCTGGGTGGCAGAAGGCCCGTCGTTTCTGTATCAAAAATCAACGCCTTCATCTTCGGTCTCCTTTTTCAGATTCTCATCTTCTGTGCCAAGGATCGCCATGTACACAATAGCGTCGTGCAAACTATCACCATGGCCCCCGCTCGACCAATTCTGAGAATACCGAACAAGCTTGCCGACGGTCCATGCGAACAGGTGGAACCTTCTAAAGTCTTCTTCTGTCTTTAGCTCAACACCTTCAGGGAAAATTGCACTCAACGCATTGCCAATCACAATATAGCTATCGCCATATTCTGCTGACCTCACCGCATATGTCTCTTTGCAAAGGTCTAGCAGCTCGCTCGCCCTTTTTCCGCCTTCTCTAAAAAACGCCATTAATATCCTCCTGCTTGCACTTGCCAACAAGGTAGGCCCATCTCTCTAAAGGCTTCGACGACCCTGTCTCTATCTTCCAAAACGACCAACACCTTCTCTTGAACATTTTCTTTACTCCCGAACAAGTCGATAAGCATCTTCGGCTTGAGGTCGCAATCCCTCGCCCGGTTTCCGCTTGGCCTCATGAAGGTGTAGTCTAGGGGGATCCGATACTTCACCAGCCAGCTAGAAGTCATCTGTTCATACTTCTCGTCCCTGCCTGTAAGGCCGAAGATTATGTACCCTTGCGCTTGAAGAACTTTTATGAATTCGACAGTTTCGAACTTCGGTGTATCATACGGCGACAAAGCGTGGAACTCGTCCCATTCTGTCGCTTGCGCGAGGTGAACGCGATGTGCGCAATCTGCCACCGTTCCGTCTATGTCGACGATGACCACAATCCTCTTAGACCTCTCGTCGAAGACTGACAAGCCAACTGCCTCGCACCATGGGGGGAATGCAACTTCTGCAAAGAGTGTAAAGTCTTCCCCGAATGATTTGTTCTTAACTTCGACTTGTGATATGGGGACCTTTAATACCCTTTTGTCTTTGTCTTCGACGTCCTGGATCGTGATGAATGTCTCGCCTTCTGCGAGGATTTTATATCTGCGAGCATTGCCAATTTCTTTCATGATAATTGCCTCATCTGATCTATCAATTTAACAATTTCGGTTTTCTTCTCTTGCGGGATTTCTAGAGCCAAGACCTCTTTTTCAAGCTCTTGTGCAGAGGCATCCGCGCTCCTCGACAAAAACAAGCTCGCCCATGGGTGAACGCGCATGATTTCGGCCTTCATGCCTTCTAACACATCTCTATATTCACCTTGTGTGCGGCTTGATGCCCTCTTGCGGAGCATATCTGCCATCACTCTCAGATCAAATTTGGCGACGATATTGGTATGGATATTTGTAGGCAGTACGCCCCTAGCATCTTCTATTGCTGCGCCAGACTTTATGAGCTGGGAATATACGGAATCGATCGCGCCCATCGCTTCATCGTACTTTTGCCTCAGGGCTTCATCCCTAAAGATCGTAGGGCCAGTGCCGTACTCCCACCCACACATCCGCAAGACGCGCATGGTCTGCTGGGCATAGCTGCCTGTTCGGGTACGGACAAATTGGTGAGTGAAGCCACGGGTGACATCATTTATCAAAAATGTATAGGTGACAAACTCCCATGAGCTCGGGATCGTCTTGGCCATATACCTGAGCTCATCTTCAATCTCTGACCAAGGCAACCCTTCTACAGCTTCGAGCGTTTTTCTGTCCATCGTTAGGCGCGTCTTTTTCGTAAAGACTAAGCGCTCTGCCGCATACCTTGCAGGGTCTTTTGCCCCTGCCCCTGTGTAGTCTATGAGTTGAACTTGCATACTTACCCTTTCTTCTTGTGCGGATAGGCTGAGCCTGGGTCACTTATGAGCTTCTGTATTTGCCGAACATCGTTGACGGCATCGTCTAAAAGCAAAGTCGGTCGCCATGTCGCGAACCTGCCGAGCGCATAGACTCTTTTTTCATCGCTCGCCCAAATTATGAATCTTTGCCTTATGCGATTGTCGATTGGCAATATTTTTGCATATGGCTGCTCCTGGCATTTCACATCTGTGATGTGCATCTCGCGAACGCCGAGCTTGCGCCCGGCCTCTGACGCGATAGGCTCCATCTGCTCTTTTATAAGAATGGCCTCTTTTTCTGTCGCAGGGTAGCATTCTACAACGAGGTTGTCGCCCGTTATGCTAATCCTAGATCCCTGGAAATGGTACCCAGGGCAATACAGTGAGCAATACGCATCACAATCCGTTATTTTCGCTGTGATGTTTATCCCTTTTTTGTATTTGAATTCTGGCTTTTCCTCCCACCCTAATGCCTCCATAAGGTGCGGCATCGGGATTGTCGAAATGACAGGGGAGCTCCCCCGCCATCTATCCGAGAAGCTGAACTTCTTCCCGAAAGCAAATTCCCCTTGGACGGTCCTGGCGAGCCTAGCGATAAAGTCTTCAGGGGCTATGTACCTTTCGCTCACTTTTGCATCTGCGGTCACGGAAGAGCGTATGGTGTACGCCCCATTGGTCTTCATTGAATACGATAGCGTGTCTGCGATAGGGTTGGACCATCGCTCCACCGCTTTAATCGCCTGGACTTTGCGGAAAGGTATGCCCACGGTGTCACCTACGATAGAAGATCTAAACCTCAAGACAGCGCTGTGATTGTGTGGGAGCCTTTCCCTCGCCTCTAGTATTAAGGGACAGTCTTTCCTGAGCATAGACCCTGCGAGAAGGCCGGCCATCCCTGCACCAACGACGACTATTCCGCTCATGCTTAACCCTCCTGCTTTTTGCTGAACTTCGCGACCCGACCAATATACAAGCCCAAAGTCTCAGCGTCTATGCTCTCCCCGCTCCTCAATCTTTCACGAGCAAACGCTTGGAGCGTCGAGGGATGAACAGTCATATTCGAAGACGGTGTAAAGCCTAGGTCTTCAAGCCTCTTAGCAACTTCTGAGGCCCGATCTTCTTCCCCTCGACCGAAATTGACTTTGACTTCTGTCTTAATCAATGAACCACCATCGTTGTCCTTGAGCCAATTGATTGCGGCTGTCTTCTTTTCACCTTCTTTCGGAAGGCCACCGCTGACAAAGTCCTTTATCGTTATTGACCATCCATTCCAAGTCATTTGCTCCATGCGCAAAGAAGCCATCAGCTCTGGTATTCGCTGCTCCTTCATCGCACGCAAAGAAGACTTCACCTGTTTCAGATCCTCTTCGAGGGAGACGGCGTGTTCCTCAAGGCTGACCGCCTCTAAGAGCACTTCTTGAAGGAGGGCGAGTGTATCTTCCTCGCCCTCCCCCTCGCAGCCGTCAAACTCTTCGACTTCGCTGACTTCTCTTTGGGACATTACATGGCCCCTTCGCTATCAGTCTGGTCGGATTCAACCTGATCGGCTTTTACCTCACCTCTTATGATGGATTCCCTAAACGCAACCGCTTCAGCCTTTATCTGCCGCCAGTCAACATTCGACTTAAAGTCTGGCAGCGCCACATCGCGATTGATGACCCATGTTGCCCATTCGCCTTCGGCATTTGAGTCTGTGGCAGAAGAGAGTCTATACACGCGATAGAACAACGGTGCGGCGAATTCGCTCCCGTCTGCCCGGACGAGCTTCTCACCAATGGCCATAGTCATCCACTTGCGGGAACGCTTCAGCTGGGTCGAAGTCATAGGGATATAGCAGGGGCGGCGACCAGCAGACAAATTAAGCCCGAACCACTGCGCTGTCTCAGCGATATAGTTGCCATTCGGGAGAACCATCTTGTTCTTTTCATCCTTCTTGCAGGTGTCAAGAACTCTTGGGTCTGTATGGATGGCGATTAAGCCCTTGCCTGTTGAGCGTGGGGCCCATTCAAGAAAATCTTTTCTATAATGCACTGGCAAGAAGAGAAGGTCATCCGGGAATAGGTCGCCAGTCCCAAGATCACAGATCATACCAATGTCTGCACCTTCAATGTATTCGCCCTTCTTCTTGTTCAGCTGCGGGCTAAGGGTCTGCAGAAGTGTGAGACGGGGGATAATGACATCTTTGCTGGAGACATCTTCCATCCCTGCGGCGGCATGCGCCTCAAAGTCTTGAGCCCCAGCAGACGGCAGATGCTCAACTACAACCGCGACTTCTTTGCTCTTTTCTTTTTTCGACGATTTGGTCACTTTCATTCTCCTTTTTTGCTAAGGCCAATTTCCTGCGCCGTTGGCCAATCGGCACCATGACTATCGGCCCATCGGCGTTGTAAGAAAAGCCCTTTTTTCCGCTGGCAGATATTTTTCTGCTCTCGTTTCTGAAAACCGGAAAAAATTAACGATTTGTTAACCTTTTCGCTGTATTCTAAAATTAGAAGGGGTTGCATCGGGCAGCCTCAAAAGCCAAAAAAGAGGAAAGACCATGAAAGAAGCAACCACAAACCTCTCTGCAACAGAGATAACGCAACTCACTGGCCTTATAGTCGGCGAGGGGTTCAAGCGCATGGCGAACAAAACTGAGACTGTGAAAAGATTTGTCAACGTCTTAGAAGCCAATGCCACAGGGGATATACTTCAAATAGCAAAAGAGATATTAGGAGAGGCCGATTTCAATCATGCGAGCAAAAGGCTGGCGTCTTTTCTCTCTGTGAATAAATTGGCAAAAACCAAAGAAGATGAAACCAAACCCATTGAAAAAGAAAGGAAAGAGAAAATGACACAAGACCAAACGCAAGCAAAAAGCGGGCGCAGTCGGGGGCGTCCTTCGGCGTTCACCGGGCGACGCTTGACGGCCACGATGGACCACAACCCTCGGAAAGAAAACACTTTCGGCCATCGCTCGTACCAAATCCTCCTTGAAAATCCTGGCATCACATTCGAGGAATTCAGGGATCTGGGCGGTCGTGCGAACGACTTGCAATACGACTATGTTCGCGACCGGGTCGAAGTCTCTGAGGTCGAAGAGGTCTCTGAAGGCGACGAGGTCTCTGAAGGCGACGAGGAATAGGGTCTGAAACGCATAGGCACCCCCGCCTGGCAATGTTCGGGCGGGGGTGTAGGGTCTATCATGCTTTTAGAGATAATCGGTCCGCACGCCTTTCTACGGGGCAAGGTGAAGTGTGCAGCGCTCTTCGCAGCGCTACCAATGCTAGAAGGGCGAAGGCATTGGCTCAAGTGTGGGAGCCTTAAGGTCGAAGCGACAAAAAAGAATCTCCAAGCCTTGAATCTTCTGCCTGGATTAGAAGTCCGAGAGGTCTCTGAGGTTGCCAGCGAAGAGCTGCTAGAAGAATTCGAGCTTGCTCCGCAGCCATTCCGATACAAAACAACACCCTTCAATCACCAGGTAAGGGCGATGGAAAAGATTCTCTCGCCGAGAGAATATCCCAATGTCTTTGCCTTATTCCTCGAACAAGGCCTAGGGAAGACAAAGACCCTCATAGACTGGGCAGGTATGCTTCATGCAGAGAAGAAGATTTCTGGCGTGCTTGTGGTCAGCAAGAAGGGGGTGCACAGGCAGTGGGTCGAAAGCGAGCTACCCGCGCACAGCGCTGCAGAATCTCAGACCTTCACATGGCCATTCAAGCCCGAAGAGCTGGACAAAAAGCCGGGCTTTCAATGGGCAGCGTTCAACATTGACGGAATAAAGACCAAAAAAGGTCTAGAAGTCGCAACATTGTTCGCGAAGAGACACTCTAAGCGTTTAATGATAATCGTCGATGAGTCCCAAGAGATAAAGAACCACCGCACCCAAAGGTGGAAGGCCCTCGAAGGGCTCAAGAAGTATTCCTCACATAGGGCCATCGCTACCGGAACACCAATCGCGAAAGATTTTTGCGACGAGTGGGCGCAGCTGCGATGGCTCGAAGAAGGCATTCTCGGGATAAGGTACATCACGGCCTTTAAGGCTGAGTTTTGCATACTCGGCGGATACAATGGGTACGATGTTATTGGCCACAAGAACATCGCCCGATTCCGCAAGCTCGTCGACCCATATACATTCCGCGTGACAAAAGAGGATGTCGGCATATTGCCGAAAATGTACAATGAATGGCGCTTCAATCTGACGCAGAAGCAAAAGCAGATGATTAAAGAGTTAAAGGCGACTTTGTTTTCTAGCATTGAAAGCGGCGCTATCGTCTCTGCAGCGAATGCTGCCACACAGCTCGATAAGTTCCGCCAGGTCTCTTCCGGCTTCTTTTACGATGAAAACAAGGTCGCGCACAGAATAATGGAGCCAAAAGACAATCCTAGGGCGACGGCTGTTTTGGAATGGCTTGAATCTTTCACGGGCAAGGCTGCAATCTGGGCATATTACAGGGAAGACATAAAGATAATCGCAGAGCTGCTGACCGAAGCAGGAATCACATTCGTGGAATATCACGGTGGTGTCTGCGACAACGATCGTGTGCTCGCAGTCAAATCGTTCATGAGCAAAGACGGTGCACGCGTCCTCTTGGCGACCCCCTCTTCCGCCGGAACAGGCCTAAATCTCCAAGGGCTCTGCAACAATGCGCTTTATTATTCGCACAGCTTCAGGGCCCTAGATAGGTGGCAATCTGAAGACAGAATACACCGCATCGGCACAAAGGGGGTCGTCGTCTACACAGACATGATCGGCAAGGGGTCAATCGTCGACACCAAAGCTGTGCAAAGTCTGGCCCGAAAACAGGGTATAAGTGACCTAGGGATAGGGGACATCAAGAAGATGCTCACGGAAGAAGAAGGGCCGATAATCCGCCCGGAGCCTTCCATAAGCTCTAACGATGAGGCGCGGGCCGAAGAACCATTTAGAGAGCGAGACTTATTCGCACAGGCAGGTTCAGCAGAAGCATGGGAGGGATAGCCAATGTCTAAAGACGATGAAGGGGACGCAGCGGATGTGGTCTACATGAAGACGAGCCCTTACGACAAGATGGTTCAAGCGCTCCGCAAGTGTGAGTCAGAAGGCGGCGAAGCGATCTGCTTTATGAAAACGGATTGTTCATTCAAGCTGAGTTCGGTCCACAGCGACGAAGGGCTCGAAGACACTGTCATAAGGTGCTTCACTGCACTTTCAGGATTGCTGAAAAGAGAAGGGATAAAGCTCGAGCCAAAGCTCGAGCCAAAGCCAACGATATGGCCATTCTTGCACAAGACGCTCTCCGTCGCCCTGGCAATATTCATCACCTCTGCAGCCTCTGTAATTTTTGCAATGGGAGTCATCTCTCTAGCAGACTCGTTAGGGTTCCATTAACCTTTCATTAACCTTTTCGGGATATACTGAAAGGAGGAGGATGGCGATGGGTCTGTCCTTAAGGCTTTTTGGAGGAGTTATGAAAAAACTTTTTATCGTGCTTATCGTTTCTGCGCTATTCGCAACTGCAGCGCTGTCTGAGGCGAGCGCGGAAGAGCATGAACACCTGTCTGCCAGCGAATACAGGGCCTATGTTAATGGCTCAATGGAGCGCGAGCGGCAAGAAAAAGCCCGCGAAAGGCAAATCATAAGATTGAGAGCCAGAGACAGGCAAGAAGAGGAGAAATGCGAATGAGTATTTTGGTGCACAGAGCCACAGACGAGATAGACCGTTTGGAAATGTTCGCACTCGCGAAAAGCGAAGAAGGGCAAAGCGTTCTCATAGCCAGAATAGAACATCTAGAAAGTGTCTTGAAAGAGACTAAAGGATATTTAATAGAAAGCAAAGTCAAAATCAAAGAGCTCGAACAAGACATCGGCGATCTGAATCAAGAATGTGATGGGTTCGAGCGAGACTTGTATGACATAAAGGAAAAATGTGAAATGCTCGAAAAAGCACTCACCAAAAATAAGAGGGGATGTGGATAAAATGGAAGAGCAACCTTGTGAAATAGGAGAGTTTCGAACAGAGTTCGAAAAGCTGTTCCATATATGCGGAATGTCTCTAAGCTCTGCGAGCGACATGCTGTGTGTACGACGGTCAAATGTCTGTGCATGGAATTCCGGCAAAAAAGTCCCCCCGGAAGGGGTCTTAAATGTCATGAGGGAATATGCAAATGTCGCAGAGCGTCTCTTCTACAAGGGCAAGCAAGGCCCCTCTCACAAATGTGGGAGGGAAGTCTGAAGTGATAAAAACTCGCACGGGATATTCCTTCCGCAAGGCTGTCGGGCATATACCAGAAGTCGTCCGCGCATTAAAAGCCGCCGGGCACGACTATGCCCCCATCGTCGACCGCGCATCGACATTCGGGTATGCAAAATGGGTCAGTGAAGCCGCTAAGCAAGGGCTGCCGCATGTCTTTGGGGTTGAACTGGCAGTCTCAAAATTGATAAATGCAAAAAAGCCTTCTTCGGACCAATGGGCGTTCCTCGCTCTAGACGACTTGTCTGGCATTAATCGCCTCATAAACACCGCCACACAGCAATTTCGGTACCAGCCTTTGCTGACAGTTGAGCAAGCGATCAGCGCTCCAGGTGTGTTCAAAATTACAGGCCCGGCCCCACCTTTCGAATTGAGTGATGGGCCTATAGAAGGGGTTCACATTCCCTTAGCGCCTTCTACACCTATGGGCGTCATAAAAAGGGCCGTGCGCCATGGCTGGCCGTTAATAGCAACGCACGACAGCTTTTACCCTACCCCTGAGGACAGGAGCTTTTATGAGATTCTCTGCGGGCGGGGCGCAGACTTACAAATGCACGCGCAACACATATTAAGCGAAGCCGAATGGCGCGAGAGCGTTGAGCCTTTCGGCTTGAGTCCGGCGCAACTAGAAGACGCGCTCGCGCTCGCCCGGCGGGCCCTAGAGCGTAGCGCGGGCATCCCGCTGCCTAAGGCAAGCCTTCCCCACCCTGAGCGCAAAGCGACGCTAAGGGAGATGTGTCTACATGGGGCGGAAGAAAGAGGCCTGAAGGTTCTAGGGGACGAGGTATATGAGGCCCGGCTCAACAGGGAACTCGCCTTGATCGAAGAAAAAGATTACACAGATTATTTCTACATCGTGTCAGACCTATGCAAGTGGGCGAAGAAGAATATGGTCGTGGGCCCGGCGCGGGGGTCTTCATGCGGGAGCTTAGTGTGCTACCTTTTAGACATAACGGACATTGACCCTATCCCCTATGGCCTCATATTCGAGAGATTCATCGATGTCAACAGGGACGATATGCCGGATATCGACATTGACTTTTCTGATAAAAATCGCCATATGGTCTTCGACTATCTCTGCGAGAGATATGGCCATGACCATGTCGCCCGGCTGGGCACTGTCGCGATGTACCAGCCCAAATCTTCGCTCAGTGAAGTTGGCACGGCGCTGAAAATCCCTAAATGGATGTGCGATGCCGTAGCAGACTCAATGTTGGAGCGGTCGGGTGGTGACGCCCGCGCATTGTTCAAGATCGAAGACACCCTCGCCACAATGCCAGCCGGGCAAAGGCTCGTCCAAGAATATCCAGAAGTCGCCATAGTGACCAAGTTCGAAGGCCACCCCCGCCACAACTCTACTCATGCCGCAGGGATCGTCGTCGCCGACAAACCCATATATGAATATGTGGCGGTCGATGAGCGGACGGGGTCCACAATGTGCGACAAAAAAGACGCTGAAGGGGCTTTCAATCTGCTTAAGATTGACTGTCTTGGATTGACGCAACTTTCTGTCTTTGAAGACTGTCTAGAGCTCGCCGGAAAGAAATACGACTATCTTCTCAAAATCCCTATGGACGATGAAGAAGCGTTCAAGGTGTTAAATGAAGGGCGATGGGCAGGGGTCTTCCAATTCAATGGGATCGCCCTTCAATCCATCACAAAGCAATTTAAGGTCGATTCTTTCAATGACATCGTGTGCGTCACGGCGCTGGCCCGCCCTGGGCCGTTGGCTAGTGGTGGGGCGCATGAATGGGTTAAGCGTCGCAATGGTTCTAGCCCTATCGCCTACCCACACCCCATCTTCGAGCCCTACATGAACGACACGCTGGGCGTCGTTTTATACCAAGAACAAGTCATGGAAATCGGGCGCAATGTGGGCGACTTAAACTGGGGCCAGGTGACGCAGCTACGCAAAGCCATGTCAAAAAGCCTGGGGGCAGAGTACTTCGACCAGTTCGGTGACCCCTGGAAAAAGGGGGCGATAAGCAAGGGCGTTGACCCAAAAGCGACTGTTAAAATCTGGGATGACCTGTGCCTGTCTGGCGATACTGTCCTTGAAAATCCGTTCCCGTCAAAGGGGCTATATGCCAAGATGACGCTGAAAGAACTTTATGTAAAAGGCGGCATGCAAAGCTGGCAAACAAAGAAAAGACAAAGTCTCTTAATGTGGGACGGCCAATCTCTAAAACCAAGTGTGAACCATGGCGTCACATATAGTGGTGTAAAGCAAACATACACTCTTAAAACAGAATTAGGGAATGAAATCCATGCAACAGAAGAGCATAAGTTCTTGCAAGAAGATGGCAGCTATGTCGCACTAAAAGACTTAGAAGTCGGCGGACATGTCATGGCCGATGGTGGAAAGATCCCTTCAGAGCGCAAGCGTGTAAAGGGCGTAGGGCGCGGGGGGCAAAACTGGTGGCATAAGCTGGCCAGTGGGGAGCCAATCCTTAAAAGGAACATTGAATTCCTACGCAGAACGACAAAAAACTGCCAGCACTGCCATGATGCCCCGTATGAAGAAACGCACCACATAAACATGGACCATGAAGACCATAGGATAGAAAATCTTCTCCCTGTGTGTAGAAAATGCCATAAAAAGTTGCACGCACAAGTGTCGGGCTATGCTGTGCCTTGGCAATCAGGCAGATGCATAATAAAGGATACTATAGTCTCTATAAATCCAAGAAAGATGGAAGATGTGTATGATGTTCATATGCCGTCTCCACATCACAACTTCTTGGCCAATAGTATAGTTGTACATAATTGCGCTTATGGGAGCTGGAGTTTTAATAAGTGTTTTTCTACTCGAACTATAGTGCATTTAGCCGAAGCTGGCAATGGCTTCAAAAAAGAAATGACGATCGGTGAGCTATACGAGAGATATGAAGTCGATCCTAGCCGATGGATAAAACAGAAGAAGCGCAAGCCGATACTATGGTCTTTGGACGAGAGCGGGAATGCTGTAAAGCAAATGTGCAAACGCATAATCTGCAATGGCGAAAGAGACATATACAAATACACATTTGCGGATGGCAGTTTTGTAGAGTGCACAAAAGAGCATAAGTTCATAATAGATGGGGAATGGGGATCTATAGGAAGCGCCAGCATCGGTAGCCTATTTACACAAATAGAGAAAGACGGTGTGCCATGGATAAAAACGCACAAAGTCCTGTCGAGCATCGAATACATCGGCAAAGAAGTCACATACGACATAGAAATGCCGACACACCACAATTTCAAGCTGGCCAACGGCCTCATAACCCATAATAGCCACTCTGTTGCATACGGGCTCCTCAGCTATTGGTGTTGCTACTTGAAGGCCAGGTTCCCGTTGGAATTCGCCGCTGCTACGCTGACCCATGAATCTGACCCAGACAGGCAATTGAAGTTGCTGAGAGAGCTTGTCGCTGAGGGATATTCTTACCTGCCCGTGTGTGCAGAGACGTCTACAGAAAAGTGGTCCGTCGCACGCAAAGGGGGTAAAGGCTACCTCGTCGGGCCACTAAGCAATGTGAAGGGCATAGGGCCGAAGACCGTCAGCGCAATATTGAGCGCCCGAGCGCGTGGGGAGAAGATGAATGAGCGGGCGAGGAAGCTGTTAGCGAATGCTAAGACACCCATTGACTCTCTTTACCCGATCGGTGATGCCTTTAAGAGGCTCTTGCCCGACCCTCACGCCAGGAACATTGTGACAAAGCCGACAAGAATCATAGACATAAAGATCGAAGAAGACGACTATGATGTCGTCATCTTCTGCACGCTCGCGAAGATTAACCCCAGGGATGAGAATGAAGCGGTCAACATTGCCCGCCGGGGATTTGTGCGCACAGACGGCCTAACGGCATCCCTCAACTTGCAGCTAAAGGACGATACCGATATCATCTTCGGCAAAATCAGCAGATTCGATTATGAGCGTCTCGGCAAAGACATTGTCGACCGTGGTAAGGCAAACAAGGCTTTATACGCAATCAAGGGTAGGGTAAGAGGGAATAGAGGTGGTGATATGCACTTCAGAATGGTTATGATTAAAGCTGTTAAATACATAGGTGATATTTAGAAATGGCCGAATATGTATCGTCCTTAACAGACATTGCACCTGTGCGTGACTATCTTAACAGGGTGGGTGCAACTGCACGCGGTCTAAGGTCTGCGGTTGTTATGGAAGTTGCGGGCAAGTACTGGCGTGACTTGGCAATAATCAAGTTCGACAAAGACGGGGGCATAAGATGCTCATCCATGGAATACGCACCCACAGAAGAAGAGCGCGCACAGATCTCTGAAGCGTGGGCAGTCGCAAAATGGCCAACGCTGAAGCCGATAAAAAGGGTCAAAGACCCTCCAGAGATGGCGAAGAATGCAGCGAAGGAAGACGTCTTCGAATTCCGGAATGAAGACGGAGATGTCGTTATGTTGCAAGTGCGTTGCGCCGGGCCGCAAGGCAAAAGCTATGTGCCTTTTACCTATTGGTCGGACGATAAATGGCGATCGTGCGAGGCTGATGGTCCATTGCCGTTGTACAATGCTGATAAGATAAAAGGCAATGCAACGGTCTTTATCCATGAAGGGGCAAAAGGGGCCCGATATTGCCAAGGCCTGATCGAATCTAACAGCGTTGAGGCCAAGGCCCACCCATGGCGCAAGGAGCTCAGCGGGGCCGTTCATGTTGGGTGGATTGGTGGTGCGCTTAACCCGTATCGCACAGATTGGTCAATCTTGAGGCGCAATGGTATAAAAAAGGCATACATAATATGCGACAATGACACGCCCGGCCTTAGGGCGGTGCCTATAATCTCTGAACAATTGAACATGGTCACATTTGTGATACAATTTACGGATGAGTTCCCTGCATCGTTCGATTTAGGAGACCCCTTCCCCCCGCATATGTTCGGGGAAGCCGGATACTACATCGGTCCATCTTTCAGAGAATGCCTTCATCCGGCCACATGGGCAACAGACCTCGTCCCTCAGGAAAAAGGGAAGCCCAAAGCCATATTAAGAGAGTGCTTTAAGGGGTTTTGGGTCTACATTGAGGAAATAGATAGCTTCATCTGCTCAGAAATGCCAGAAATCGCACGGAGCGAAGCTGTCCTCAATAAAATGTGCGCACCTTTGAGCCATGTGCAAGATACAGCGCGACTGATTGTGAAATCTTATTCGGGCAGAATTACAAAGGTGTGCTACAGGCCCGATTGCGAGGGGTTAAATGTCACTTATAGGGGCTCTTCGGCCATTAATCTTCATGTGCCGACAAGCATAAAAGCGCACGCGGGCGACGCGGGCCCCTTTTTAGACTTTATGAAGTACATGTTCAACGATGAAGAGGAGTTAAAGCATGTGCTGAAATGGTGTGCGACATTGATTGCCCGGCCTAGCATCCGCATGGGGTACGGATTGCTGCTTATCAGCGAGCAACAAGGCATCGGCAAAACAACCCTCGGTGCACACATTCTGGCGCCATTGGTAGGGCTGCACAATACGAGCTTCCCCGGCGAAAACGACATCACTTCGGCGTTCAACGAATGGGTTGCGCACAAGCGGCTGGCCGTCATCAGCGAAATCTATTCCGGGTCTTCATGGCGGGCATATCATGCGCTGAAATCAGTGATAACAGACAGAGAAGTGACCGTGAACCAAAAGTACATGCGCCAGTATGTTGTTGAGAATTGGTGCCATGTTCTAGCATCTTCGAATTCTATGCGTGCATTGAAGATGGAAAATGACGATAGACGATGGCTGTATCCGGAGATGGCTGAGGTGCCATGGCCGAGGGAGAAATTCGATTTCTTCAGGGCATGGCTGACGACGGGGGGATTAGGCATAATTAAAGGGTGGGCCGAAGAGTGGGGAGATTATGTCGCGGAAAGCGACCGTGCGCCCATGACGGCACGGAAGATGGAAATGATTGAAGGCAGTCGGTCAGAAGCCCAAAGCGAAGCCCTAGACATCGCCCGCACGGTGGCGGGGCTCGGGCGTGCGGGGGGTGTAGCGATAAAGGATGTCATAGGGTGGGTGCGGGCCCATGCGCAAGGGCGCGTGTTCGACAGCGATTATGAATTGCGTAGGGCGATGACGGATGGCGGATTGTTGGTCTATCCAAAAAGGCTCAGAATCGGCAATCGCGTCCAAGTTGTGTTGATTAATGAGGAGCTGTCTAAGGGGGTGGGAGGTCTGCCGCTGACGGAGGCAAATGAGTTGGTGCGGAATAGCATCGTACGATGCGCGGATGTCATGGAATCTAGCATGTAGGGCGTAGGGCGAGGGGTGATGGGCGCTTTAGGATGGGCGTAGAGTGGGCTGCCGTGGTCCAGGGATGTGGTGAAGGGGTTTAGCTGTGGGGTAGGATGGTCGAGGGGCTTAAGGTGGGCTTAGCGACCATTTACGGGCGAAGTTGGCCGGGAGTGCCGGGCTTGCGCATACCGGCTAGGGGAGAGGTTCGGCGTTCCCCTTACACTTTGCGCTCTAAGGGCCGAACTATCGAGCGCAGTGCAGCGTGTCCATCCACGCCGACTCCCGTTAAGGTTTATCCCTCAAATTCACTAGGAATGGCAATCTTCCCAAGGTCGCCAAGAGACCCCAAGATGGAAGAAACTCTCACCAAAAGGATGGAGAGATATTCTTCCATCTTGCGGGCTTGTTCTTTCATTAATTTTTGCTGCCCAAGAGGGAGCGCGAAGAAGTCTTGTGTAATGGAAAAAGCAAGCAACTTGGATAGGCGCTCTAGGACCTCTCCGCATTCGATGTGCATTCTGGCCACATTCGCCATAGCCTCTGCTTTTATTTGAGTATTGTTCATTGTTGGTTTCCTCTCTTGAATGAGTTTGCCTTATGCACGCATGCGCTGCAGAGAGCTGAAGCCCGAGTATATCTCTCCTTGAAGGTGGGAGCAAGGGGGGGAAGGGGAGGGGCGATTTTGCGTTTTGTGGGGCGAGAGGGGTGGAAGACAGCTCCACACCCCTCTCGCCATATCGCCGGAAGCGCGAGGGATAACGCGCCGGTGGGTTAGCTAGCTCACCACCTTTCTTCCCCCACACTTCCAACTGCTACCTGGGAAACGACGCCCAGATCATTCCACATTATACCCCGCCGCGCGGAAGGGGGCAAGGGGAAAGTCTGGAGGGGAAGGGCAATTTTACGTTTTGTGGGGCGAGGGGATTTGGTCACAGTATCGGATATCGGAATTTTCGCTAGAATCCAAAACTTTTGGAATTTGCTTCCGGCGGCGGGGCGATTTACCCTTACTATTTACCTTCTATATTATATATATTATTATTTAAAATAAGAAAAGTGATCTCAGGGTAGAAGGAGAAGGAGAGCGTAAAATCGCTGGAGCCCCGAAGTAAATTCCAAAAGTTTTGGATTCTAGCGAAAATTCCGATATCCGATACTGTTTTGGTTTTCGCCCAGAAAGTGCTATTCTCTCCCTCTCTGGAGGGACTTGCTTGTGCGCCCTAATGCAGAAGGTTAGGTTGGCCATTTAAGCCATAGGCAAAAAAGCCTACTCGAACGCTCTGTAGAAATAATTCTGATAATCATTTTTCGGCTTGAAAATCCGATACCGCACTCTTGTTATTTTTTTGGGCTCTTCTGGTGTAAATCAGAGATTATTAGAATTATTTTTACAGTGATTATTGAAACTCTTCTCGAAGGTGTTCGAAAAGGCCCATCTCTTCTATTTCGCAAGGAATGTTTTGATAATACAAGAATTTTTGATTATCAGAATTCGATTTTATTTTCTGGCATATTCTTTTAGAGCTTTTTCTAGCCCTTCTTGAGAGATTCCTGCCCCTTTTATGGCCCCTGAGACCATTAAAGCTTCTTCTAGAGACAGAATGTACATCTCTTCTGCCCCTTTTATCCCAACAATGATGCAAGCCCGACAAGCGTCTGCGAGGAGCGATGCGATTTGCTGCTTCTGTGCTGGGCGGAGGTGGATTTTGATTCTTCCATTTTTGATGGTCCCGAGCTTAAGTTCCGCGAATAATGAGGTTCCGCACGGCCATGCACAAAAAACGTCTGGCAGCCCTAGCGTTGAGCCCGCGCTTGGCTCGATGAATCTTGCATGGCTGCCTAGGCCTTCCCTCATGGCCCTGCGGACATCGTTTTCTGTTCTAAAGGTTGTGTCTTGATTTTTCATAATTGTTGGACCTTGTGTCTTGTTTTTCATAATTGTTGGACCTTGTGTCTTGTTTTTTCGAATTTGGGCAGTTGTATTTTGGTTCTAATGCGTTGGGGGAGCACTCCCAACTACAACCCCCGCCGGGGGCCCTACCCCCCCGGTCCGTTAACCTTTTATTAACATTTTTGGGGGCCAATTCGCTGAGCCTTTACGCTATAAAATAATCTATATTTATTAACCTTTTATTAACATTTTTGGGGGCCAATTCGCTGAGCCTTTACGCTATAAAATAATCTATATTTATTAACCTTTTATTAACCTTTTTGGGGGCCAATTCGCTGAGCTTTTCCGCTATAAAATAATCTATATTTATTAACCTTTTATTAACATTTTTGGGGGCCAATTCGCTGAGCCTTTACGCTATAAAATAATCTATATTTATTAACCTTTTATTAACCTTTTTGGGGGCCAATTCGCTGAGCTTTTCCGCTATAAAATAATCTGTATTTATTAACCTTTTATTAACATTTTTGGGGGCCAATTCGCTGAGCTTTTCCGCTATAAAATAATCTATATTTATTAACCTTTTATTAACCTTTTGGGGGGCCAATTCGCTGAGCTTTTCCGCTATAAAATAGCCGAGCGTTAACCTTTACCCTAGGGCACAGGGCGGGGGCGCGTAAGGGTAGGGCCTAGGGTACCGGGCGGGGGCGCGTAAGGGTAGGGCCTAGGGTACCGGGCCTAGGGTACCGGGCCTAGGGTACCGGGCCGAGCGGCGACGGACGATGGGCGAAAATAAAAGGACGGTTTTTATTCGACAATGGGCCGGGGGCGGCTTAGATACGAGGTTAAATGGGCCAACCCACGCCCCCGGCCCATCATTTATTCACCGCGGCGCGCCCAAGAAAATTAGCTATAAAATAATCCTAAAAAAATTAGCCTTTTGTTAACCCTTTCTTAACCTTTTTTGGGGCCAATTCGCTGAGCTTTTTCGCTATAAAATAATCTGCCGTTATTAACCCTTTCTTAACCTTTTTGGGGGCCAATTCGCTGAGCTTTTTCGCTATAAAATAATCTGCCGTTATTAACCTTTTGTTAACCTTTTCGCGCTATTATAAAAGGAGAGGGGTAGCGTTAGGCGGCCCCGTAAACCTAAAGGGGGACCATACCATGATAAATGTTATTTACGCCAGAAAACCGGCCAGCCGGGCCGAGGTAGAAAGCGGAACGCGCCCCGGCGCTGGGGTGCCGCGCCCCACTATAGTCACTGAGGAGCTGGCCCTATCCGCTATAGAATACGACTCTTTTTTATCTTCCCCGCTAGGGCGGCGTAGCTGGCTTAAAGGCCGGGGCGGTTGGGATAAAAACGGCGTAAGGCGGGCCATAGCGCTTAAGTGCCCAGGCCGAATAACCCTATATGTTGACCCCTCAGGGTACGATTATGGGCGCTATGTAGGCGTTAAGGTATAAAAGCCTATTAAAGGCTACTCAGGCGACTCTGCTGGGCTCTTCTGGGCTCGGCAGGGCTCGGCAGTGACCCCGCGGGTGAAGTGATCCGGCGGGTGAAGTGATCCCGCGGGTGAAGTGATCCCGCGGGTGAAGTGACCCGGCGTAAACCGGGCCCCTTTTTTACGCGCCTAGCGTAGGCCCGGCTTTTTCGCTATAAAATAATCTCTAGAAATTAACCTTTTCTTAACCTTTTTGGGGGCCAATTCGCTGAGCTTTTTCGCTATAAAATAATCTCTAGAAATTAACCTTTTCTTAACCTTTTTGGGGGCCAATTCGCTGAGCTTTTTCGCTATAAAATAATCTGCCGTTATTAACCTTTTGTTAACCTTTTCGCGCTACTATAAAAGGAGAGGGGGTAGCGTTGGGCGGCCCCGTAAACCTAAAGGGGGAAAATTATTATGAATAATTTAACTTTTTCTGAGCAAAAAGCTTTAGTAGCTCAAACCTATAGCGCGGCGGGTGACGCGCGGGGCGCGGTCGGTGATTTACTTAACGCCCTAGAAAATGTAGATTTTGAGGCCGCTATAACGGCCCTAGCTGACTCAATTATAAAGCAGCTGGACCCGGCTAGCCGGGGGCTACTTAAAAATGACCCGGCTGGCTACCTGGGCGGTGAATACGCTGATAGCCCGGCTTAAGCCGGGCCTATAGGCGCGCGTAAATAATAGGCGGCCCCGCGCTGGGCTGGGCCCGGCTGGGCTACCTGGGCGGTGAATACGCTGATAGCCCGGCTTAAGCCGGGCCTATAGGCGCGCGTAAATAATAGGCGGCCCCGCGCTGGGCTGGGCCCGGCTGGGCTTTGGGGATGATCCGACGGGTGAAGTGATCCGACGGGTGAAGTGATCCGACGGCTGAAGTGATCCAGCGGGTGAAGTGACGCGCCTCAGCTGCTACACCGCCCGCCCTACCACAGCAGTACCATCATTCACCGCCACCGGTACCCCAAAAGTCGGCACGCGCCCAAAAAACGCCCTGACCCCAGCGTAGTCAGCCAGCACCCGCGTTTCGGCTATAAACCCGTACCCGTTAAAAATGAAAACCTTAAACATTTTAGTGCCCCTTTTAGGTTTACGGGGCCGCCCTACGCTACCCCTCTCTTTTTATAATAGCGCGAAAAGATTAACAAAAGGTTAATAACGGCAGATTATTTTATAGCGGAAAAGCTCAGCGAATTGGCCCCCAAAAAGATTAAGAAAATGTTAATTTTTCGGGCCTTAAAGTTTTTATTTTTAAGGCCACTATGTTAACGATTTGTTAACCTTTTCGCGCTATTATAAAAGGAGAGGGGGTAGCGTTGGGCGGCCCCATTTAACCTAAAGGGGGAAAATATTATGACTTTATTTTTCAAAAACTTTGATAAAGGTGAGGCGCGTAAAAGTTTGGCCGGTGATGGGCCGGCGGGTAATAGCCCTGAGGAAAACGAGTGCTATTTTCCTGACTTAAATATAAAGGTTGGTAATGAACTTATAAAGCTTGATAGCTATGTTAATTTAAATAAAGGTGATGGGCCTTATATAAGTTTTTGCTTTCATAAAAGCCCGTTTGACTTAACCTATTTCTACAAAAGCTATAAATCCGCGGCTGATTTTATAAATGACTTGTGCTTGCTTAAAAGTAAATATAAGGTTTTAACACCGGCTTTACTTGAAAAAATGGGCTTTTTAACAGAAATGGCCTAATAGTAGGGCGGACTAGGGGCCCGGCGTAAACCGGGCCCCTTATTTACGCGCGCCTATAGGCCCGGTTTCGGCTGGGCCCCCTTATTTACGCGCGCCTATAGGCCCGGTTTCGGCTGGGCTCGGCTCGGCTCGGCTCGGCTCGGCTCGGCAGTGACCCGGCGGGTGACCCGGCGGGTGAAGTGATCTGACGGGTGAAGTGATCTGACGGGTGAAGTGATCTGACGGGTGAAGTGATCTGACGGGTGAAGTGATCTGACGGGTGAAGTGATGCGCGAAAAATTAACACTTTATTAACCTTTTCGCGATATTATAAAAGGAGAGGGGTGGCGCGGTGCCGCCCTTATTTAACCTAACTTAAAAGGGGTATCAAAAATGACTATAAATATATTACCAGTGCCTAAGGCGGACTACGGGTTAAACCCGGCGGTAGTAGGGCCGGGTTATAATATTTATATAGGTGATGAGTGTTATATACCGGGCCTTACTATAAAAACTGAGGACGGCGTAAGTAAAACCCTTTATAGCTGTATTAATTTACACCTGGGTGACTTACAATTGGGGGCCGGTATTAACCTAGCCTATAGTATAGGTGAAGTGGATACCGTTTTATGGGAGAAAACCTATAAACTAGCGTCAGATTTTATAGGTGATATAGTAGCCCTAACTAGTAAAAAAGGCGACTTTACCCCAGAAATACTTAAAAAAATGGGCTTTACGCCGTACTCTACTGTAAAATAACTTTACTTAAAGGGGCCCGGCTTACGCTGGGCCCCCTTATTTACACGCGCCTATAGGCCCGGTTTCGGCTCGGCTCGGCTCGGCTCGGCAGTGACCCGGCGGGTGAAGTGATCTGACGGGTGAAGTGATCTGACGGGTGAAGTGATGCGCGAAAAATTAACACTTTATTAACCTTTTCGCGGTATTATAAAAGGAGAGGGGGTAGCGTTAGGCAAGCCCCTATAACTCAAAGGGAGTACCATACCATGAAAAGCACCATTTATGAAGCAGAGCTTTACGACCTCTTAAAATTCGCAAAGGCGTTCGCGAGCCTAGGCAGCGCGGTCCAAGACCAACTCGATGACCTGGCGAATGAGCGGTTTGAGCAGGTAAACCCAAACGCGCTGTACCTAATGGAGCAAAGGCTCTACGGGCAGAATGAAGAGCTCGACGATGTCATGAACACGCTCCGAGACATCTTAGACGACACGACGGTCTAAGCGGCCCGGCGGGTGAAGTGACCCGGCGGGTGAAGTGACCCGGCGGATGAAGTGATCTGACGGGTGAAGTGATGCGCGAAAAAGTTAACCTTTTATTAACCTTTTCGCGTTATTATAAAAGGAGAGGGGCAGCAATAGGCCGCCACCTAACACCGCAGCAAGGGAGACCAAGACCATGTTTAAACTTTACGATAAAAGCAACGCCATGGCCCGCGTCACGATAAAAGGCCGCCGCGCCTTGCACTATGACGGCCTTCACCTGGGTGATTGTGACGACCGGGTGTCCTATGAGTGGCACGACAGTTTTTATGTCGCCGGTCGCAGCAAAAAGGCCGGGCCGCGCATCCTGCCCACCGCTCACATCCCCGGCCTTCACTACACCGGGGCCCTGTACCCTGACGACCCCCTGAGCCTGGCAGAGCGCCTGGGCTTTTACAAGGGGGCCGTGGTGACCGTGCGCCCCATGAACGGCACATCGGGGCCGGGGTCCAGGCATGTACTTTGACCCCACGGGGAGCCCCGGCCCCCACAACGCGAAAGGAGAGGCGCTATGGGAGAAATAGCAGACATGATCGAGGACGGCACGCTTTGCCAAGTGTTCCGGCGGGTGAAGTGATCCAGCGGGTGAAGTGATCCAGCGGGTGAAGTGATCTCACCCTTCACAACTCACCCCTCAAGCAGCTGACAGTCATCGTCCGGCCATTCGCCCGAGATATAAGGATAGAGGCCTTCTGGCCCGCCCCCATGGCTCCAGGCCGAGCGACATAAAAGTCCTGGTCCCAGGCCCCTGAGTCCTTAAGAAAGCCCAGATTAATCGCGACCCCTCCCCCGTGCTTCACGGATGTTTGAGCTATGATGGCGCTCCGCCGCCTATCGCCCCAGGGGCACAAGTGGCCTTCCTCAGAGATATACGCATGGGCGAGGCGGGCCGGAGACTTGCCCTTGAAGGCCTTAAGTGCGGCCACAAATTCCGCATGCTTAAGGCCTAAGCGCCCGACAGGTACGGCACAGCGGGCGGCATCACTCTCAAACTTCCGGAGCGCTGCGACAAAGGCTTCCGCCTTATCGTCCGGGGCGCCACAAAGCGATGTAGCGCTGACCGGGCCAAATTCGCCCCGCACGCACACCGCCCCCCGCTCAGACGTAAAGATGGCCAGCTTGATGGTCTTGGCCTTGTACATTCGCGCGAGTTTGCAGAATGTGGCGAGGTCTTTCTTGCCCATGCGGACGCCCTTCATGTCTTCGGGCAAGACCAAGTCGGGGGTGTCGACAGAATGGATGCGAAACTGGTCAGACGAGAATGCCTGCCCATAAGATGTAAAAAAGACCTCAGTGAAAGGGCCGCTGCGATGAAGGGCATCCGCCGCGAGCAAAAATGCCGCATCCCCGATGGGCACATTTATCTCAGCGCCTGTTGGTCGCAATGAACGGGCGAAAGCGCTCTCGGCCAGAACTTCCGCATAAACACTCACGCGCTCGAACGACGCGCCGTCCTCAGTTATGTACTGCCCGTCTTCCAGCATTTCTTCTGGCCCGAGCACCTTCTGCACAAGGCAGTCCCCCGGAACATGGCGCAACTGGGCCACGCCACCCTTCACATCGAACAATTTTAGGCCCGCGCGCTTCCTCGCGACTTTAAGCAGTTTTTTCATAGCGTTTTCACCTTTCTAATCCGTTGTGTCATGCGACATTATTCCTCATTGATTGCTGATGAAGAGCTTTCAAGAAAGTCTCTATGACTTGCCTGTTTTTCCAGCCTTTCTTCATATCCCAAATCCACGCCAAATTATGATTGGTGTCTGTTATAAGGTATGCCAGGACGATGGGCTTGCCTTTTCTGAAGTGACGCAAACAGAAAAATATCATTCTTCTATTCTGGCAGTACCCTCTTATCTCATGTTTTACCCAGCTTGGTATGTAGCTCGGCAAATTATTCAAATCATATTGCAGCAATTCTCCCTTTTCAAACGAATGCCTATTGCATTCAAGATCATTTTCGCTCCGAATGTAGCTGGAGAATTGCGTTTCTGTTATGGCATTCCCCATTGAGGGAAAATGCCCATTGTAATTTTTATGTGCACAATCAAATCTAATCATGGTATGGTCTCCTCTCCTGAGTTATGGGGGGAGCCTTATTGCTCTCCCTCTCCTTTTATAATATCGCGAAAAGGTTAACAAATCGTTAAAATTTTGATGCGCTCTGTACGAATATTTCACACCCAAATAGATATAAAAATTTCGACAGCATGATGTGGAAAAATTAACACTTTATTAACCTTTTCGCGATATTATGAAAGGAGAGGGGGAGCGCTCTGCCCCCCCATAACCCAGAGAGAGGAAACAAATTATGAGTATTATAGACATCGCTCTTTGCTTGGCTATGCTAGTATTTGCTGGTATAGTATGTCTTATAGTTGCGGAGGGGTTGCACCACTTGTTTACATCCGATTATAACGACTAACATAACCCAGAGAGGAAGGCCCCATCATGGCCAACGCGAAAACACCCGGCCAGCTCGCATATGAAGCCGAGCTTGTCTACGCGCCGACATACCCTTGCGGAAGGCCGCGCATCGCGTGGGACGACCTGCCACAGTATGCGAAGAAGGCCTGGGAGGAAGACCCGACCCCTAGGCCGCTGCGACCAATACTGCCAGCATAACTCAGAAAGGTGAAAATGCTATAAAAATCTGCTTAAAGTCGCGAAAATTAACGATTTGTTAACCTTTTCGCGATATTATAAAAGGAGAGGGGCAGCAATGGGCAGCCCCCATAACTCAGGAGAGGAGACCATATCATGAAACGCCACGGAACATACACAGAGATTTTCCGAAACGACAGATGGGCGATATTTAAGGCACAAGGTGGGTTGAATCAAGTCCTGGCCAAAAATACCATAACGACAGAGACCCATGCCTTTGCTAGGTATACACACAAGCCCGCGTTTTTCGCAGAGACTGGAACCCCTCACAACTGGTTGCCAGCATATGTCCGGGCCCGCGTTGCCAAGGCCCTGGGCTGCTGCGACACCCTCGCAGTAGGGAGGACGGTGCCTTGTGCCTACTAAACGCATTGTAAGACCAGAGCCCTAGGGCACAAATCCTAGGGCTCGCGCCTTGCAATCCCGCAGGGAGAGAAAGGAGCGCCATCATGGCTCAATCCAAAAGTTCACCCGGCCCATGGTCAATCGTTAAGTCGCCCATCCCACTAGCAACGCCGCACGAGGTCGTCGACCGCGATGGGCGGGAGGTCGCACGCGTGCGCTGCATAAAAGACGCTCAGGCCATGGTCGCCATGCCAGCGCTGAAACAGGCATGCCGGGCCGCGATTCTGGAATTGCGCCTGGGCATCAAGGCTGGGGATGTCCCCAACACGCCACGCCTCAGGGGCATTGTGTGGGCTTTGGAGAATGCCGCTGACCGGGCCTGAGTCGTTATCGCCTGGATCGCCGGGATCGCCGGGATCGCCGGGATCGCCGGGATCGCCGGGATAGAGGTATAAAAGCCTATTATGGTGGGCTCGGCTTGGCTCTGGGGGTGATCCAGCGGGTGAAGTGATCCAGCGGGTGAAGTGATCCAGCGGGTGAAGTGATCCAGCGGGTGAAGTGATCCAGCGGGTGAAGTGATCCAGCGGGTGAAGTGATCCAGCGGGTGAAGTGATCCAGCGGGTGAAGTGATTTCGAATTCTGATAATCAAAAATTCTTGTATTATCAAAACATTCCTTGCGAAATAGAAGAGATGGGCCTTTTCGAACACCTTCGAGAAGAGTTTCAATAATCACTGTAAAAATAATTCTAATAATCTCTGATTTACACCAGAAGAGCCCAAAAAAATAACAAGAGTGCGGTATCGGATTTTCAAGCCGAAAAATGATTATCAGAATTATTTCTACAGAGCGTTCGAGTAGGCTTTTTTGC
>JAERIN010000071.1 GCA_016757515.1 Alphaproteobacteria bacterium
GTCCCGGGACGAGCCACTCCCAAGGCAGTCCCTCCACGCCCACGGGAGGCTTCAGCGCGGCGGGCTCGAGTCCGTCGTCGGCGGCGAGCACCGATCCGACCGTGACCACCGCATCCGGGGCGCGGACCTGACGCACGGCCCCAGCCGGGTCCCGCACCCCCACCACCATGGCCGGGAGGTCGAGATCACCGACGGCCAGCGGCACCAGGGTGACGGTCCACGCGGGCGGCGCAGAGCCGGGCCGCTCCTCCGGTCCCTCCACGACGGCCCACTCGCCACCGGCCGGAATCTGCACCGAGAGGTCGCCCCACAGCCCGTCACCGCCGCCCCGGGCCACCAGTTCCACCGGAATCCGGTCTCCCAGAGCCACCCCGGCAGTCTCCAGCCGCAGCTCCAGCTCGGGCTCGGCAGCGGCCCCCGACCAGGCGGCGGCCACAGCCAGAACGGCGGCGATCACGAAGCCGTCAGTTCGCACGGCGCCGCTCCTTCAGCTCGAAGAGCGCCTGGACCGCCGGCAGATACTCCTCGCCGGTGGTCAGCGTGATGACGTCGACGCCGGCGATTCGATCCTCCTCGCCGCGACGCACCCTGCCGCTGAGCACCTGGGTCCGACCGCTCTCCACATCCACCACCGGGAGCTCCGGCATGGGCACGGCGCCCTCGGTCAGCCGATCGGCGACCCGCACCACGACCACGTCGTGACGACCGGCCAGTGCCGCCAGGGGGCGCCGCGGCAGAGGACACTCGCGGTCCGTCACCAGAATCACCACACCACGCCGGGTCAGGAGCCGGGCGGCCGCAGCCACGGCCTCGTCCACCGCCGTCCCATGCCCAGCGGGAACGGAACCGAGCACCTCGCGGACAATCCGCAGCCCGTGGCGCCATCCCAGGCGCGGAGGGATGAGTGTCCGGACCCGCTCGTCGAACAGCACGGCGCCCACCCGATCCCGCTTGGAGGCCGCCAGAGCGAACAACGAGGCGGATTCGGCGATGAGATCGTGGACGGTCATGACCCCGGACCCGGAGCGGGTCGACGCCGAGAGATCGACCAGCAGCAGCACCGTGAGATCCCGTTCCTCCCGGTACTGCTTGACATGCAGTTGGCCGGTGCGGGCGGTGACATTCCAGTCGAGGGTGCGGACATCGTCGCCGGGCCGGTACTCGCGGACTTCCTCGAATTCCAGCCCGCGGCCCTTGAAGGCGCTCTGATAGCGCCCCGCAAGGCCGGTTTCCATGGCCTGGCGGGCGCGGATCTCCAGGCGCCGCACCTGGGCGCGGAGCTCCGGGCCGGCCAACTCGACCACGTCGGCCGGTCGCGGCCGACCCAGCCATCGCCCCAGGGCCGGAATCACGGCACCTCCACCGCCAGGAGCACGCGATCGATGATGTCCTCGACGCTGACGCCCTCGGCCTCGGCCTCGTAGGTCAGCACCAGTCGGTGGCGGAGCACGGCCGGCGCCAGTTCCTTGACGTCCTCGGGGGTGACGAAAGCCCGGCCGCGGACCAGGGCGAGGGCGCGGCTGCCGATACCCAGGGCGATGCTGGCCCGGGGCGAGGCGCCGAAACCCAGCAGAGGCACCAGATCGCCCAGGCCCACCTCCGCGGGGCGCCGGGTGGCGTTGACCAGGCGCACGATGTAGGTCTTGATGCGCTGGTCCAGGTGAACCTGGCCCGCCACCCCGGCCAGATCGTTCAGTTCCGACACCTGGGCCGCCGGGGACGGCTCGGGAAAACGGTCGCCGAGGTGGTACTCGAGCACCCGGAGTTCGTCGTCCTGCGAGGGGTAGTCGACGACGATCTTGAACAGGAAACGGTCGAGCTGCGCTTCGGGCAGCGGGTAGGTCCCCTCCTGCTCGATGGGATTCTGGGTCGCCAGCACCACGAAGGGATCGGGCAGCTGGAAGGTCGCGTCACCGATGGTGACCTGTCGCTCCTCCATGGCCTCGAGCAACGCCGACTGCACCTTCGCCGGCGCACGGTTGATCTCGTCGGCGAGCACCAGGTTGGCGAAGACCGGGCCCTGGTGCGGCACGAACTCCGAGGTCTTGGGATCGAAGACCATGGTCCCGGTGACGTCGGCCGGCAGCAGGTCGGGCGTGAACTGCAGGCGTTGGAACCGTCCCTGGAGGGCGCCCGCCAGGGTGCGCACGGTGAGGGTCTTGGCGAGACCCGGGACGCCCTCGAGCAGAACGTGGCCCCGGCACACCAGCGCCACCATCATCGACTGGATCAGTTCGTCCTGCCCCACCACCACGTCGGAGACGGCGCGCTGAATCTCGCCCAGGCGGGCCGCGGTCGCATCAACTGAAAGGGTCTGGCTGTCCATTGCTCCCCCGTGGGCCAGCTGGCCACGGCAACGTGAAGCAAAAAAAATGCCACAAAATACCGCCGCCGGCCCACACTCCCAACGCCGATTCGACGCTTCCCGCCACATCGGCACGCCCGGGTGACGGAAACCGGTCGAGCCGCGACGACAATCGGCCCGCTCCGCCTGAAAACTGGCTACAATGGAGCCGTGTCGATCACCCAACTGGGCCGGTATCAGATCCAGGAGACCCTTGGCCGCGGGGCCATGGGCGTGGTCTACCTGGCCCGCGATCCCATCATCGACCGCCGACTGGCCCTGAAGACCCTCCGCGTCGACCTCGACGCCGAGATGACCGAAGAGTTCCGCGAGCGGTTCTTTCGCGAGGCTCGAGCGGCGGGACGTCTCAGCCATCCGGGCATCGTCACCATCCACGACGTCGGCGAGGATGCGGAATCCGGCCTGGTCTACATCGCCATGGAGTACATCGAGGGCCGCGATCTCAAGCAGCTCATGGCCGCCGGCGAGAGCCCGAGGCCCTCGGAGGTCACCCGCATCATCGCCGAGGTGGCCACCGCGCTCAACTACGCCCACTCCATGGGCGTGGTCCACCGCGACATCAAGCCGGCCAACATCATCCTGACGTCCGACGGGACCGCCAAGATCACGGATTTCGGCGTCGCCCGACTGGAATCGTCCAACCTCACCGTCGAGGGCCAGTTCATCGGCACCCCGAACTTCATGGCGCCGGAGCAGATCTCCGGCGGCAAGGTCGACGGACGCTCGGATCTGTTCTCCCTGGGCGTGGTCTTCTACACCCTGCTCACCGGGCAGCGCCCCTTCGCCGGGGCCACCATGCACGAGGTGACCCTGCGCATCATGCAGGACACGCCGGCGCTGCCCACCGCCGTGGTCCAGGGGCTCCCGGCCGCCTTCAATCCGATCATCCTCAAGTGTCTCCAGAAGGACCCGGATCGTCGGTTCCAGACCGGCGGCGAGCTGGCCCAGGTGCTGTCGGCCCTGGGACGATCCCTGGTCCATCGCGATGCCGGCGACACCGAGCAGACCGCCATCCACTCACCGGATCTGGCCACCCACGTCACCTCGGACTCCGAAGGGCTCGACCTGCCCGACGTCTTCGGCGAGGAACCGGCCCCGGCCATGGACGATGGGCCGCACCCCGCCCCCGAAGAGGCGCCAGAACAGGACCCCGGCCCTCCGCCGCCCCCCCCCCCGCCTCCGAAACCCGAACGCCCTCGGACATCAGCTC
>JAERIN010000072.1 GCA_016757515.1 Alphaproteobacteria bacterium
GGGCGGCACGCGTACTGGGGAGTCGGGGGCGGTAATCGTGGGCAGGGGACTCTGATCACCAGGCTCTTGCGGCCCTGGCGTAAGAGAAAGCCAGAGCATTGCTGCGACAAAAAGCAGGGCCACCACCACCGCCATAGCCGGCAAGAACCAGGGCTGGCCGAAGACGTCTGCCCCCCACAAGGGGTCCCCACGGCGCGGTGCGGCGGGCCCGCCAACAAAGCTTGGTGAGCCCTGTACCCCAGGCGTGAAGGGGTCAAAGTCAAACTTGCCTGACGCGCGCGGGTCCTCGGGAGTCATACCTTCAGCATAGCGACTGCCGGCACGCGCCCGTCAAGCCCTCACGCGCGTTTATCCCCACCCGGCGCTTTATGCCTCAAAGGCCATTTACAAAGACGCTAGATTTTGGGGCGTGACTTGGCCCGTGCATCTGTGGAGGGAGCGTGCTACGCTGTACCACGCATGCAGATCACCCTTGGCCCCCTTTTGTACCACTGGCCCCCCGAGCGGCAGGTGGATTTTTACGCCCGCATAGCGGACGAGGCGCCTGTGGACGAGGTGTACCTGGGGGAGTTGGCCTGCGCGAAGCGGGCCCTGTTCATGGCGGAGCACTGGGTCGATGTGGCCAGGCGGCTTGAGGTCGGCGGCAAGACGGTTATCTGGTCCATGCTTGCAGGCGTGGTGGACGACAAGGACAGGGCCCTGGTGGCGGAGGTGGCCTCCACCCACCACGGGGCGGAGGTGGAGGCAAACGAGGCCACGGCCCTTGCGGCCTTGTCTGGGCGGCCTCACCGGCTGGGGCAGATGCTGGGCGTGTATAACGAGGGTGCCCTAGAGGCCTTGGCCAAGCGCGGCGCGCGTCATGTTTGTCTTCCGGTGGAGGTCCACGGAGAGGCCGTGGCCGCGATGGGTACTGCGGCCCGCACCCTGGGCATGGGGCTGGAGGTCCAGGTCTTTGGGCGCGCCCCCCTGGCGCTTTCGGCCCGATGCTTTTCGGCCCGCTCTGTGGGGCGGGGGCGCAAGGGGTGCCGCTACGCCTGCGCGGAGAGCGGGGACGGAGCGGACCTGAAGACCCTGGAGGGGGAGGACGTCTTCGCTATCAGTGGGCCCATGGTTCTCTCGCATGGGTTTTTGAACCTCGCGGAGGAGGTGCCCACCCTGGCTACGGCGGGTGTTACGCATATCCGCCTCGCGCCGCAAGCCGCGGATATGGTGGCTGTAGCGCAGGCTTTCCGGGCTGTGGTGGGTGGTCAGGCGGATGCACAGGAGGCCGAGAATCGCCTCCGGGCGGCTGGGGTGGAAGGACCCTTTGCCAACGGCTTTTTTTACCACAGGCCGGGGCACGCCTGGGTTGAGGGCCTCGCGGGGTAAATGGGACTAAATCAGCTCCTCTGATGCACCAAGGCTGTGAGGGCAACGTATTGTTGTGGCGTTACGTCCGCCGCGCGGAGGGTGGGGTCCAGGCCCAGATGCTTCAGCGCCGGGAGGTGGGCCTTTAGGCTCTGGCGTAGCATCTTGCGCCGCTGCCCGAATGCCAGAGCAGTCAGCCGCTCCACGGCCTCCACTGGGGGGTCATCGGCCTTGGCCGCGCGGGGCCCCACCACCAAAACGCGGGAGTGCACCTTCGGTGCGGGCCAGAACGCCCCGGGAGGGAGTGTCATTACGGGGCGTATATCCGCCAGCCACTGCGCGAGGACGGACAGGCGTCCATAGTCTGGGGTGCCGGCGGCGGCGGCGATGCGCTGAGCAACCTCGCGCTGGAACATGAGGACCATGCGGGCAAACGCCCCACGCTGGCGCAGCCACTGGGTCAGGAGGGGCGTGGCGATGGCGTAGGGCAGATTCGCCACGAGCACGCGGGGTGCCGGGGTGAGGGCCGCCAGGTCCATAGCCAGTGCGTCGGCGTGAAGGGCGCGCAGGCGCGCATCGGTATCGGCCAGGCCCTGTATGGCCGCCACGGCCCGTGGGTCTGCCTCCACGGCCACGACGCGGGCGGCGTCCGTGGCCAACAGGGCCCGGGTCAGGCCCCCTGGTCCCGGCCCCACCTCTATCACATTGGCCCCTGCAAGGTCCCCCGCCGCCGCCGCGATGCGCGCGCAGATCGCCGGGTCCAGTAGGAAGTTCTGCGAAAGGGCCTTGCGCGGCGTGAGACCATTGGCCTCTATCACCGCGCGCAGGGGGGGCAGGGGGCTGTGCATTGCCTGGGCATCCTACCACAAACCCCCGCACACCGAGCATCGGGGCGGGGGTTTGGGTCAGGGCATGACGCTGAGAGGGTTATGCAGCGGGGGCAGGTGTGTCAGTAGCAAGTGATGGAGCGGTGTCGTTAGCTGCAGGGGGTTCTTTGCGCCTGCGGAGGGCATTCAGACCAAGTAGCCCTAACATTACCAAGGCAAGCGAGGGTGGTAGTGGTGTGGATTTGGTTTGACTGGCGTTTTTATCATTAACACAGCTCCCCAGACGGGTTGTGATCAGCTCATTGCCCAAGACACCATCAAATCTGCATGCCCCAACTCCACTTGATACCGCATCTCTGTAGAATATGATATCACCACCTACCGCCTCCTCGGCTGTGAAGATAACTTCATCTGGGGGAACGTGTATTGAAGAGAGGTTATCTATAAGCGCTGTAAAAATCGGAAAATCTGGATTGTATCCAAGACGTATGGGGCCATTAGAAACAAGCAAAGTATAGAATATATTGTCTACATTTAGCGTTACAGATGCGTTTTCAGTAGCGTCTGTAGGTGCTATCAAGAAAGAATAGCCAGGCCAATTTGGGTCGTAAGAATATGGAGCACCAGTAAGAGTCTCATCGATGGGCCGTATGCCAGCGTCTATAAGAATAGAGGCTTTTTTTACCGTCGCAACCTCATTTCCTGCCTCCAAAACACGCGTGCCATCAATTGGGCCAGCATTGGCAGCCCCAGCAAGGCCTAGAGCCAGCAGGGGGGCGGTGACCACGCTAGAAAATAATACTTTAAGTTGTGTAGACATCTGTAGTTCTCCTTATGGTTGAAAAAAGGGTGTTTCGGATATATCCGATGGCGCATGTAGACATCCTGCTGCGGCGCGCCAAGAGCAGATATGCACCCTTGCGTAGAAATTTTGGCGGGGGCGCGACCTGCCGCCCCTCCACGAACGTTGGGCCCGCACCGCGCGCAGGGGAGGCAGGGTCACTGCGCCGTGGCGCGCAAAAGGCGCGGGCTTGCCACCGCTGCGGCGATAAGTCCGCCCCCAGCCAGGAGCAGGGCCACGGGCCAGCCCACCATGTCCGCAAAGTATTCATGCGTGAAATAGCCCAGGAAGCATAGAACCTATCCCACAATTCGGGATTCACAATGGTTGGCATATGTGATTCTATTGTTTTGGTTGATTCGCAAAACAAAACAAAGAGACAGAAATGCCAAAATTTATTGAATTAAGCGACGAGCATTGGGCCATTTTTCAAAGAATTTTCCCAGAAAATCAAAAGAAAAGAGGGCGCGGTATGCCACGCGCTGACTTAAGAAAAACCTTAAACTCTGTGCTCTATATTTTGATAAATGG
>JAERIN010000073.1 GCA_016757515.1 Alphaproteobacteria bacterium
GGCGGCCAGGGCGGCGGATTTATGTGCGCAAGGAAGGTGCGACGCATATCGGCGCATTTACGCGAACGCCCGGGGTCTTTATCGTGCGGGCATGGAGCCGCACAGAAACCGGGAAGAGGCCGTTAATACGCAACTGGCCATTGCCCTGTCCAAGATGGGCATAGCGGCCGATGCAGAGACCATCCGGGTGCACGGAAAGCACAGGCCAGATGTGCACTTTGAGATGAACGGCCTGCGCGTCATTGTGGAGGCCAAGTTTGCCGACCACCCCCAGGCCAGAGAGGTTGTCTTGAATGACGCGCGCGTGCGCGTGCGGGCGGGTCTGGCGCATATGTGCGTGGCGGCAGTATACCCCGAGGCCCTTCGCACGGCGCACACCAACACGATAGAAGACACCCTTCGGGCCTCCAGGCTGGCCTACTGCGTTCTGTCCGAGATAGACGAATCCCCGCAGTGGCTTGAGGGTGGCCCCGCCGATGTGCTCTCCACCTTGCGCCGCACGCAAGAGGCCATGGCCCAGGACGATGTTGTGGCCCGCGTGGCGCAGTCTTTGCGCGTGCAGCTGGAGGGTGTGGCGGACCTGTGGAAGGAGAGGCAGGGCGACTGCGAGCGCCTGTCCGAACTCTTGGGTATCCATCCCCCAGACAAGGAAAATGCAGAGACCGCCCAAAGGCGCAGGGGTACAGCGGCGCGGGTGGCCGCACTTGTTCTGGCCAATGCCTTCATATTCCAAGAACAGCTGGCCCAGGGCGATGGGCGTATTGCCCCCCTGTCCAAACTGGCCAAAGAGGCCGATATCTTGGCCGCCACGGAGGCCAACTGGCACTGGATTTGGACCGAGATCAATTATGTGCCCATATTCCAGCTTGGGGAGCGCGTTCTGGCGGAATTGCCCAGGAGTCCGCACACTCTGCGCGCGATTGCAGCTCTCTTGGCCGAGGCCCAGAGTATCTGCGCCCAGCAAACAGCTCTGCGCCACGACCTTATGGGCCGCATCTACCACTGGCTTTTGCACGAGGCCAAGTATCTGGGCACCTACTACACCTCTGTCATGGCGGCCACTATCCTTTTGAAGCTGGCTTTAGAGGCCCCGTGGAAAACGGACTTTGGGGACCCTGTGGAGTTGTCCTCTTTCAAGGTGGCGGACCTGGCGTGCGGTACGGGGACCCTCCTTATGGCGGCGGCGCAGGCTCTTTCCGACGCCCATATCCAGGCGCGGGCGGATACGGGGCGCCGGCTCACGCCCGTTGACTTACAAACCCTCCACCGCACCCTCATGGAGAACACTCTGCATGGCTATGATGTTTTGCCTACTGCCGTGCACTTGACTGCCTCCACCTTGGCCATGCTGGCCCCAGCCGTGGCCTTTTTGCGCATGAATCTCTGGGTCATGCCCATGGGGGCCGGACGCAAGAAAAAGGGTGCCCTTGGAAAGGAAGAGGCCCGCCTGGGCAGTCTTGATTTCTTGGAAAATCCCACACCACCCACGCAATTCTCCTTGGATTATTCGCAGATGGAATCTGTGCGCACCAGTACAGCCGCGCGGGTGGAGACAAATGCCCACCTGCCCCAGATGGACCTGTGCGTGATGAATCCTCCCTTTGTGCGCAGCGTGGGGGGCAATTTGCTCTTTGGATCCCTTGCAGATAAGGAGCGCAACGCCCTGCAAAAGGAGCTTAAAGAGCAGGTTACGCGCGTTCAGGGTGCCAATATCACCGCAGGCCTGGGGAGCGTTTTTGTGGCTCTCGCGGACCGCAACCTCAAGCCTGGCGGGCGTCTGGCCTTTGTTCTGCCTTCGGCCCTCGTATCTGGGGAGGCCTGGGCCCCCACGCGGGAACTCCTCGCGCGAAAGTACCACCTGGAAACAGTGGTTATCAGCCACGATTCCGAGCGCCCCAATTTCTCCGAAAACACCGACCTGTCCGAGCTCCTCTTTGTGGCGCGCAGGCGGGTGAACGGCGAAAAGGCCGGGCCCACGACCTTTATCAATCTCTGGCGCGTGCCGCCGACCGTGCATGGGGCCTTGGATTTTGTGGGCCGCGTGCACTACTACGCCAAGGAGCCCGTGATGGTGGAGGGGCAGGGGATTACCACCATCACCAATCACTGGGGCAAGGCGGCAGAGATTGTGCGCGTTCCCCCCGCGCAGGGTACGGAGCCCTGGGTGGGGGGCCTGTTCGCACAGACGGAGCTTTTGCGCACCTTTTGGTTTCTGCGTGAGGGCGCGGCTCGTATCCCCGGCCATAAGGAGTCCACACCCCTGCCCCTCACGCGCCTGGATAGCCTGGGGGCGCTGGGGTACGACCAACGCGACATCCACGACGCCTTTGAGGTCAGTTATGACGACTGGTCCCCCTATCCAGCCTTTTGGGGGCACGATGCCAAGCGGGTGGTCACCATTGCCCAGATGCCCAATGCACAACTCTTGGCCCGCATGGCACCCGCGCCGGGACGAGAAAAGATAAAGGACGCCCACCAACTTTGGAAAAAGGCGGGCCATATCCTTTTGGCTGAACGCCTATGGGGCCCCACGCATAAGGTCTTGGCCGTGCGCTTTGCCAAAAAGGTTTTGGGCAACACCTGGTGGGCCTTTGCACCCAAGGACTTGACGGAAAAACAGGAAAAGGCCCTGGTCTTGTGGCTCAACAGCTCCCTATCCATGCTGCTCTATTTCGGCGCACGGGTGGTGACACGCAGCGCGTGGTGTAAAATGAAAAAACCCGCATGGACCAAAATGCCCGTCCTGGACGTCCGCACCCTGCCCACACGGACGCTCACCGTGTTGGCCAAGGCCTATGACGCCCTGGCGGATGAGGCCCTGTTGCCTCTTGGCCGGATGGACGCCTGCCCCACGCGCGCCGCGATTGACGCGGCCCTGGCCAAGGCCCTGGGCCTGCCCGACCTTGCCCCCATCCGCGAGCTTTTGGCACGCGAGCCGGGCCTGTCAGCGCGCTCCATAGGCGTGCGGGCCGGGCAAGCCTAACCCGCGTTCTGTTTTCTCCTGTTAGCAGGGGCGGACCGCGCGGGCCCGGCCACTGTTTTCCCCTGATAGCAGGGGGGGAGCAGGGCATTGCTTATCGTTGTTCTCTGCAATGGGCGCGGGGCCCTTTTTATAGGGCGCAGCATGGGCCGGGCCGGGTCTATTGCGGCCTATTATAGACGGCCCGTTTAGGCCTCCCCCGTGCGGTCCTGCGTGAGGGCGCAGCATCCAAACACAAAGGGGGCGGGGGCATTGTAAAGCGTTGTTCTCTAAAATGGGGAGGGAGCCCCACCATTCCAGCCCTATTCCCACCCTTTTTTATAGGGTAAGCCTTGCCCCCACGCCTCGGGGCGGGCCCTTTTATAGC
>JAERIN010000074.1 GCA_016757515.1 Alphaproteobacteria bacterium
GCCAGGGCGCGTTCACGTTCGGCTTGGCGCAGGCGCTTGAGGGCGGCGGCCAGGGCGCGGGGCGCGGCGGGCTCCTCCCCCACCTCGGCCAGGAGCCAGGCGGTCTGCCGCGCGATGTAGGGGCCGGGGTGGCGGCGGTCCAGGTCCAGCAGGAGGCGGTCGAAGATCTCCGGCTCCAGATACTTGCGGATTTGGGTCAGGAGGGCGTCGCGGGCCGCGTCCCCCTCCACCGCGCCGAGGAGGGCGTAGGACAGGGCCTCCTGAAACGCAGCGCCGGAGGGGGGGTCAAAGGCGCGATCCCAGCGGACGGCGGGGATGCACTTGGCCAGCGTCTCGGGCGGGGGCCGCCGGGGGCCGAAGAACAGCTTGGGCCAGAAGGGGGAGGCGGCGAGAGCCACAG
Source organism: Alphaproteobacteria bacterium (assembly GCA_016757515.1). Taxonomy (GTDB): domain Bacteria; phylum Pseudomonadota; class Alphaproteobacteria; order Micavibrionales; family Micavibrionaceae; genus UBA10425. Next base: position 401 of record JAERIN010000074.1, read on the forward strand.
CCTGGGCCAGGTCGGGGTTGACCGCGCCCAGGAGCGCCGCCGCTGTGGGGTGCCGGGCGTACTTGGCCAGGGCGGCCTCCAGGTCCGCCTTTTTGACGCCCAAAAGGTTCTGGGGGAGGTATTTGGAGGCCAGGAGTTTGCGCACGCCTTGAATGGGCTTGGGCTCCAGGACTGTATCGGCCGCGTCGTGGGCCATGACGGCCCGGTCGGCGTCTATGCGCAGGGCCGCGGCCATGAACCCGGCCTCCGCGTCCCCATCGGGCGCGGCGAGGTAGCGGGGGTAGAGCAGATACGCGCCCGCGAACAGCTCCTCGGGGGTTAAGCACCGGCCTTTGTCCGCGCCCCGGGCCCGGTCGTCGGTCAGGCCCCAGCCGGCGTAGAAGGGCTGGCCCAGCGTGGTGACGGGCACGCCGCGCAGAACGGCCTCCAGCCCCGCCGTGGAGGATATGGTGTAGACCCGGTCTATGCCGTCCAGGAAGTCGGGCAGGGGCTCCCCGGGGTCGGCAAGGGTGCACAGGGCCTTGGGGCAACCTTGGCCCCGCTTGAGGCGCGCATGTACCTCCGGGTGGGGGCGGTAGAGGATCTGCGCCCCCGGGTTTTCGTGGAGGGCCAGGCGTATGACGTCGTCCACGCGCCACCTGTCGGGGTTGGCCCGGCGCAGGGCAGCGTCGCGGGGGACCTGGCCCAGGACGGCCACGCGGGGGCGGATCTTCGGGCCCTGCTGCGACGGGGCCAGGCCCAGGGGGCGGGGGCTGCTGTACTTGGAGAGCTTTAGGTCCCGCCATACCTGCAGGCACCGCCGCGCCGAGTCCATGAGGGGGGCGTCCCCGGCGAAGTCGTGTGTGGCCAGGATGCGGGCCAGGTCCCCCGGCTCCGCCGGGTCGTAGGAGAGACCGGTTGTGTCCAGGGCCAGGGAGTACGGCGTGGCGTGGTGTGCCCCCAGGTCGGCGGAGCGCAGGAACCCGTCCTCCATGCGCCAAATTGGAATGCCCCGCCGGCAGGCGTGACGGCGCACCCATGGGGGCTCGGTCTGCCCCCAGACGACGAACGCCGCCGGGCGCTCTGGCATCTGGGACACATAATAGAGCCACTGCGGCCCCATCCAGCTCGCCCTGACAAAGGCCGTGCGGTACTCTGGCAGGTATTCTGCAATAAAGCCGGGCTTCCAGCCGCTAAACCCCCATAGGACAACGATGGGCTTTGGGTCCTCGCGCTCCCGCCAGTTGCGGCCCACGAGGGTGAAGTGCGCCAGGCCCTTTGGGTCGGCAAACAGGGCCCACGGGTCGTACGGGCGGTAGGGCCAGGGCGCACTCTGGGCGCTGGGGTGTGGGGCCCTGGCGTAGAACAGGCGCGCGCCGTGCGGCCTCGGCCCGCCACCCGCCGCTTACGGACGACCGAGTGTCCCCCCCCTGCCTGCTCACTTTTGTCATGCGCACAATCTCCCTTCTCTGGTCCCTCAAACTTCCCCACGATCCGCCGGGCCACGCGGGCCATCTCTGGGTCGCCCTCGCGCAGCAGGCGCTCCACCTTCTCCCATTTCCACCGGGGCACGCCGATCTTGTCGTTGGTCACGGGCCGGAAGGCGTAGTCGTTCACAAACGAGACGTCCCCCGTGCCCATGTAGGTGATCATAAAGGCCGCGCGGCGGCGCAGCTCCGCGTCCGGCTTGCGGTACGCCCCGGCGCGGAGGTACGCGGCGTACTGCGCCCGGCTCTCGGGGTATATCAGGTCCACGGGGTAGTCCAGGCGGCCAAAGTGCGCGCACATCATCACGGGCACGCCCTGCGCGGTCAGCTCCAGGCCCGAGGAGCCGTTGTACAGCACGGCCAAATCCAGGTGCGGGGCCAGGGCGTGGGCGTTGATGTCCCGGTGGCCCAGGATCATCACGTTGTCCTTGACCTCTGTGGCGATGAGGTCGGTAAAGCCCTCCACCAGGTCCAGCGCGATCTCGGGCCGCAGTTCGTGCGGGTGCGGCTTGACCAGAAGGAGAATGTTGTCCGCCCCGCCGCAGACCTCCACCGTGTGGGTGATCCAGTCCGCCATGTCCGCATGCGCCGGGCCGCCGTCGTAGGGCACGCACAGGTCCACGGGGACCTTGCCAAAGGCGCACACGATTTTGCGCCCCTGGGCCTTGGCCGCTTTGATGCGGGCAAGGATCGCGCGCTCCCGGTCCGTGCCCTCCACCCCGGCGCGGTTGACGGTGAACACGGCCTCGGCTTGCCGCCGATACTCCTCATTGTCCCGATTCGCGGCGTACCAGCGCTCAAAGCGGTCCCGGCGGGGCAGGAAGGGCGCGCGGACCCAGGGGTCAAGGGTCAGATCTGTCACAGCAATTGTATGTGCGAACTTAGATCCGAGGTTTGAAAAATAGCTTTCATATGCTGCGGTTACGCTTATAATGCCAAGTCTATAGTCTTTTTTGTTTATGCAGAAGTCTCGGATAATGGAATACGGAGCCATGTGCGCGTTAGATGTTATGAAAGTGCATGGTATGCCTTTTTGGACAAGATTCTCATAAGCTTTTCTGCAAATATATAAATTTATATCGCTTGCAAGAAAATTATCCATTAGAACTTTATGAACCTATCCCACTATTTTTTGAACCCACCAGAATATGAGAGCAAGGTCAACGAAACCTGACCATACTTTCATTTTTCTTTCCCATCGAATCACAAGTCTTTTGAACTTTAGTTGAAACCAAGCAAAAGTTCTTTCTACAACCCAGCGATGATTTTTACTTATATGTTCGGCACCTTTTGTTGGATAATTACGATATGATATTTTATCTTTTATCCCCATATACTTTATAATATCTCTTAAATACTTTGCATCATAGCC
>JAERIN010000075.1 GCA_016757515.1 Alphaproteobacteria bacterium
GAGTCCGCCTCGGACGATGCCGCCGGACCCACCGCGTCGATGGTGCTCAGAAGAGCCTCGGCCGCATCGAATCCCGGCTGCCGCTCCAGCGCTCGCTCGATCAACGCCGTGCCCCCCTCCAGGTCACCCTGGACGATCAGGGCCTCGGCCAGCGCGACCATCAGCTCCACCGTCTCCTCGCCGGTCTCCAGATGCTCCCGATATGCGGCCTCGGCCTCGGCCGGGCGCTCCGTGAGCCGCAGCGCATCGCCCAGCATCAGGAGCGCCTCCGGGAAAGCTCCGTCGGACAGATCATGGGCGGCGCGGAGATGATCGATGCTGGCCGAGAACCTCGCCACCTCGAACAGCGCCCGGCCGGCCTCCCATCGGGCCAGCGCCGACTCCGGCGCCAGATCCGCCGCTCGCTCGAACGCCGCCACCGGGGTTCCGTCCGCTTTCATGGCCCGATAGCCATCGTCCAGGGCGCGCTGGGCGCGAAAGGTCCGGATGTCGCCGATCAGACGCCGCGGGCCTGGATGCGCCGGCGCATCCCGCTGCGCCCGTCGATACAGGATCAGCGCCAGGTCCGGCTGGCCGTCGAGCAGGGCCTTCATCCCGGGCAGAATGCGGCGGACGGCTGCGCTGGGGTTGCCGGTCACGGTGGGTGGTCCCGGCGGCCCCATGCGCTCCAGAATCAGCCGCAGCGACTCCTCCCAATAGACCTCGCCGGCCACCTCGACGCCCCGGGCGGGATACTCCAACACCGGGTGATCATCGGAGTTCAGCACGCTGCCGGCGGCCAGAGCCTCGATGTCCCGGGCGTCCAGCACCAGCATGCTGGCAAAGAGTTCCGGATCGTCGTAGCCCAGCTCGGCGAGACTCGCCACCACCTCGTCGGGCCAGTCCGAAGCGGCTAGGCGCGCCACCGGATCCCCCAGCGGGGCCATGGACCCCACCAGCACCGCGTGTTTGTTCCAGCAGTTGGTCGGCAGCCACAGGCTGCACGACGGGAACACCTCGGCGAAGCTCGCGAGGATGATTCGCAGGCTCTCGGGGGGCAGATCGATGGGAAGCCAGGTCGAGATCACGCCGTCGGGCGCCAGGCGTCGACGGCAGTTGGCGAAATGGGTGGCCGAATACAGTAGCGACGAACCTGAGATCCCCGGATAGGTGGAGTCGTTCAGGATCACGTCGTAGACCCGATCGGTGGTTCGGATGAAATTGCGCGCATCGGTGAAGATCGGCCGGTACCCGTCGCTGGCGAACTCGGGGAACCAGCGGCGGCTCTCCATGATCACGTCGGGATTGATCTCGGCCACGGCCATGACCTCCGGTGCATGGCGCAGAGCCTCCCGGGTCGTCTCCCCGGTCCCGAAGCCGACCTGCAGCACGCGACGGGGCTCGCCGTGCAGCAGCAGCGGAACGTGCGCCTGCATGCGCTGGGTGGTGCGCAGATCGGGGGCCGTTCCGGCGACGTCGACGCCGTCCACGGCGATCATCCGGTAGCCGAAGGCCACCGGCGCCAGCGGCGGTCTGCGGGCGTTGGCCGCCATCACCGGCATGGGCGGCACCTCGCTGATGGTCACCGTACCGCGCAGTCCCTCGCGCATGGACACCAGCCGCGAATGCGGCGTCCGCTGGACGGCCATCTCCACCGTGGCTCCCGGCGCGGCGAACGCGCCGATCAACACCACCACCAGTGCGGCGGCGGCGGCAACGGCGATCAATGCCCTTCGTCCCACGCGACCGGTCCACACGAGCATGAGCACGCCGAGCCCGATGTTCAGCACCGCCAGGCCGAGCACCGTCCGGGTCGCCCCCAGGGCCGGCACCAAGAGGTACCCGGCGGACAGGGACCCGGCAATGTTGCCGGCGGTGGTGATTCCGTACAGAACCCCGATGCGCCGCCCCGAGCGATGGAGATTGCGGATGGCGCCCGTGGCCGCCGGCAGCGCTGCCCCCATGCACAGGCCCGGCACCGTCAGCATGACCGCGGTGAGCGCCGCCCGGCCGGCCAGGCTGCCCAGCGGCTCGGCGATTCCCGTCACGTCCGCCACCGCCTGTTCGACCCGCCCGAGGTTGGCCAGCGCCAGCACCGTCGCTGCGCCGGTGACGCCGAGGCAGAGCTGCACCCAGCCCAGTGCGTCCAGGTGATTGGTCCGATCACGCACGACGAGCGGCAAGAGAATGCTGCCCAAACCCATGGCGAAGAGCAACGTGCCCAGCACGGTGGCGAATGACAGCACGTTGGAATCGAGCACGAACACGAGGGAGCGGATCCAGGCGATCTCGTAGGCCAGCACGCTGAACCCCGAGCCGAACACCACCAGTCCCAGCGCCACCGGCAGACGCCGCTTCCACGGGCCGGCCACCGTGGTCCGCGGCGTTTCCACCGGGCGCATGGCGCGACCCGTCATGTGCAGTGCCAGGGCGGCCGCGGCCGCGACCACGCCGACCGCGCAGCCGATTCGCAGCGTGGCGGTCACGCCAACCACCCTGATGAGCCAGAAGCCCGCCGCCACCACACCGGCCACGGCTCCCAGCGTGTTGGCACCGTAGAGGGTGCCGAAGGCGCGGCCGATGTCGGCGTTGGATCGTGCCAGGGCCCGGCTCAACACCGGCAGCGTCGCGCCCATCAGGCTCGTGGGAACCGCCACCAGAGCGAAGGCCACCAGCCATCGAACCAGGCCCCCGCCCAGGCTCTCGCCGTGGGCCTGGGCCGCTGCAGGGAACAGACGATCGGCCCACGCCACCTGCCACGGCGACGTCCATACAACCGCCACGATCCCGATCTCCAGTACCGCGTAGACCACCAGGGGTCGTGCGATCCGGTCAGCCCACCGTCCCCCCACCGCCGCGCCCAGTCCCAGGCCCGCCATGAAGGCCGCCAGCACCGCCGCATTGGTGTGGACGCCGTGGCCGAAGAGATCCTGGAACAACCGGGACCAGGCCGTTTCGTACATGAGTCCCGAAGCGCCGGAGGCGAAGAACAGCGCCGCCACCGCCACACGGAACCAGAGGCTGAAGACCGGCTGGGGACTCTGGGCCATGACCCTCCTGATGGTCCTGCCATGGTACCTCTGCCCGGTTCCTCAGGGCAGGAT
>JAERIN010000076.1 GCA_016757515.1 Alphaproteobacteria bacterium
AAAACCCTTGCTCCGCCTGGGTTTTTCCCTACGCCACCGCCCCGGGGGCGTTCACCATTTTTCGTTTACAGCCGCAAAAAAACGGGGTACGATAGTGGGGTAGGGCCGAATACCCCCAAAGGAGATACCCCACTCCGCCACGCGGAAAGCCCCTCACGGACGCGGCGGTGCGGGCGCTAAAGTCCCGGGCCAAGCCGTACAAGGTAAGCGACACCCACGGCCTCTTTGTCCTGGTGACCCCGGCGGAGGCCAAGCTGTGGCGGTACAAGTACAAGTTCCACAGGCCCGGCCAGGACGGCCCCAAAGAGTACCTCATGGCCCTGGGGGATTTTGACGATGGCCGGGGCGTGACCCTCGCGGAGGCGCGGCGGCGGCGGGACGCGGCCCGGGCCCTTGTGAAACAGGGCGTGGACCCGGTAGCGGCGCGGGCGAACGCACGGGCCACGCAAAGGGCCGAGGCGGAGAATACCTTTGCAAAGGTGGCCCTGCGGTGGCTGGACGGGCGGCGGGGCGCGATAAACGCCCGGACCTACACCGCAAAGCGCGCCCGCCTGGAGGCCTATGTCTTCCCGGCTTTTTGAGCCACCCCCCTGGCCCAGGTCACACGCGCGGAGGTCCTGGCCGCCATCGCCGCCGTGGAGCGGCGGGGGCGACTTCCATATGGAGCGGTGCATGGGCTATGCGAGGGCGACCCCACCTTTGGCGTGGGCAAGGCCCTGGCCGCGCACAAGGAACAGCACCATCAATCCCTGCAACCCGACGAGATACCCCCCTTTTTGGCCGCGTGGAGGGGGTACCGGGCCAAGGTGTACCCCACAACGGCCCGGGCGCTGGAGTTCATGCTCCTGACCTTCCAGCGCACGGGGGAGAGGATCGGCGCCACCTGGGGCGAGATAGACTGGGACAAGGCCGAGTGGCGCATCCCCGAGGCCCGCATGAAGGAAAAGGGCCGGGGGGAGCATGTCGTGCCCCTGTCCACGCAAGCCCTGGAGATACTCAAGGCCCAGTGGGCGGACACCATGGGCGGGGAGTGCACCCGCGCACTGGACCCTGCTAATCCTGCTAATCCGCTAAACCCGGACGCGGCGGGGGCCTATATCTGGCCGTCCAAGCGCCCCGGAAAGCACATGTCCAACCAAACCCTCCTCCAGGTCCTGCGCCGCATGGGGTGGGCGGATCGGCTGGCCCCCCACGGCCTGCGCGGCACCGCCACCACGGCCCTGGCCGACCGCCTACGATTTGACGGGAGCCTGATAGACCTTCAGCTGGCCCACAAGGAAAAGAACAAGGTGACGGCGGCGTACAACCACGCCAAGCGCCTGGAAGAGCGGGCGGAGATGATGCAGGCGTGGGGGGACTGGGTGGAGAAGATACAGGGGTAGCCGCACGCGGCCCGGGCCACCTTACTGTTTTATCCACAATCTATGTACATGAAAGAATTGAGAAAAGCAAGTACGGCCAAAAGAGGACGTGGGGGGTGTTGACTTATGACGGCATAAGTGATAGTCTTTGTTCTATTTGTGATAAGTGCGCCTGGCGCTTTCGCAAACCCAAATATCCCTTGTGGACAACTACGGCCAAAAAGGGGCGACGGGGTATTGACTTTGCCCGGCAAACTCGCTAACATTCTGGTAGTTCTGATAAGTGCGCCCGCGCCCTGGGAAGGGTTGCGGGTTTTTGTGTTTCTGTCCCTCCCTCCTCCTCTGTGAGGGGGGTGACCGTGTACAGCCATGACCAAAAAAGGGCATGGGGGGATTGACTTCCCCATAAAAGTTTTGTATGATTCTGATAGTCGTCATAAGTCCGCCCGGGGCCAACCGGCCTACAACCCTTCTGGCATGACACCCTTGCGAACCCCGGTATCTCTTGTGGATAACGGCGGCCAAAAAAGGATGCATGGGGATTGACTTTTCCATGAAAGTTCGGCATGCTTTCTGATATTTGTGATAAGTGCGCCCGCGGCCAGACAGGCTTGCGGGGGTTTCCCCTTTCCCGCGCACGCGAAAGACAAGGAGGTGTGCGATATGGAGCAAGAGCCACCTTCCAGATCACCAGAGATGGAACCCTCAGTATTGCTGGCTCTGGCAATTAAGAGGGCACAAAAGTTCATGGCAGAGATGGAACAGCCAATGACGCCGGAAGAGCGCAAGCGCAAGAGCGGTGAGTTTTTTGGTAAGAAATAGATAACCTCAAACTGTTTTAACGAATAAGCCCCGCCCCGTGCGGGGTTTTTTGTGCCCTTCTTGTGGCACATGACTGCCCCCCCGCTCTTTGGGGGTCTAGACAAAGAGCAGCGTCCAGGCCGTATGCCCTCAAGGCATGCGGCTTTTTTTATGAACTAAATAACAAGAACCTATCCCACTATTTTTTGAACCCACCAGAATATGAGAGCAAGGTCAACGAAACCTGACCATACTTTCATTTTTCTTTCCCATCGAATCACAAGTCTTTTGAACTTTAGTTGAAACCAAGCAAAAGTTCTTTCTACAACCCAGCGATGATTTTTACTTATATATTCGGCACCTTTTGTTGGATAATTACGATATGATATTTTATCTTTTATCCCCATATACTTTATAATATCTCT
>JAERIN010000077.1 GCA_016757515.1 Alphaproteobacteria bacterium
GGGGGCTGGCGTCACGGGGGCGATGGGCCGTAGGGCCTCTATCGCCTCCGGGCGGCGCGCGGCCACGCGGATTTCGGGCACCCCCAGGGCCGCCAGCGCGTGCACAACCGCCCGCGCCGCGCCCCCCGCGCCCAGGACGAGGGCCGGGGCGGGCCCCAGGGGGGGCAGGGCCGCAGAAAAGCCATAAGAATCAGTGTTCTCCCCATATATCCTCCCACCGCGCATGAGCAGGGTGTTGACCGCCCCGATACTTCGCGCAGTGTGTGAGGTATCGTCGCAAACGCCCAGCGCCTCCACCTTGTGCGGCACGGTGACGTTCAGGCCAATAAACCCTTTGCCCGCAAGGGCCTGCACCGCGTCCCTCACGCCACCGGGCGGGACGTCCACGGCCTCATACGCGCCCGCGATGGCGTGCTGCGCCATCCAGTGCGCGTGGATGCGCGGGGAGGGGCTCTGCGCCACCGGGTGGCCGATGAGGCCGATGCGAATGTATTTTTTTGTTGACATCATACGAAAAATGAACTAAGCTGCGCGAACAATATAAAAATCAAACCCCTCATTTTGTAATTTTTGAAAGGAGAATAGAAATGGATTTTCGGAAACTTTTCAAGTGTATAGTGAAATGCTATCGTCAAAATGAGGCCGCAGAGAGAGAGAGAGCCCGAAATGAGAAGCTTGAGAGCGGCACGGTAAGCGGGTGCATTTTAGACGACGCTGTCAACAGCTATTTGGATGAAAAATTTGTACATGGGCGTTATGGTCTGAAGCCCGACGATTCGTTGCGTGAAGGTCTGGGGCCTGACGGCCGCTTGAGGTCAACGGCCTTCGAAATTATCAGAGCAGACGTTGTTGCGCAAGGCCCCGTCACATTCGAAGACTATCTATATGACGACGATGGGAATTTTTTAAATAAGTATGGCAGTCATATGCGTCTGGAGGGAGAAATGCTTAGAAGAATTGAGATCTGTTTTCGGGGATACGCCAGTCATTGCACTGACGCTGCCGGCAATTTTGATGAAAGGCTTGCACGGCATTTAAGAGACCGGTGCTCTCGGGAAATGCGGGACAGCCAGATAAGCCCTAACTTTTAGCATGGCCCCATTCCGTGCTGCTCGCGCAAATAGCGCAAGAGGGGCAGGAGCGGCAGGCCCAGGACGGTGAAGTAGTCCCCCTGCACGCGGTCGAACAGCCACGCGCCCAGGCCCTCCAGCGCGTAGGCGCCCACGGAGCCCGTGACCTCCGGCCCTGCGGCGGCCACATAGCGCTTAATCTCGGCTGTTGACAGCGTGCGCATGGTCATATCGGCCCGGTCCAGATGGGTCCACAGGACGTGCCCGCCGTGCGCCACGGCCACGGCGCAGTGGAGGGAATGCGTGCTATATGCAGAGAGGGTACGAATCTTGGTGATAGCCTGGCCTCGTGTGCGAGCCTTGCGTATAATTCTTCCTTTTTCGGAAAAACTAGCAAAAATAGGGGGGCATGACTTCTCTTCTAAAACCCCGTGACTTTTTTTCATCAGCGCCAGCACCTGGTCGCCCCCAACAACCAAAGCCTCAGGGTGAATCGCTGATACAGCTAACGCCTTTTGTTTGGCAAGTCTTCGTGCGACCGCCCCCGGCGCGCCGGTGACCGCGCCCTCATCAATATCGGCGGGCTCCACCGCGAAGGACAGCCCCGCCCCGGCCAGCAGCGCCCGCCGTGTGGGCGAGGCTGAGGCCAGGATGAGTTGTGGGGGCGGGGCCATGTCTGGTATGAGAACCACAGATGGACGCAGATGGACACAGATAAATGCAGCCCTTCACCCGCCTGACCGCGATCGCCGCGCCCTTGCCCAGGGACAACGTGGACACGGATGTCATCATCCCCAAGCAGTTCCTGACCACCATCCAGCGCGCGGGCCTGGGCGCGGGCCTTTTTTACGACCTGCGGCAGGAGCCGGGGTTTGTCCTGAACACCCCGCCGTTTGACAAGGCCCAGATCCTGATAGTGGGGGCGAACTTTGGCTGCGGCTCCAGCCGGGAGCACGCGCCCTGGGCCCTGTTGGATTTTGGCATTCGGGCGGTCATCGCGCCCTCATTCGCGGACATTTTCCGCGCGAACTGCCTGGAGAACGGGATTCTCCCCTTGCGCTTGCCGCCTGCGGACATCGCACGCCTTTTGGAGAGCCAGGCCACGACACCCGTGACCATTGACCTTGAGGCGCAGACCGTGGCGCGGGGCAACGGTCCGGCCATCGCTTTTGATTGTGATTCGGGGGAGCGGGAGCGCCTGATGAAGGGCCTGGACGCCATCGGCACGACTTTGGAGTCCCAGGCGGTCATCGCGGCCTTTGAGTCGCGTGCGCGACGTACGCGGGCCTGGGTGTAGGGGGCGCGTTGCCGAAAAATTTTGGCGATTTTGCGCAAAGTGCGATATACTGGGGAGAGGGGGGTCTCCCGTTTGCTGGGAGGGGTGCCACTCTTTGCGCGGCGTGCTACGCGGCGCAGGCGCGGTACGGCAGGGATACAGCACAGCAAGGACTATGATAGCATATTTGTCGCACATTTAGAGAAAGGT
>JAERIN010000078.1 GCA_016757515.1 Alphaproteobacteria bacterium
CCCCCGCCCGCAGCAGCAGCCCCCCGCGCCCGGTCTCACCATCGCCCAGCGGACGGCCCTGGCCGCCGTCTTGGCAGAGCTCCGCGCCCTGCGCGCAGCCCTATAGCCAAGGGCCGCACGCGCCTGCTATACCACCCCCATCATGCTCGGGCGCCTCTTCGGATTTATGTCGGCGGACATGGCCATAGACCTTGGGACCGCCAACACCCTGGTCTATGTCCGCGACAGGGGCATCGTCTTGAACGAGCCCTCGGTCGTGGCCATCTCCTCCGTGGACGGCAAGCGGCAGGTCCTGGCCGTGGGGGCGGAGGCCAAACTCATGCTCGGCCGCACGCCCGGCTCCATCACCGCCCTGCGCCCCCTGCGGGACGGAGTCATCGCGGACTTTGACGTGACGGAAGAGATGATCAAATACTTCATCCGCCGCGTGCACAACCGCCGCTCCTTCTTGTGGCCCAAAATGGTCATCTGCGTGCCCTCTGGCTCCACCGCCGTGGAGCGCCGCGCGATACAGGAAAGCGCGCAGAGCGCCGGGGCGTCCGAGGTGTATTTGATTGAAGAGCCCATGGCCGCCGCCATCGGCGCGGGCCTGCCCGTCACGGAGCCCACGGGGTCCATGGTCGTGGACATCGGCGGGGGCACGACAGAGGTCGCGGTCATCTCCCTGGGCGGGATCGTCTACGCCCGCTCCGTCCGCGTGGGGGGGGACAAGATGGACGAGGCCATCATCGCCTACATCCGCCGCGTGCATAACCTGCTCATCGGGGAGACCACCGCAGAGCGGATCAAAAAGGAGATAGGCTCCGCGTGCTCCCCCGCAGACGGAGAGGGGCAGACCATGGAGATCCGTGGGCGGGACCTGATGAACGGGGTGCCCAAGGAGATCGTGATCACAGAGCGGCAGATCGCCGAGGCCCTGGCGGAGCCGGTGGGGCAGATTGTGGAGGGCGTGAAGGTCGCCCTGGAGCACACCGCGCCCGAACTGGCCGCCGACATCGTGGACCGGGGGATCGTCCTGACCGGCGGGGGGGGGCTGCTGTCCAACCTGGACTTTGTGCTGCGGCACGCCACCGGCCTGGCCGTGACGATTGCGGATGAGCCCCTGCTGTGCGTCGTGAAGGGCACGGGTCAGGCCCTGGAGGAGCGCCGGGCCCTGCGCTCCGTCCTCATCGGCGGCGGGGGGTATTGATGGCCCGCATTCTGTTGGGCATAGGCGCGTTTCTCGCGCTCCTCTTCCTTTGGGCTCTGGGCCCAGAATGGGCCAGTGTTGCGCTTGTCGCTCTTTTTGGTAGCCTGACCGCGTGGTTTAGTTATTTGGCATATTTGCACTCAAAAGAGAGGTTTAGGCTGGATCTTTTTGAAAAGAGAATGGAATTCTACAATGAGTTTGTAAAAATGTGCGCGGCTCACGCAGAGGCATTACGAGATTATAGGGACAGGATGGGGGTTAACGGAGATTACCCTTTAGTGGCCGAGAAAGAACTTTATCCTATATACCATTCTTTCTTGAAAATGGAAGAGAAGGCTATATTTTTGTTTGGTTCAGATATTATTTCAGAACTGAAAGAAACAAGGACTGCGTTCAATAAATTGGTTGATATAATAACTGCTGATTACAAATCAGATATTGAATTTAGGCAGAGAGTTAACAGGGATAGCGTGCGCCATAAAAGCAAAATGAGGAGGGCCGTTACAGATATGGAGAACAAATTGAAGCCCTACATCTACTTCGGGAACTATCGCAGCGAAAATCACTTTATTGCTGCCTTTTCTTTTCCGGAACATTTACCATGGCTCGGCGCGGGCAAAAAAACCACAGAGGGCACAAAGAGCACAGAGGGTTAGACCAGGGCACATCTCTGTGCCCTCCGTGCGCTCTGTGGTAAAAAACCCCCCGCGCCCCTCCCCCCCCTTGAAAAGGGGGGTCCTGGGGGGGTCCTCTGGCCCCGCGCGCCCCTTAGGGGGCAGGGCGGGGGCCGTGTTCGGTGCGGCCACCCATCGGTGGGCGCCGGCTGGGGCCGCAATTCCGCCATTATGTGAAACGCGGAGGGCGCGGGGGGCTCTGGCAGGGCGGCAGCAAAATGGTGGCCGGGCGGTGTCTGGGCGGTGGCCTGGCGGCAGCGCGGCGGTGTCTGGGCGGTGGCTGGGCGGCATCACAGCGGTGGCTGTGCGGTGGCTGCGCAGGGGCCGATTTCCGCACATAGCGCCTGCCTATGCCGTTGATAATACCACGATTTCTCCCAGGCGTGCCGTGTAATTATGCTGCGCTGCAGCACGATGAGGGCGTGCCCTCACGCCTGCCGTGTTCCTCCAGCCGCCTACATCCGGCCTGGAAAAGGGCCCAGGCCAGCAAGGCCGAGGCTGGCCGGCCCCACGCCGTGGGCGGCCTGGCCGAGCACCTGGTCCTGCTGCTCGTCGTCTACCGCTGCCACGTGACCCAGGGCTTCATGGGCTGGCTGGTGGGCACGGACAAAGCCTCGATCTGCCGTGCGCTGCAAAGGATCGCGCCGCTCGCGGGGCGTGTT
>JAERIN010000079.1 GCA_016757515.1 Alphaproteobacteria bacterium
GTCGCGATACGGCGAAGGGGGGGGCTCCGAAGCGCGCACCCGCAAGGCCCCCATTTGTACAGTGCCCGTATTTTTCCCGCGCGCGCGAGGCCGGGAAAGCGCCCGGGCGGGTGGTGCCCGGTAGTCCTATGGCTCCCCCGCCTCGTACACATTGATCCGGGCGAAGGTGGTGCCCGCGATACCGGGCGGGGCCTCGGGCACCTTGCCCTGGCGTATGGCGGCCTACCCCGGCTCCCACTCGTGCGCCCTCTCAAGGGTTTGGGTGGGCCCATGGCCAGCGTGCTGGAGCAGTATGTCCGCGTAGTCACCCGCCCGGCTCGCCTCGGCGAGCCACAGGCGGGCCGCGCCCGCGCCCTCAATCTCGGCCAGGAGGTAGCGCTCGCTGTCCACATCCCACATCACGTCGATGCGCAGGTAGGGGGAGCGCTGCACGTAGTCGGGCAGGGCGGCGTGCACCCGCTGGGCAAAGGCGGCAAGGCGTGGGTCTACCGCATCAGGCGCGATAACGGAGTTTGTGCCGCCGTAGCGCTCATGGGCAATTTGGGCGGCCCCGCAGCTACGCTCCACATAGTGCGGTGTGCCGTGCACAAAAACGCAGGAGGTCTCCAGGTTCTCCATATAGTCTTGGAGCAAAAGCGCGTCATCTGGCGCCGCAACAGTGTTAAAGTGGATGGACAAAAAGCCCCTGAGGGCCTTTTCATCAGGCAGGGGCAGGTGCTCAAGGTCGGCCTGCTCTTCATTGGGCGTGTCAACAATAAATCCGCCATGGCCGTCCTTCTCCATAAAGATAAGGCCCTTGGCCAGAGCACTTACAGAAGGCTTGAGAACAAAGCGCCCTTTATCACTCCCGGCCATATAGGTGATGGTCTCATCTATAGACGCACCAATCCGGTCGAGCGGTTGTGTGCTGGGGCGATTAGTTTGCGAATGGCGGCGCACAACCTCCGTTGGCACAATGTCTATGCCGTGGTCTTGCAAATAGGTTAAGTACTCAGCTTTATAGGCAATCCAATCTATGGCTCCTCGGTCAGGAATGGTGACAATGCGATGACCATTTTGAGACTGATCTGCAATTCTATCACCTATACGCTCCAAGAGGCTTTGATAGGTATAGAAATTAGTCAGGCTCCCGCGCATATTGCGCAAGTCCACCACATCAATTTCGTGCCAAGGCAGACCCCTAAATGTATTGCCGTTTTGAGATAAATCTGCCTGCAGAACAGTAGCGCCTCTATCCCTGAGCGCAGCGCACACATGGGGCGTGTCCGGCATATCGCCGTCGCCCATACTGGGTATCAAGATGACCGGCTGCCCGGCTGTGTTAGCCATAGTGCTCTACCTGCCTTCCCATTCGCTGAAATCCACCTCTTCCAGCTTTTCACCAACGGGCGGCACGATGCCGACATAGTCCCACGCCACATCAAACAAGGCGCGCACACCGCTAGCAAATTTTGGGCTCTGGAGAATCTGGATTTCCACATTATCGGGCCCAAAAGTCACAAAGCCGAGCCGATCGCCATAGACATAGAGCGACTCGTTTTCGCTGATAAACAATTTCTTGGGAAACCAGCGGTGGACGGCGTGACCGCTGCTGATGAGTTTGGTGTTCCCCTCCTCCGCTAGTATATGCATTGTGAATGTGCCCGCTGCGCTGGCCATGCGGCGCGTATAGCCTTTGAACCAATCAACCGTGACCCAGCGTAGCCAGTTCTCAGGGCGCGCATTGTACAGGCGCACATCGCCGCCATTCTGCGCGGTGCGGCATACATCCTCCATAAGATCAATAAGCCCATTAGATCCACTGAGATAGCGAACGTAGGTTTTGTGTTTGCGCACCCCTTCACCCTCAGTGAACTCCAGGCCCCGATTCTCAAAAAACAGCTTGATGGTTTTCAGGTCGCCCGACGTGCCGTCTGTGACCTCATTCTCCAGGCGCATGATTTTGGTTGTGGTCATGCCCACTTCCTTCGCCACCGCCCCCTGTGAAAGGCCGAGTGCGACGCGCGCCATACGCATTTGAAAGGGCGTGATCATGGTTGAGTGCCTATTTTTATGCAGTTTGCAGATAAAAGAATATACACTTAAAAAAGATTGTCATACAATAGAAA
Organism: Alphaproteobacteria bacterium; assembly: GCA_016757515.1. Taxonomy (GTDB): domain Bacteria; phylum Pseudomonadota; class Alphaproteobacteria; order Micavibrionales; family Micavibrionaceae; genus UBA10425. The sequence continues at coordinate 2,109 of JAERIN010000079.1, forward strand.
TTTTTGAAAAAAAGCTTGCAATCCACGGTTTCGGTGTGATAGTAAATTATCACTAGATAGAAATTCACTCATAGCCACAAGGAGGTACCATCATGGCCCATAAGCAGCTCGCCACCGACATCGTGGACATCCTGCGCGCCGACCCGGACGACCTGACCTACGACCAGGCCGAGCAGATGCTGGCGGTGCTGTCCCTGAAATGCAAGCGCCTGGCCGCGCGGCTCTACGCCGAGGCGGGCGCGCGCCGGTACGGGAGGGCCGCCGCTTAACCTTACGACCAGTGCCTCCCGATGGACCGCCCGCCGCGCCCGGGGCCCAGCCGCCCCGCCGCGCCCTGGGCGTTCGCGCGGGCGTTCCCTCGCGGGG
>JAERIN010000080.1 GCA_016757515.1 Alphaproteobacteria bacterium
GTCCACCACCCCCGCCAGAACCAGCCCCCACGCCACCGCCGCCAGAGCGGCCAGGGCCCCTGCCCCACGCCACGCGCGCGTGCGCCAAGTCTCGGGCTGTGAGGCTTTGCGGATGCGTCTCATGCGTGCGCACCAAGATAGCGGCCCCCGGTGCGGCACGCCACCCTGGCGCCAGGGTGTGCGGTCATAGCCCCTGCAAGATGACCCAGTGCCGCAGAAACCGTGGCGGCGCGGACGGCGTCCCGGCCCCCCCGGAAGCGGTGCCGCCACACCCGAACGCGCCCGCCGGGACCCGCCAGGGCGATGTAGACCAGGCCAAGGGGCTTGCCCGGCGTGGCCCCCCCCGGCCCCGCGATGCCTGTCGTGGCCAGGGCGATGTCCGCGCCAGAGCGCCTCAGGGCCCCGGCGGCCATGGCGCGGGCGACCTCCGCGCTCACCGCGCCCTTGCGCGCAATGAGGTGCCCCGGCACGCCCAAAAGGTCCGTTTTTGCCGCGTTGGCGTACGTCACAAAGCCGTGCGTGAAGGCGCGGGACGCCCCCGGCGGGCCCGTCAGCGCCCCCGCGATGAGGCCCCCCGTGCAGGACTCCGCCGTGGCGATGCGCAGCCCCGCCGCGATGGCCCGTTCTATGATGCTAGAAGCCAAAGACACGCTGCGCCCCCCATAACAAGAGGGCCGCAATCGCCCCCGCCAGCGCGTCGTCCGCGACAACCCCCCACGCGCCGGGCAGCCGCCGCTCCGCCCACGACACGGGCCACGGCTTGGCGATGTCCAGCGCCCGGAACAGGGCGAACGCCGCAAGAGCGCTAAGCGGTCCCGCCGCGGGTAGGAGGGCCAGCCACATGCCCACCGCCTCGTCGATCACCACCTCCGCCGCATCCTCCTCCCCCGTCGTCGCCGCGTGCGCCCCCGCGGCCCACAGCGCCACCAGGGCCAGGAGCAGCGCCGCCCCCGCCAGCGCCCACGGCCCCCCAAGGTATAAGAGCGCGCAGCCCGGCGCGAGCGCCGCCGCGCTCCCCCACGTCCCCGGCGCGCCCGGCAGACGCCCCACGCCCCACAGCGCCGCTATGTCCTTGCCCTTGTGCCCCATCGCCGTGTATCGTACACCCCTTGCCCGCGGCGGTGTAGCTCAGCCGGTTAGAGCAGAGGAATCATAATCCTTGTGTCGGGGGTTCGAGTCCCTCCACCGCTACCATACTTTTGCCGGAGTCTATAAAAATGCCAGAAATTGTTGCAGATTGTCCTCGCTGTGGAGCAAAAGAGCATACATTCTCTGCTCTTTCGGGCCTTCCAATTGGACAGAGATATGGTTGGCAGAAACTTTTCGAACTATATTGTAAGTGCAAGAATTGCTTGAGAGGAACAATATTTATAGTTAAACAAAAGTCTACTGATGATTTTTGCAAATCACAGTGTTCTAATATAGATAATGCCTTAAAATCAGTTTTTTCTTTGAACAATATACTTGAAATAGAAGGTTTTATTTGCATTAAAGATATGAAATCAAGGCAGCCCCCAGACTACGTCCCAGATCATATCCAGGATATTTTCAAAGAGGGAACGTGTTCCCTGTCTATGCAATGTCCGAACGCCGCCGGATCCATGTTCCGGCTCTGCCTTGATCTGACAACAAAAGGTCTTCTTCCAGAGAAGACTGAACAGATCGGGCCAAATCAAGAACAAAGAAAACGCCTAGACAAAAGGCTAGGGTATCTTTTTTCTCAAAATATAATAGACAGACGTCTTGAAGCAACGGCTCACAACATCCGCCTAGATGGAAATGATGGCGCTCATGATGGGACTCTATCTACGGAGGATGCCGAAGATTTATGTGACTTTACCTATCAGGTTCTGGAGACAGTCTACACCCACCCATGCAGAATAGAAGAAATGGAAAAAAGGCGCGAGGCTAGGCGCAACAAGGAAGCCTGACGCCATCGCCACGGGCCGGGCGGACTCGGACCCCACGCGGGCCTGCGCGGGGCCCTCATGGCCGTCAAGCGGGGGCACTGCGCGGCCCCGGCGTGCCTGGGCGGGCACCCGTACCTCACGCGAAAGCGGGTTGCGGCCTACGGCCTGCGCCTTGAGGGTCCGAACCTCCTCCTGCCCCTGCGGGACGCGGACGGGGTCCTTTGGTCCTTGCAGACCATCGCGCCGGACGGGACCAAGCGCTTCCTGCCCGGTGGCCGGGTCAAAGGGCTTTTCCACGCCATAGGCCCGCCTTGCCCCCGCATTGTGGTGTGCGAGGGGTACGCCACGGGGGCCAGCCTGTAT
>JAERIN010000009.1 GCA_016757515.1 Alphaproteobacteria bacterium
AGCACAGAGTTTAAGGTTTTTCTTAAGTCAGCGCGTGGCATACCGCGCCCTCTTTTCTTTTGATTTTCTGGGAAAATTCTTTGAAAAATGGCCCAATGCTCGTCGCCTAATTCAATAAATTTTGGCATTTCTGTCTCTTTGTTTTGGTTTGCGAATCAACCAAAACAATAGAATCACATATGCCAACCATTGTGAATCCCGAATTGTGGGATAGGTTCTATAGGGTGAGTTGGCGGATAAAGCATATACGCTCATAGAGGAGGCTCGTCCCCCCTTCTATTTTGCCACAGAGGCTATAACCTGCGTGTGCGGAGGCTACTCCCTGGGGGCCCGCCACATCGCGCGCTACCAGCCCTCCCCCTCAGGTGCGACCGGTCAACCGGAGCACCGTTCTTGACGCTGCGGCCACGCGCCAACGCCACGCCAGGGCCTATCCGCCCCTGGGGGTCATGGCCGCAACGGCCCGCGCGGCGTACCGGGCCAGGATGTCGGCCTCTATGTGCACAGGGTCACCGGGCCTGAGCAGGGACAACGTGGTGTTCTCCCAGGTGTGGGGGATGATCATCACGTCAAAGCGCGGGCCGTCCACCCCGTTGACGGTCAGGGACACCCCGTCCAGGGCGAGCGACCCCTTGGGCGCGATGAGGGGGGCCAGGTCCGCCGGGGCCGCGAACGCCATGCGGCGGAACTCCCCCTCCTCCTCCACGGACAGCAGGCGCGCCAGGCCGTCTATGTGCCCTGTCACGATGTGCCCCCCCATGGGGTCCCCGGCGCACAGGGCGGACTCTAGGTTGACCTTGGTCCCCGGCCCCCACGCCCCTATGTGCGTCCTGGCCAGCGTCTCGGGCGAGACCTCCACCACGAACGCCCCCGCGCCCACCTCCACCACGGTCAGGCAGCACCCGGCGCACGCCACGGAGTCCCCCAGCGCCAGGCCAGGCAGGGCCGTGGCGATGGTCAGGCGGCACCCCTCGCGCGCGGCCACCGTTCCGACATCCTGCACCAGCCCCGTGAACATGGGCGGGAGGGTAGCCTACTCCTTCTCGGAGATATAGAGCATGCCGGCGTCCGCCACGGCGCGTGCGGCGATGTGGGCGTAGTGCGTGGTCTTCACGTTGGATATGGCCACGTCGTAGTACACCCCCGCCGGGAAGAAGTGGTCCATGGTGTCTGCCGTCACGGCGGCGTCGCCCAGGCGGATATAGACCGGTTGTGTGGCGTAGAGGCTCACGACCCGCGTGCCTGCCCCAAAGGGTGTGGCGTTCCGGGCCGATGCCCCCGCCGTGACGGCGATCTCGTGCGCGCCGCCGGGCTTTAGGGTCACGGCCGGGATGGGGGTGTTGTCGTCGTCGCGGGGCATAAGGGTCGGCATGGCGGGGTCCTTTCTCTCGTTGGCACCAGGAAATGGGAACAATAACAGAACAAGCCCCGTCCTGTCAAGGTCTTTTTTCCTATTTTTCTCTCCGCGCCTGGACGCGAGGGTTGTGGTCTGATAGAAGCGTTGCGCATGTTTGACTCCCTCACCAAGCGCCTTTCGTCCACGCTGGACCGCCTCCGGGGCCGGGGCCGCCTGACAGAGGCTGAGGTCGCGGCTGCGGCGCGGGAGATCCGCATCGCCCTGCTGGAGGCCGACGTGGCCTTGCCCGTGGTGCGTGACTTTGTTGAGCGCGTGAAACGGGACGCCGTGGGGCAGGACATCGTCAAGGGCGTCACGGCGGGGCAGCAGGTCGTGAAGATTGTCAACGACGCCCTTGTGGACATGCTGGGCGGGGGGCAGGAGGCGGAGCCCCTGGCCTTCGGCTCGGCGCCGTGCGCGTACCTGATGGTGGGTCTGCAGGGCTCTGGCAAGACCACCACGACGGCCAAGCTCGCTGTGTACCTGCGGGACAAGCACGGCAAGCGGGCCCTGGCCGCGTCGCTGGACACGTACCGCCCTGCAGCGCGGGAGCAGTTGCAGCAGCTGGGCGCGCAGGCCGGGTTTGCCACTCTGCCCATCGTGGTGGGCGAGGGTCCTTTGGACATCGCCGCGCGCGCGCTGCGCGAGGGGCGCACAGGGGGCTATGACGTGGTCTTGCTGGACACGGCGGGGCGGACGTCCGTGGATGCGGCCATGATGGCCGAGGCTGCGGCCATCGCCAAGGCCACGGGCCCCGTGGAAACCCTTTTGGTCGCAGACGCGATGACGGGGCAGGACGCGGTGAATACCGCGCGGGCGTTTGCCGAGGAGGTCGGCCTCACCGGCATTGTTCTCACCCGCGCGGACGGAGACGCCCGGGGCGGGGCCGCTTTGTCCATGCGCGCGGTCACGGGCCGCCCGGTCAAACTCTTGGGTGTGGGGGAGCGCTGGGACGCTCTGGAGCCCTTCCACGCCGGGCGCGTGGCGGGGCGCATCCTGGGCATGGGGGACGTGGTCTCTTTGGTGGAGAAGGCCGCCGAGGTCGCGGACGCAGATGCGGCGGAAAAAATGTTGGCCGCCTTCCAGGCCGGGCGATTTACCTTTCACGACCTTTTGGCGCAGATGCGGCAGATGAAAAAGATGGGTGGTCTTGGCTACCTCATGGGGATGTTGCCGGGCGTGTCTGGCCTGGCAGAGAAGGCCGCGGCGGCGGGCCTGGACGACGGGACCATGAAGCGGCAGGAAGCCATCATCCTGTCCATGACGCAGGCGGAGCGGGGGCAGCCGGAGCTTTTGAACATGTCCCGCAAGAGGCGGATTGCCGCAGGATCTGGGACAAGCGTGGCGGAGGTGAACAAGCTGACCAAACAGCTGGACAAGGTCCAGGGCGTGATGAAGCACCTCAAGCGTGGGGGCCTGTCGGGCCTTATGGGGCAGATGCTGGGCGGGGACGGCCCCCCGCCGGACATGGAGGCCCTGCTCGCGCAAGCTGCCCCGCAGCCCCGCCCTGCACCCACCAAGAAAAAGCGCAAGCCGAGGCCAAAGCGGGTTAAGCGGCGGTAGGGCTCGGCATCGGGCAAACAACGTACGCCGTCCCATCCACCTTTGGGGCCCTATCCCCGGCAGCACAGACATCCGTCATGCAGTAGATATAGGTCACAAGGCGCCTACGCGCCTTCGGCGATAGGCGGACAAGGCGCTGCGCCAAGGGTTCCAGAAGGGCCCTTGCCGCTAGGAGACTATCCTCCTCTGCCCCACATCTAACGTTCATTTTGTGAAAGATTGCGGCGGGGGCTGTGCGCCACCCGCCGCACAGTAAATAACATATTATTATTCGCCGCCGGGTCTCTGGTCGGCGGCCCGGCCACCGCAGCGCGACCCGTCTGCGGCTGTCTGCCAACTGTGGTCGCAGTTGCCAGCGTAGGCAGGCACGGAAACGGTACTGAGCGTAAGGCTGCACAGAACGGCCAGGGTCAAGAGGCAGGTCTTCATGGTCATCACTCCCTTTCAGTTGCGGAAAAGCCTCCAGGGCAGGGCCCTGGAAGCCGGGAGTTCAGAACCGTTAATGTCGCGAAAAACGGCGCGATGGCCTTTGGCCCGGAGGCTTGGACATACGCCACCGCCCCCCGGCCTTACGACCGAGAAGCGGCACCTTCGGCGCGCCAAGTTAGGGGCGCGCCGATCACGGCTGATGCCAGCCGCACGACATTTCAGGGGTTCTGACGCCCCGGGCCGCACCCACACGGGCGCGACCTGGTTGCAAGTCTACGCGCAAAGCGTGCGCTAGGGAAGGGGGGGATTAGCATTTGTTGGCTTACTGAAAGGCCACAATGGATCAAGCGTAGATAGCGATAAGGGCCGCGCCGGCCAGAAGGCGGTAGTACGCGAAGGGCGCAAAGCCCCAGCGGTCCACGATGGCCAGCGCGGTGCGCATGACGGCCAGCGCCGTGGCGAAGGCGCAGGCGAACCCCGTGGCCAGGAGGGGCCACCCGCTGCTCAGCGTTATCTCCCCCCAGCTCTTGTAGAGGTCAAAGGCCACGCCCGCCGTCATGGTCGGCACAGCCAGGAAGAACGAGAACTCCGCCGCCGCCCGGCGCGGCAGGCCCAGGGCCAGGCCGCCCATTATGCTCGCGCCACTCCGCGACACGCCGGGGATGAGGGCCACGGCCTGGGCGCAGCCGATGAGGAGGGCGCTGCGCAGGGGCAGGCGGTCTATGTCCCGCGTGGCCGTGCGGGCAGCAAGGAGCCTCTCAAACGCGAGGATAAACAGCCCCCCCGCAATGAGGGTTGCGGCCATGAGCAGGGGCTGGTCATACGCCCAGTGCTTGATGAGGGGGTAGAGCGCCGCGCCCGCGATGAGAGCGGGGATGGTGCCGACGATGAGGATGCCCGCGAAGTGGCAGGCCGCAGGGTCCCGGCGGGGCAGGCCGGTGAGGGTGTCCCAGAATCGGGGCCAGTAGAGCACAACCACGGCCAGGATCGCGCCCAGCTGGATGAAGATCTCAAATGTGTGCCCCGCCGGGCCGTTAAAACCCAGAAGGTCCGTGAGGATGAGGAGGTGCGCCGTGGAGGACACGGGGATGAACTCCGTCGCACCCTCCACAAGGCCCAACAGGGCGGCGAGAAGGAGGTCGGCCGTCACCGCTGCGCCCAAACGCTATGCCGCCAGCCGTAGGCGAAATACAGCGCGGCGCCCAGGGCGAGCCATGCCAGGAACCGTCCGTGCGTGGCGAGCAGCAGGGCCATGAGGACAAGGATAATCCCGGCAGCGGGCAGGTTCACCAGGCCCCCGGCCCAGGGCCCGGGCTGCGTCGCCGCAGCGACCCCTGTCAGGACAAAAATGCCCGTGCCGATGATGGCCCCGATGCCCAGGAGCGTCAGATCCACTGCGCCAAGGCAACGGCGCAGGGGCGTGTGCCGCGTTGGCTCTATGGGCTTGCGGCGCAGGAGGGTGGCCAGGAGCATAGGCCTGTTGCAGCACAGTTGGGGGCCTTATTCAACTGTCACGCTCTTGGCCAAATTGCGCGGCTGGTCCGCGTCCGTGCCCTTGGCCAGCGCGGCGTGGTAGGCCAAGAGCTGCAGCGGCAGGAGGTAGAGGATGGGGGCGGTAAAGGGGTGCACCTCGGGCACGGCAAAGCTCCACGTGGCCGTTTTGCCCATGGCGGCAACGCCGTCCGCGTCGGACAGGAGCAGGATTTTGCCCCCCCGCGCGGCCAGCTCCTCCATGTTGGAGCGCATTTTGTCAAACAGCGGATCCGTGGAGGGCGCGAGGGCCACGGTGGGGAAGTCCTCATCAATAAGGGCTATGGGGCCGTGCTTGAATTCTCCTCCTGCGTAGGCCTCGGCGTGGATATACGAGATCTCTTTCATCTTGAGAGAGCCCTCGCATGCCAAGGGGTAAAGAGGCCCGCGGCCGATGTAGAGCATGTGGGTAAAGCCCGCCAGAACGCGGGCCAGGCCCGCGATCTCTGTCTCCCGCTCCAGCACCTCCACCATCAGGGCCGGGAGGTGGCGCAGGGCGGCGGCCTCGTCGGGCCTATCGCCCGCCAATGCCAGGGCGAGCCCCGCCAGAACCGTTAATTGCGCCGCCGTGGCCTTTGTGGAGGCTACGCCGATCTCCGGGCCCGCATGCGTGCGCAAGACATAGTCGCTCTCGCGCTCCATGGTGCTCTCTATGGTGTTGAGAATGCTGATTATAGTCTGCCCCTGCGACCGTGCGTAGCGCAGGGCCTCCAGAGTGTCCAGCGTCTCGCCGGACTGCGAGACAAACAGCGCTGCGCCCTTTTCGGGCAACGGCGGCGTGCGGTAGCGGAACTCGCTGGCGATGTCCACGGCGCAGGGCAGGCGGGCGAGGCTCTCCAGCCAATAGGCCCCCACGCGGCAGGCGTAAGCCGCCGTACCGCACGCGGCCATGGTCAGGCGCGGCGTGGCGGCGAGAGCCTCCAGAACGGCGGGCTCAAAGACCAGGCCGTTGATAAGCTCCCCCAGAACGGCGGGCTGTTCGTGGATCTCCTTGTGCATGAAGTGCTTGTGGTCGCCCTTGCCAATCTGCGCGGCGGAAATGGTGGAGGTCCGCACGGGCCGCTCCACCGTGCTGCCTGCGCAGTCCACAATCTGCGCCTCTTGCGCCGTGACGACCACGCGATCCCCGTCCTCCAGAAAGGTGACCCGCGAGGTCAAAGGGGCCAGGGCATAGGAGTCCGAGGCCAGAAACACCTCCCCCTCGCCCCACCCCACGGCCAGGGGCGTGCCGCAGCGTCCGCCGATCATGGGCGCGCCCTCATCCGCGAACAAAAAAACCACGGCGTACGCGCCCTCCAGCCGGTCCAGCGCTGCAAACGCGGCGGCGCGCGGGTCCATGCCCCGTGACAGATTCTCCGTGACAAGGTGCACGATGACCTCCGTGTCCGTTTGGGTCGTGAACACGTGCCCGGCGGCCTCCATCTCCACCCTCAAGGCGGCGTGGTTCTCAATAATCCCGTTGTGCACCACGGCCACCTTGTCCGTCGCGTGCGGGTGCGCGTTGATCTCCGTTGGCCCCCCGTGCGTGGCCCAGCGCGTGTGCCCGATGCCCCGCGTGCCTGGTGGGCTGTCTGCGGCCAACTTCTCCGCGAGCGCGGCAATCTTGCCCTCAGCCCGCCGCCGGTGCAGCGCGCCGCCCGCCAGCGTGGCCACACCCGCGCTGTCGTACCCCCGGTACGCCAGGCGCGTCAGGCCCTCCAGAAGGCGCGGGGCTGCGGGCCCCTTGTCGCTCATAATCCCGATAATGCCGCACATGACCCTCTGTGTGCCCGCTCTGCAGGGGGCGGTCAATTCACAAAGCGTTGCGCTGTGTTGCGGGCGCGGTGTGCCCCGCCACGCCCACAGGGCTTGCGCTGGGCCCTGTGGACCTATAGGGAGGGGCCCCATGGAAAGTGGATCGCACCCTGGGCATCTGGCCCCCGTGGGCCCGGACCCGATGGAGGCTGCGGAGGACGCACTGGAGGGCATGGGTTGGACCTTCAACCGGCGCAGCGAGGGCCTCATCACCTTTGGGGTGGAGTGCCAGGGGACGCGCTGGGCCTGCGCCTTCTTTTGGGACGCGGACCTGGCTGCCCTGCGGTTTATCGCCCGGTTTGAAGACACCGTCATCCCGCCCTCACGGAGTGCGCGCGCGGCGGAGGCTGTGGCGGCGCTAAACGCGGCCCTGCCGCTTGGCCACTTTCGCCTGGAGGACGACGGGGACGGCCTCGTGCCGGCCTTTGCGCACAGCCTCCTCCTCGGCGGAATCGCACCCCGCGCTGGACGGGGGCATGTCCGGGCCCTGTTGACCCACGCCTTCCGCCGCTGCGAGGACGCTGCACCGGCCTTCGCCCTCCTGGCCAAGCGCGGCGGGCGTCTGCCCAGCGTGAAGGCCCTGGCCCTCGCCCTCGCCCGCCCGGCGGGGCGCGCATGATGGACGTAGCCCTCATCACCTGCGCGAAGTACCTGGCCCCGGACCCGCACAACGCCCTGGTGTCCCTGGCGATCTATGAGGACGCGCTGATGGTCGAGCACTACGCCCGCCTTGGCCTGACGGCTCGGCGCGTGGATTGGGCCGACCCGGCGGTGGACTGGTCCCGCGTGGGGCGGGCGGTCATCCGTGCTCTATGGGACTATCAGGACAAGCCCGCCGCGTTCACGGCCTGGCTGGACTCCGTTGAGGGCAAGACGCGCATCGTGAACGCCCCCGCCGTCATCCGCTGGAACCTGGACAAGCGCTACCTTCACGACCTGGAGCGCGCGCGGGTGGCTGTGGTGCCGACCCTGTTTGTGCCCGACGACATGCCCCTGCCCGCCGTGTTCGCGCACTTTGGGTGTGACGAGATTGTGGTCAAGCCCACCATCTCTGCCAGCGGGTGCGACACTTTTCGCGTCGCGCGGGGGCAGGATTTCGCGGCCCGGTTTGACGCCCTGCGCGCGGGCAAGGCCCTCATGGCGCAGCCGTTTGTGCCAGAGATATTGGCGGGGGGAGAGGTCTCCCTCATCGCCATCGCGGGCCGCGTGACGCACGCGGTGCGTAAGGTGCCGGGCCCTGGGGGCTTCCTGGTGCAGGAGGAGCACGGGGGCGCGACCGTCCCCCATGCTGTCACGCGGGAGGAGGAGGCCTTCGCCGCGCGCGTCCTGGCCGCGTGCCCGCCCGGGGTCATCTACGCGCGCATAGACATCGTGCACGGCCCCGACGGCCCGCGCGTGATGGAGGTGGAGGCGTTTGAGCCGCTGCTCTTTTTCCGCTTCCACGCCCCCGCGGCCCGCGCCCTTGCCGATGCCGCGCTGGGGGCGTAGCCTCGGCGCATGACACGTAAGACCCTCTGCCTGGCCATCGTGGGCTGCGGCGCGATGGGCGGGGCCCTCCTGGCCCGGTGGGGGGAGGCCCTGCCCGACGCACAGTTCTTGGTTCTGGAGCCGCGGGACCTGCCCCTGCCCCCGGCCGTGGAGCACTTCCGCGAGGCCGCCCCGTTCTGCGAAGCCCTGGCGGGCGCGGACGCCCTTATCTTGGCCGTGAAGCCGCAGGTCCTGCCGCAGGTGACCAAAAGTCTTGACCTTCCCAAAGATTTACCCGTGGCGTCCATCGCGGCGGGGGTGCCGGTGCAGCGCCTGCAGGATCTCTTACCCGGACACCCCGTGACGCGGGCCATGCCGAACCTGCCCGCCGCACTGGGCCGTGGCGTCACAGCCCTTGCTGGGGCCCAAACCGCCGCTGTGGAGGCCGCCTTTGCCGCCGTGGGCGCGGTGGAGTGGATGCCTGAGGCGCAGTTTGACGCCTTCACGGCCCTGGCCGGCTCCGGCCCCGCGTATGTGTTCTACCTGACCGAGGTTTTGGAAAAAGCGGGCGCGCGCTTGGGCCTAGAGCCCGCCCTGTCCGCCCGCCTGGCCCGCCGGACGGTGGAGGGTGCTGCGGCCCTGATGGAGTCCCGCGCGAACGCGGCGCCGGGCGCCCTGCGCGAAGCGGTGACAAGCGCTGGGGGCACCACTGCCGCAGCCCTGGAGGTCTTGGCGGACGGGCGCGTGGAGGCTGTGTTTGCGCAGGCCCTGGCCGCCGCCGCCGCGCGGAGCCGGGCACTCAACCCGTGATAGGTGCGACATGGGCCCGAGGCCAATCAGTCTTCCCGCAGTGCCCCGAGGGCGGGCAACAGGGACTGCGCCGCTGCGCGTTCGGCGGCCTGGCGGTTTGCGCCTTCGCCCTCCGCCTCCCCCAGGCCCTCCACTGCCACACGGACGATGAAGTGCGGCGCGTGGTCTGGGCCGTGGCGCCCCACAACCGCGTACGCGGGCAGGGGCAGGCCACGCGCCTGTGCCCACTCTTGAAGCGCCGTCTTGGGGTGCTGCGGCGGCTCCATGGTCTTTGTGATGGCCTCCCCCATCGCCCCCCGGACGAACCGCTCCGCCGCCTCCAATCCGGCGTCCAGGTACAGCGCGCCGATAAGGGCCTCCAGAACGTCCGCCAAGATGTGCGGGTTCTCCGCGCCGCCCGCCGCGCGCTCCGCCTCTGACAGGCGGATGTGCGGGCCCAGATCCAGATCCTGTGCCAGCGCGGCGAGGTGCGTCCCCTCCACCAGCGCAGCGAGGCGCTTGGCCAGGCAACCCTCTGCCTCGCGCGGAAAAACCGCATACAGCCACTGCGAGACGATAAGGCCCAGGACCCTGTCCCCCAGGAACTCCAGCCGCTCGTACGTCACCGGGCCCCCCACGCTCGCGTGGGTCAGCGCCGCGTCCCGCAAAGTTGTGTCCGCGAAGCGGTGCCCTATGCGCTTTTCTATCTCGTCTCCGGCCATATGGTCTTATAGCCCCGGACCGGTGTGCGCACTAGGCATTTTTAAGACTCCCGTGCTAAAATAATGGGTTGTGCCCAGTATTACACTCAAACCCGGTTCGCCTGAGTACGCCGAGGAGGAGGAGTCGGGAGAGGCCCCCCACAGGTGCGAGATGCCCGGCTGCACGGAGGCCGCGACCCACCGGGCCCCCAAGGACGCGTCTTTGAACGGGCACTGGCGGTTCTGCGCGGACCATGCGAAGGCGCACAACGAGGCGTGGAACTATTTCGCGGCCCTCGCCCCCGGCGCGGCGGCAGCGCAGATGCGTGAGAGTCTGTACGGAGACCGCCCGACCTGGCGCTATGGCGCGGGGGCGGAGGATGCCCTGCGCCGGGCGGCGGACGCCCTGCGTTGGGCCAAGGATGCGCAGGAGCCGCCGCGCCCGCGCAAGCCCCTGCCCCCCGACACGCCCGAGGGGGCGGCGATGGCCCTGATGGACCTGACGCCCCCCCTGACGCTGGAGGCGCTCAAGGCCCGCTACCGGGATTTGGCCAAGCGTTGGCACCCGGATAGAAACGCCGGGTGTAAGGAGGCCGAGGAGCATCTGAAGCGCATCAACATGGCCTACACTCTGCTCAAGGCCGCGTGGGGGCAGTGGGAGGACCTGTCCTCATCCTCATAGACAGGCCTCAGGACGGCACACCCTTGCCCTGCTCGTCCCCCTCCTTGTCCTCCGCCCCTGCGGGCAGGCATGACACGACCCAGACGTCGTACACAGCGTGGTCCATGGCGGACACGGCGGGGGAGGAGGCGAACATCCACCCGCTAAAGACCCAGGACGGGCGGAACTCCGGCGGCTCCTCCTCCCACACCTGCACAAAGGCCGCGGACTCGGGCTCTGCCAGCTCCGGCGCGGCGCGGCAGGCGGTCACGCGGATGAATATAGACCCCATCTGCACCGTCTGGCCCACATCCATGGTGAACGCCGCCGTGCGGGCCGTGGCCTTGTCCAGCGCCTGGAGACGAGCGCGGGGGCGGTCGGTCATCTCTTGGCTCTCACCCCTAGCAGTGAGGACAAAGAAGCATATGGCCAGCACACAAAACACGGAAAAACCAACCCAGACTGCGCGCGGCGCCGACCAAGCCCACAGAAGCGCACAGGATCCAATCATGCGCGCTATCATCACATGAACAGGACTAAGGGGCATCGCCATTATCACCCTGCATCGTAAAAATAAACTTGCCCAGAAGCTGCTCCAGGTTCTGCGGCGCCTGGGTGTACTCTATCGCCCCGCCGCTCGGCAGGACGTCCTCTGCCCCGCCGGGGGTGAGAGCCATCACCACCCCGCCCATCAGACCCTCTGACGTAATCGCCGCAGAGCTGTCCTCCGGCAGGGGGCCGGGCAGGCCGGGCAGGGCCATGGTGACGCGGGCGCGGTAGGTCGCGGGGTCCAGGGCGATGGACTCCACAGTCCCCACCTTCACCCCGCTCACCTGCACCGCGTCCCCCGGCTTTAAGGAGCCCACAGTGGAAAAGTCCGCCTGCACGCGGTACGCCGCGCCGTCGGCCCCGATGGCGGCCACCTTTGCGCCATAGATCAAAAATGCTCCCGCCGCGAGGAGCACCAGGGCCCCCAGGGCCACCTCAAACGCGCTGTGTTTCATCATCGGCCTAGCGTATACTGTGCCAGACTCGTCTGCAAGGAGACCCCCGCTATGCCACACTTCCTTGTTTTTGCCCTCTGCCTCTTGGCGGGGCCCGCGCTGGCGTGCAATTGCGTTATGCCCACGGCATGTTCTAGCCAGGAGGTTATAGGCAAAGCCTACGCCATCGTTCGCGCACGGGTGGAGGGCGTGACGTACCTGGCCCAGAATGGCGGTATTGTCCAGAAACACGCATGGTCCCCGGTGCGCGTGGATATGGAGGTTTTGACGGTGTACAAGGGGTATATAGAGCCAGGACCACTGGCCGTGGACATGCAACGGGATCTGAATAACTGCGATATGTGGGATTTGACGGTTGGCAGCGTACAAGACCTTATTGTGTTTAGGGACGGGGCGGGGGCGCTTTATGTGCCCAATACATGCGTTGGTCTGACGCCCGAGGCGTGGGAGAGGTTGCAGACCAGCTCTACCCCGGAGGACAGGGCCTCATAATTATGCCGTCTTTATTACGTGCACTCAGGCTGTGTCCTCCCCCGGCGTCCAGGGACGGTAGTCCCCCGTGGCCGGGGCCCGCTGCGCCGTCCCCCGGCGGAGGTCCCCCGGTGGGTGGTACGCCCCAGGCCCGCCCGTGGGGTTGGGCGCGTGGGGTTTTTGCCACGGCTGCGCCCGGCTCGGCCCATCCTGCGTGGGGAAGTCCGCCGCCTGGTGGTGCAGCCACGCGTGCCACCGGGGGGGGATGGCGCTTGGGTCCGGGCGGCCCCTGTACGCCACCCAGCGCCGGGGGTGGTCATAGCCGGGCCGGGCCGGGGCCTCGTAATACGTGTTGCCCAGCGGGTCCGTGCCCACGCGCTGCCGCGCCCGCCGCCAGGTGAACAGCGCCTGATACGCCGGGCTCTGCGCGCCCAGGAGGCGGAGGAGAGTCTTGACCATCGCCTTCCGTTTCTATAGTATGTGTCACCGCCCGGCAAGCCCGCGCGTGGAGTGGGCTGGGACGTGTTGTGCGAAAGTGCGCGCACCGGAGGCGCGCAGGCGGTGGCATATAAGGCATCACTGCGGTAGTGCAGGGGTAGCAGAGCGGTAGCGCAGAGGCAGCACGGTGGTGGCGCAGGGGTAGCAGGGCGGTAGCTGCGCGGTGGCGCGACGCCAGAAAATTTTGCGGCAAGAGATTGATATATCAGGATATGCGCCGCCTCTTGCGCTCGCGGCGCGGATGCGTACACTGTCGATGCCATGACCGATATATTTGCAAGACTTTCCGAAATGGGCCTCGCGCTCCCGAAGGCTGCGGCGCCGGCCGCGAACTACGTGCCCTATGTGCTGGATCGCGGCACGCTCTATATCTCCGGCCAGCTGCCCATCGGCCCGGACGGGGCGCTGATACGGGGCCGCCTGGGCGACGACATGGACGTGGAGGCCGGCGCGGCGGCGGCGCGGGCGTGCGCCCTGAACATCCTGGCGCAGGTCGGCGCGGCGCTGAGCGGCGAGTGGGCCTGCGTGGCGCGGTGCGTGAAGCTGGGCGGGTTCGTGGCCTCAACGCCCGACTTCACCAAGCAGCCGCTCGTCGTCAACGGCGCGTCCGACCTCATCGCCACCGTGCTGGGCGAGGCCGGCAAGCACGCCCGCGCGGCGGTCGGCGTCCCGGCCCTGCCCCTCGGCGCAGCGGTGGAGGTGGAAGCTGTCTTCGCTGTGCGGGCCTAAAAGAGGAGTGGTGGGCGGTACTGGGATTGAACCAGTGACCCCTACGATGTCAACGTAGTGCTCTCCCGCTGAGCTAACCGCCCGTCAGGGTGGCCTTCATACCCCATTTTCCTGCCCCTGTGCAATCCGGGTCATGAACAGCCCGTCCTCACCAGATAGGAGGAGGGGGGCCTGCGCCGCGATGGCGTCCAAAAGCGGCCCCAGCCAGGCGCGGTCGGCCCTCGCAAAGTCTGAGAGGACATAGCTCCGGACGCGGTCGCGGTGCCCGGGGTGGCCGATGCCGATGCGCACGCGGCCAAAGCCTGGCGCGCCCAGGTGCGCGGCCACAGAGCGCAGGCCGTTGTGCCCCGCCGTGCCGCCGCCGACCTTCACGCGGACCTTTCCGGGGGCGAGGTCCAGGTCATCGTGGAACACCCAGATGTGCTGGGGGGGGATTTTGTAGAACCGCGCGAGGGCTGCTGCGGCGCGCCCGGACTCGTTCATGAAGGTCTGGGGCTTGAGGAGGTGGGTGCCCCCAGGGCCTTGGGCGTAAAGCCCCTGGAACTTTGTGCGCCACGCCGTGCCCGGGCCCGCTATGGCATCCAGAGCCATGCAGCCCACGTTATGTCGGTGACCGGCGTAGGCCGCGCCGGGGTTGCCCAGCCCTATAAGCGCCCAGGGCCCCTCACCCATTTTGGTCGCCGTAGCGCTGGCGCACATAGGCCTCCACCAGGGCGACAAACCGTTCTGCTATGTCCGGCCCGCGCAGGATATGCGCCCTTTGGCCGTCTATGAACACGGGCGCGGCGGGGTCTTCCCCTGTGCCGGGCAGGGAGATGCCGATGTCTGCGTGCCGGCTCTCCCCTGGCCCGTTGACGATGCAGCCCATGACGGCAATATGCAGCCCCTCCACGCCCGGATAGGCCGCGCGCCACTCCGGCATTTTTGCGGTGATGTGGTCCTCAATGCGCTGGGCGAGTTCGCGGAAAAAGGCAGACGTCGTGCGGCCACAGCCGGGGCAGGCCGTCACCTGAGGCGTGAAATGGCGTAGGGACAGAGACTGGAGGACCTCCTGGCACGCCCGGACCTCATCTGTGCGGGCCTGGCCGGGACGGGGCGTGAGGGACATGCGGATGGTGTCGCCTATGCCCTCGTGCAGCAAAATGCCCGCGCCCAAGGCGGAGGCCACGATCCCGCGCAGGCCCATCCCGGCTTCGGTTAGACCGATATGGAGGGCGTATGGGCTGCGCGCGGCCAGAGCGCGGTAGATGGCGATAAGGTCTAGCACACGGGAGGATTTAGCCGAGAGGATAATCCGGTCGGCAGGTAGGCCCAAGTCTTCCGCGCGGCGGGCGCTGTCCAGGGCAGAGCGAACCAGGACCTCACGCATAACATCCCCGGCGGGGGCGGGGCTTTCTTGCCGCGCGTTCTCGTCCATCATTGTGGCTGCGAGGTCTTGGTCCAAAGAGCCCCAGTTGACCCCAATGCGCACGGGCTTTCCGTGCTCCAGGGCGGCCTCCACCATCTGCGCGAAGCGGACGTCCCGGCTGTCCCCAAAGCCCACGTTTCCTGGGTTTATGCGGTACTTTGCCAGGGCCTGCGCCATGGCGGGGTGCCGCTTTAGCAGCGCGTGGCCGTTGTAGTGAAAGCAGCCGATAAGGGGCACCTCCACGCCTGCGGCGTCCAGGGCCTCGCGGATTTTGGGGATCGCTCGGGCGTGGGCGTCGTCGGCCACGGTCAGGCGCACGAGCTCTGAGCCCGCAGTAGCCAGGGCCCGGACCTGGGCCACGGAGGCTTCCACATCCCCCGTGTCTGTGTCCGTCATGGACTGGACCACTATGGGTGCCCCTCCGCCTATGGTGACGGGACCCACGCAGACGACAGGGGCCTCGCGACGACATATGGTGGGCAGGGTGAGCATAGGGGCCGAAATTAGGCCACGGGGCGCACGGCGCGCAAGGCGTGGAGGGCCGTTCTGGCCCCGGTGACCTCAAACAGGAGCACATCGCCGGGGGACAGGGCTTCGGGCGCTATAGGGGCCAGGGCGTGAGGGTCCGGCGCGGAGCCGGTGGACAAGGGCAAGAAACTATAGTTGCCGAGCCCGGCGGGCACAGGCCCGCAGCAGTGCTCCAGAAAAAAGCACATGCCCTTTGCGGACTCCACCACCCCCGCGACGCGGGCCCAGGCCCGTTGCGGCACGGCCTCCGGCGCACGGACAGTGATCTGCGTGGTCTGAAAGTGGGCGTAGTGTGTGCGGGCGTTTGTGTTCATGGCTGTTCTAAGGCCTTTTTGGCCTCCTCCACGTCGTTGAAAAGATAAGTTCTTCCGGCGATGGTCTGGCCCGCCTCGTGCCCTTTGCCGGCAATGAGGAGTACGTCACCGGGGCGCAGCATGCGCACACCTGCGCGGATGGCCTCCCGCCGGTCGCCGATCTCCAGGGAACCCGGCGCAGTGGCCCGGATGGCCGCGCGTATGGCCGCAGGGTCTTCTCCGCGCGGGTTGTCGTCGGTGATGATTGCGGCGTCCGCCAGGCGCGCAGCAATCGCGCCCATTGTGGGCCGCTTGCCCGCGTCGCGGTCTCCCCCGCAGCCAAAGACGCAGATCAGGCGGGCCGCGCAGTGGGGCCGCAGGGCTGTGAGGGCGATTCGCAGCCCGTCGGGTGTGTGTGCGTAGTCCACATAGACTGGGGCCGCCCCCACACGCTCCATCCGTCCCGGCACGCCGGAAAGGTGCGCAAGGGCGGGTGCCAGAGCCCAGGCGGACTCCTTCTCCCCGCCAGAGGCCAGGGCCAGGGCAGCCAGGGCATTGGACGCCTGAAAGGCCCCCACGAGGGGGAGGGCCAGGGCAAAGCGCCGCCCGAAAACCTCCATCTCCGCACGCTGCTCGTGGGGCAGGGGGGTTAGGGCCAGCGCACGCAGGTCCGCTCCTGCCGACGCGCCGTAGGTGACAACCCGTCCCCGCGCGGCGCGGGCGAAGTGTTGCGCCTCGGGGCCGTCGGCGTTCACCACGGCCAGGCCGTCCTCTGGCAGAAGCTCCGCGAACAGGCGCAGCTTTGCCGCGCGGTAGGCCGCCATGTCCGGGTGGTAGTCCAGGTGGTCCCGCGTGAGGTTGGTGAACGCAGCGGCGCAGATGCGCACACCGTCTAGGCGGCACTGGTCCAGGCCATGAGACGAGGCCTCCATGGCCAGGTGTGTGACGCCCTGGGCCGCCAACGTTGCCAGGCGGGTATGCAGTGCCACCGGGTCCGGCGTGGTCATTGCGCCCTCCAGTGTGCCCAGGGCTGCGGCCTTGTGGCCCTGGGCCGCCCACAGCTGCTGCGCGAACTGGACTGTTGAGGTCTTGCCGTTGGTGCCTGTCACGGCTGCGATGGCCTCAGGCTGTACCCCGTGGAACTGCGCTGCGATGAGAGCAAAGTCCCGGCGAGGGTCTGCGGTTTCCAAAAGGCGCACGCCCTCCGGCACTGCGGCCCCCGGTGGGGCGAGGACCGCCACGGCCCCGCGCGCCACGGCCTGGGGGATAAATGTCTGCCCGTCTGCCCGTGCGCCGGGGATGGCAGCGAAGAGCCACCCCGGCTCCACAGTCCGACTGTCCGCGCTTATTCCCTCTATGCCCGTGAGGTCAAACATTGTTGCCGCTTTCTCCGATAGGGGGGATCATCAAAATGTGCGCCATAGACTGGACCAAACGGGCGACCGCCGGGGCCGCGACCCAGCCGCCGGTGGCGTAGCCGTAGGAGGCCTTGGTTCCCTTCGGCTCGTCCACCATTATCAAGATTAGATAGCGCGGTGCATGCGCCGGAAACACGCCCACGAAGGAGGAGATAATCCGGGTGCTGTCATACCCCCCGGTAGCGCCGGGCTTTTCCGCCGTGCCGGTTTTGCCACCGATAGCATAGCCCAGCACATCGGCCTCCTTGGCCGTCCCGCCCGTTACGACCAAGCGGGCCAGGGTGTGCATGGTCTGCGCTGTTGCGGTCGAGAGCACCTGCCGCGCGGCCACTGGCGCGCCGATCTCCTCCACAATCTTGGGCGCGCGGAGACGCCCATCGCCCAGGACTGCGGCCGCTGCGGTGGCCAGCTGTAGGGGCGAGACGGCGATTCCGTGCCCATAGGACACCGTGAGGGTGGAGATATCTCGCCACGGTCGCGGCACGAGGGGCCGCCCGACCTCAGACAAGGGCCACGCGGGCATGGGCTCCAACAGGCCTAGTGCCGCGTAAAAGGCCTTCAGGCGTTCCGTGCCGACCCGCTCCGCCATCAGGGCCGCGCCGATGTTGGAGGAGTGTTCAAACACCTCCGCTGTTGTCAGGATGCGCTCTTCTGGGTGGTAGTCGCGGATAACAAAGCGGCCAGAGCGCAGGGGCTCACGCGTGTCAAACCGCGCAGCCAAGCCCTCTTTGGGGTACGCTTCCAAAAACGCAGCGGTGGAGAACACCTTGAACAGGGAGCCCAGCTCATACACTCCCAGGGTCAGGCGGTTGAATCGCCTGTCCGCGCTGGCTGCTCCTGCGCGCGCCGGGTCAAAGTCTGGCAGGCTCGCGCCCGCGAGGACCCGGCCTGTGGCGATTTCCAGGATGGCACCCGCCCCCGCCTTGGCGGAAAATGTCTCCATGGCGGCCCCGATCTCCCGCTCCAGCGCGTGCTGCAGCCGAATATCTATGGTAAGGCGCACATCTTGGCCCGCCGCAAGCGCACCATCAAACGCCCGCTCGACGCCGGCCAGGCCCCGCCCGTCTACGTCTGTGTGCCCTATGAGGTGCGCTGCGAGGGGTCCCTGGGGATACACACGCTCCGGCTCCGCGCGGAAAACCAGGCCAGGCTCGCCTATCTCTAGCACTGCCCTGGCCTGCGCCGGTGATATATGCCGGGCAAGCCACACAAAGCGCGCGTCTTGGCGCAGCTTTTGCGTCATGTCGCCAGCGTTGGGGAAGATTCGCGCCAAAGCTTGTGCGGTCGTGTCCGGTTCCGCGATAAGGTGTGGGTCCGCATAGAGGCTCTGCCCCGCAATATCTGTGGCCAAAAGCGCCCCGCGCGCGTCTACGATGTTTCCGCGCCGGGGGCGCTGGGGTTCCTCGTATGGGTGTGGCTGCGGAGGTGGCGGCCAAGAGGCGACCTCCCCCGCGCGCAGGGCCAGGATGAGGAACATCAGGGCAAAGCCCATCCGCAAGAGGGCTGTCCGCCCCTGCGCCTGGCGCAGCGTGTCACTCGGCCTGTGCATCGCCGTGCGCCTCCATCAGGGCCTCAAGACGGTCTGGGCGGTTCAACGCGTGCCACTCCACCTCCAGCGTGTGGACCCTGTCTCGCGCTTCGTGTGTTTCCCGTTCCAGCCGGGCGATCTCAACCTGAGTGTTTTGCACGTCTTGACTGACGGCCAGGAGCGCTGCACCCAGAGTCACGGCTAGGCCGAAGAGCGTTATAATACAAGCCGTATCGTATCTCACTGCGCGGGCACCTCCGTCCGTATGGCCCAGCGCATGCGGGCGGAGCGTGCGCGGGGGTTGCGCACAACCTCTTCCACGCAAGGCACAATATGTTTGCGCCCGCCTGATCTGAAAAGGGCCGGGCTGGGCGTCGTCTGGAGTTCTGGCGTGTGGCGCGAAGTGGCGGGGCGGCCGCCGCTTGTCTGGCGGAAAAAAGCCTTTACCGCCCCGTCCTCCAGGGAGTGGAAGGAGACGACAACCAGGCGTCCGCCGGGCCTGAGGAGGGCTGGACTGGCCTCCAAAAGGGCGTTCAGGGCACCTATCTCGTCATTCACGGCGATGCGCAGGGCCTGAAAGCTCCGCGTTGCCGGGTCAATGCTTTGCCTGGGGCTGCGCGGGACCACGGCGCGGATGGCCTCGGCAAGCGTGCCCGTGCGCGCAAAGGGCCTGTCTCTCACGATTTTGCGTGCCACCCGGCGGGCGTAGCGTTCCCCCCCGTAGCGATGAAAAATATCCGCAAGGTCTTTCTCGCTATAGGAGTTTACAATGTCTGCGGCTGTTGGTCCCGGCAGGCGGGTGTCCATGCGCATGTCCAAGGGGCCATCGGCCTGAAAAGAAAAGCCGCGCTCTGCTTGGTCCAGCTGCGGGGAGGACACGCCCAAATCTGCTACGATGCCGTCTACAGACCCGGGGACAAGGGTTCCAATGTTTGCAAAGTTGCCGTATATAAATACGAAACGGTCCGAAAATAAATCCTTAAGTGCGTCCGCTGCGCCCTGAACGTTTGGATCGCGGTCCAGGGCTATGACACGGCACGGAGCGTGCTCCAATATCGCCCGGCTGTAGCCGCCCAGGCCAAAGGTTGCGTCCACATAAGTTTCCCCCCCGCGCGGGGCGAGAGCGGACAGAACGTCTTGGAGCAGGACAGGTGTGTGTACCATCAAAACCTGTAAGAACAACGGAACAAGCACAGATAGGCATACAGGCCTATTTGAGAAACGTCAAGCAGATCGCTCTCTAGAGCCCTGCAAAAACAGTGGAAAACTCTGCAATAACCCCGCGTGCACCCACCAGTCGGGATGTAATTTTCGGATACGATTCGTTGCGTATCGTAATTCTTTGGCATCAGCGAACAGGCCAAAGCAGGCCGCGCCGGAGCCAGACATGCGGGCTATCTGTGCGCCCACCCTGCGTAACGCCGAGAGGACTGTGGCCACCTCGGGTATTAACGTCTTGGCCGGGGCCTCCAGGGCATTGTGCGTGTGGGCCAAGAAATCTAGAAGGTTATGAATATTAGAAAACGCCAAGGGCGGATCAGCGATAGGGGGGGCAAACGGCCCTGTGAAGGCCGCAAAGACGGGGGCCGTGGGGCAGGGGGCCTTAGGACAAACCAGGAGAATCGGAATGCTTGGGAACGTCTTGATGGGCGTAAGCATTTCGCCCATGCCTCGGGTCCAGCAGGGCTGGGAGAGCGCGCAGACTGGAACATCGGCACCCAGGGGCAAAAGATTTGCGCGCGTCTTCCGCAGCGCACGGGCCACGGCCCCCGCATCGGCGGAACCACCGCCGAGGCCGGCGGCCACAGGTATATTTTTTACGATACGAGTCGTGAACATATTCGCGCCACCAAACATGGCCAGGGCACGGACGGCCAGGTTGTCTGCGGTCGACCCGGCTGCCCCCGCAAAAGGCCCACGGACCTCTACGTCTCCGGCGCCAGGGACCAGATCCACCCAATCCCCGATGTCAGCGAACGCCACAAGGCTCTCAATCAGGTGGTACCCAGAATCTGCGCGGCCCGTTACGTGCAGGCACAGATTTACCTTCGCGGGCGCGAAAAGATTCATTCGGGCAGGCCCAAGCGCAGCTTGGACTCTATCTGGGCCTTTAACGCCTCATCATCGCTATAGTTCAGGGCTCGCCGCCACTGGAAGCGCGCCTCCGCCCGCCGCCCCGCGCGCCAGTACGCATCGCCCAGGTGGTCCGCCACAACGGCGTTATAGGGCGCGAGGGAGGCCGCCTCTTCCAGCTGGGCCACGGCTCCGGCCCAGTCCCCCAGGCGGAACAGGGCCCACCCCAGGGAATCCACAATGTGATGGTCGTCGGGCCGGGCCGCCACGGCGCGCTCCAGCATCGCCCGCGCCTTGTCCAGGTGCAGACCCCGGTCTACCCAGCTGTAGCCCAGATAATTCAAAATCTCGGGGTTATCCGGCGCGAGGGTCAAGGCCTCTTTAAGTGTCTCTTCGGCCTCTGCCCAGCGCCCCGCGCCATCCAGGGCCACGGCTCGCAGGAACAGGAGGGAACCTTGCGCTTCCGGGCCAACCTCGGCTTCGCGCAGCGCCAGACCGGCCCGATCGTAGGACGCCACAGCAGCGTCCCAGCGCCCCGAAACGCGCTCCGCTTCTCCCGCTTGGGTCAGCGCATGGGCGCGCACTGCCGGGTCTGTGGCCTCTGCGGCCAAGGCCTCCAGCGTTGCCACGGCTTCCGTAGTGCGGCCTAGGCGCACGAGGAGGTCCGCACACGCCTGCCGCGCGAATGTGCCCACCTCATCCAGCCCACCCCCCACGGCCTGGAAGTAAGACAGAGCCAGGTCGTCGCGCCCGGCATCTGCGTGGATTTGCCCCACCAGGGCCGTGGCCTGCCGCTCTACCGCGGCCCCTGGCTCCAGAGCGCGGGCAAGCTGGCTCAGAACGCGGGCCCCATCGCTCTGTCCAGAGGACAGGAACGCACCCGCATTGTCCAAAAGGGCCTGCGCGAGGTCCGGGGGTTCCGCCGTTTTGGGTAGAGCAAACCCAGATTTGCCGGCGCTGGACAAGGCGGCCTGGGCGGCGTCTTCATCGCCTTCCGCCATGAGCACACCGCCCAAGACAAGGTGCGGCAGGGGGCTCGTGCTCCCGGCGTTGAGGGCCTTGCGGGCCATCCGGGCGGCCTGGTCCAGGGAGCCAGACCCGGCAGCCAGGATCATGGCGTGCTCTGCAAGGGCAGGGTCCCGTGGACCGGCCTGAACAGCCCACTGCATGTAGGCGCTGGCCGCGGCCCAGTCCCCGGCGTTTTGGGCGAATCGCGCGGCGAGGTAGGGCCCGGCGAAGTTGCGCACGTTGGGGAGGTTGGCGAAGGCGATGGCGGTCTGGGCGGCGCCAATGTGGCCGTTCACGGGGAGAGTGACGGTGATTACAGGTGGCTCTGGCGGGGGCGGGGGCTCCCAGAGACTTGCCCAATAGATAAGGGCGCACAGGACACTGGTCACCGTAAACAGGCCAACAAGGCGACCGAACGCGGCCATTTACGACGCTCCCGCTTTGTCCGGCAGTGGGGGGAGGCGCGGCGTGCGCCCCGCCACACGCGCAAGGAGATGGTAAAGCCGGCCCATGTCGCTTCCCGCAAAGGTGGTGGCCAAGAGGGCGTCGTGGTCTGCCTCCTGTGCCCCGTCCCACAGAGACTCAAACTTGTGGAGGAAGCGCTGTACATAAGCCCTAAACTCCCCGTCCTCGGCAAACTTGCGCTGCGCGCGGGGCAGGGGCAGGGCGTCCTCCAGCTGGGCCAGGCGGCGGGTGAAGGCCGCCGTGTCCCCGCGCTGGAAGGCGCGCCAAGCGCGCTCATCAACGCCGCCCTCCGCCAAGCGGGTGACGTCCAGGGACAGAGAATGCAGGCTTTCCACGATGAAGGTGGCCTGCTCCAGGAACGCCCCGCGTTTCAGGCGTGCCGAGGAGGCCGCGACCTTTTGCGCCGCGCTTTCGGCCAGGACAGAGGCGTCGGCCAGGGCCCGTGCCTGCGCCTCAAACTGACCGGCGGTCTGGGCGGCCCCCTGCACCGCGCCCTGCGCTGCGGACACGAGGGCTCCGGCCCGCGTCTCCAGGGCGCAGGCAGCCTCGGACAGGCGTTCGGTGGAGGTGCCGGCGGTGCCTTCCACCTCGCGCATCCGGCTGATCAGATCCGCCGCTGCGCGGGCCATGCGGTCCGCGCTCTCCCCCGCCGCGCGGGACAGGTCTTCGGCCTGATCGGTCAGGGCCTGCCTCTGTGCCTGAGTGGCCTGTGTCGTGGTTCGCAGGCTTTCGGCCAGGGCTTGGGCCCGGAGCGCAAAGGCATCCGCAGACCGGGCCAGAGTTGCGTTCTCCTCTGCTGCGCCGTGGGCAAGTGCCGTGCGCTGCTGCTCCAGGGCGGCGGCCACCTTCTGCCCCTCAAGGGCCGCTTGCGTGGCGGTCTCGGTCAGAGCCCGGACCTCTGCACGGGCTTTGTCCCCAGCGGCGGCCAGGGCCGCAGCGCCAGCGGCCGCGCCACTGGCAAGACCCTTGACGTGTGCGTCTAGAGCTGCGCCGGCCTCGCGCAGACGGGCCAGAGACCCCTCGGTTCCGGTTTCAAAGTCAGTCAGCTTCGCTGTTATGGCACCGCTGGCGGACTCCAGGCGGGCCACGGCCCGGTCAGCGGCAATGTGGGCCCGGTCTTCTGCGGCCTCTAGAGCCGCGCCCAGGTTCTCCAGGCGCACTTTGGCGGTTTCCGCTGTGTCCTCCAGTATCGCCCCGGAGGCCGCGATGTGTGCGCCTGCGTCTTCCATGTCCCCGCTTGCGCGGGCCGCAGAGGCCCCAAGGGCCTCCACCTGTGCCGCGAACAGAGCGCCTGCGGTCTCTACTGTTTCGGCCAGGGCCCGCGCCCCAGACTCATGGGCTTCGCCCAGCGCGACCATGTTGGCTTGCAGGGCCTGTGCGCGTTCTGTGGCCTGTTCGCAAACGGGTGTCAGGCGCTCCGCTGCGCTCTGTACTCCGTTTCTTGCGGCGATGATGCTGGCAAGGGCACGCTGGCTTTCTGATGCGAGGTCCGCAGTCCCGGCCGCTAGGCCATCCTTTGCTGCGTCCAGGCGCTCCAGGGTTCTGTCCGCGTCTGTGCGGAGCGCACCCAGTGCGCCAGAGGCGGCCTCCTGCGTTTTGGTGAGGTCCTGCGCCGTGCGCTCAGCCAGGGCGGCCAGGGCGGATTTTTGCTGCGCCAGAGACGCGCCTGCCGCGCCCAGAGCGCGCTCGGCCTCTGCGGCCGCCTTGGACAGGGCGTCTTTGTGCTGCGCCAGTTCCGCCCCCGCGCTGTGCGTGCGCTCGCGGATCTGTCCACACAGGCCCGAGACTTCGGCCGTGCTGACTCGCAGGCCGTCCTGCACAGACTGCGCAACTTTTTGCACGTCCCCCGCAGCCTTCAACATGCCCTCGGCCCGAGAGGCCAGGGCCGCGTCCACAGCGCCCACGCGGGCGTCCAGGGTCCGCCCGGCCTCTTCCACTGCGGACAGGGGGGACTCTAGGGCCCCGCCCAGCCGCTTGGCCGCTGCTTCCAGGCCCCCGGCCCTGGTCTCCAGGGTCTCCAGGGCCTTTTGCGCTTGTGCGCCCATATCGCGGGCCTGCGCCCGCACCTTGTCCGTGCCGGCCTCCAGGCCTTTGGTGGCGGACTCCAGCGCACGCAGAACGGCCTCAACCTGCGCGGCGGTCTCTGGGCCTGCACTGGCCAGATCCCGCGCCCGGGCTGCCAGACGCTGCGCGGCATCCTCTGCCTGCGCCGCGAGGGCCCCCCCGGCGGCCTCCACTTGTGAACCAGCGCGCCTTCCGGCCTCTTCCACCGTGCTTGCGGCCCTGACGGCCCCGGCCGCCGCCTCGGTCAAAAGGTGCGCTGTGCGCTCTCCGACGGCCTCCACGGCTCCGGCTTGCTCTCCCACAGCCGCTGCCTTGGCAGAGAGAGCCGCGCCCGCGGCCTCGAGGTCCCGCGTTTGGGCCTGGAGTGCCCCTGCGCCTGCAGCCAGGGCCCCGCCCTGTGCTTCCAAAGCCTTTGCCGCGGCATCTCCCGCCGCTGCACCAGCACGCAAACCCTCGGTATGCGTGGCCAGGCGCACATCCAAATCCCCAAAGCCCTGGGCGGCCTCTGCTGCGGCCTCCCGAGCGGTGTGCGCGGCCCTCTCGGCTGCGCCAGCGCGGGTGGCAATGGCGGCCACCTGACCCTCCATATCGTCTGCGGCCTTTTGCGCCGCTGTGGTGCGGGCGGCGAGGGACTCCGCCAGGCGGCCCATATGGAACTCCGCCTTCTGAGAGACGCCCGCGAGGTCCCGCAGTTCCGCCCGCAGGCCTGCGCGGGCCCGCGCGATGGATTGCAGAATGGTCCGCGCGGAGGCCGAGACCTGGGTCGCCTGGCGTGCGAGAGTTCCCACCTCGGCGGACAGGACATTCCCGTCCGGGGACAAGAGCAGGTCGCAAATCTCGGCCCGCAGGGCTCGCACCTCGGCTCTGCGGGCGAGGGCAGACCAGCCGGTCCATGCCAGAAGGGGCGGCAGGCAGGCCGTGACAATCGGCCCCGCTAGGCCCGCAGCGAACACTCCAGGGTTCAAGGCGGCGTAGACCGCAGATAGGGTCAGCCAGGCTGCGCCTGCGCCCGCCACAGCCCAGGCAGCCAGACGCTCCATAGGCCGGGGTGCCAGAGCCTCCGGGTTTCTCTGTGTGCGGGTGAGGGGCCTCTCGCTGCGCTGGGTCTCTGTCTGCGCCGGGACCATCTTCAGCGCCCTAATCTTGCCACGCAGAGTCTCCACCCGCTGCTGCGCTGCGCGCTCCGTTTCTTGGGCCTCTGCCGCCGTGTTTTCTGCTGCCATCCGTGCCCGCGCCGCCGCATCTTGCATTGTCCTAGCCCTCCTCATGCTAAAGCGGGGTGATTAGAGCCACGGACTCGCGCGAATCGCAAGGCCCCCCCTTTTCATGCTGCGCCTTTGTGCTATGCTGCACCGTGCAGCATGCGTAGAAACTCAAGGAGGATAAATTTATGCCTAGAGCCAAAAACAGCGGCCCCATCGTCGTGAAGAAGTACCCCAACCGGCGCCTGTACGACACCGGGCAGTCGGTTTATGTGACGCTACAAGACTTGCGTGACATGGTGCGTGAAGGCGTGGACTTCGTCGTGCAGGACGCCAAGACGGGGCAAGACTTGACGGCCCAGGTTCTAGAGCAGGCTGCGGTGGACACCTCTGGCGAGGATGGCCACGCCGGCCCTGTCTTGCCCTCGGGCTTTTGGCGCAAACTTATTGCCTTCCGTGGCCTTCCGGCTCAGGGCCTGGTTTCTGCGTACCTGGAAAATGCCTTGGACCTGTTCATCTCCAACCAAGAGCGGCTGCAGGCCCAGATATCAAAGTCTTTTGATGGGCTAAAGACCGCTGAGCGCCTGATGCAGGCCAACCCGGTCTTGGAGGAGTTGACCAAGCAGAACAGGGAAATGATCGAGCGGACCCTGGACGTTATAGACCCGTTCAAGGCTCTCGCCCGGCCCCCATCTGAGGCGCAGACATCGAGGTCATCTTCTTAGCCGAAAGGCTGCTAAGTCGCTCTGCCACGCCCCGGATGGCTATGCCTACCCCCAAGGGGGCATAAAGGTCTCCGGGGATGAGGGCCTCCTCGCGGATCCAGGCAATGTAGCGCCGGCGTAGAGCTGCATCCGCCACGGGCACGCGGCCCGTGAAGGCGGACGGCCAGTCAGGTTCCGCCCCCTGCGTGCAGGTCACCAGGGCAGGGTGGGTATAGAGCGCGCGACCCAGGGCCACTATGGGTGTGCCGTGGTGTAGGGCCGAAAGGCCGGAGGTGGAGTTTACGGTCACCATCGCCGCCGCCCCCCGCGCCAAGGGCCCCAGGGGCCCGGTTTCCAGAATCTCCACCCGGTCCTCTACGCCCAGGGCCCGCGCCGTGGACCGGATAAGGGCAGGCTCTGTGCTGTGCCCCCGTGCCATGGGGTGAACCTTGAACACCAAGCGGTGGTCTGGAGGGCCGTGCGCCGCCAATGCTGTTATGGCCGAGGCTATGAGGCGGGGGCTTGTCCAGCCCAGGGCCGGCGCGCCCAGGTTTGCGTCCTGGGGGACCTGAAGGGGAAGGAGGGTATAGGGCCCGGCACGACCGGAGGCCAGGTCCGCTACCCGCCGCGTGTCGTGCGTCCACAGCGCGGACCTGCGCAAGGCGTTGCGCGCCCAGCCCGCAGCCTCGGCCAACAGGGGCGTCGCGCGGTGGAAAAGGGCCCTTTGGACCTGCGTGGAGCGGGCCTCCCGCGCGATGTAATAGAGTGAAGCCCAGGTGGCCATCCAGGGCGTCCTGTGGAAATCCCGCGCCTCATCCGGTGGCGGCCCGGCGGGGGCCCAGCCTGGCGGGGGCAGGCGGCCTGCGAGGGGGGAGGCCGCGTTGTTTCCCCCCCACTCCGCCGTGATAAAGCCGGGCCGGATATAGCCCGCCTCTAGACACAAGACCGGCACACCGTGCGCGGCAGCCACGCGGCGGGCGATCGCGTGGGGGGGGCGCTCCGGCCCGAAGGCAACCATGGCGTCCACGCTCCCCCTGTCCAGCAGGGCAGAGAGCCAGCCTTCCCAGGCGTCGGGGCTGCCGGGAAAGTCCACACGTCGGGCCCTGTCATTCCCCGCAAAAAGGGCGTCTCCGGCGTGAAAGGCCACGCGCCATGCCTCCCACCCCTCGGTGTTTAGGGCTTTTTGGAGCCGGGCAAAGAACGGCCCCACAGGCCCTTGCAGCAGGAGCACGCGAGGGTGCCCGCTTTGGTCGCGCTTCTCCAGCGCCTGAGGGAAGGGGAGTACCGTGCCCATGGGCTGCACTATGCCCACCTTTCCCGGCGGGGGGCAAGGAACCCAATACCTTTGCAAGGGAAGGGGGGCTCTGGCACCTGGGCCCTGGCCAAAGGGGCGGACGGTGCCTAGACTGCCACCATGACGGCCACACCGCCCCCCGCGCTTTTGCCCCAGGGCTTTGCGGACCTCCTCCCGCCAGAGGCAGGGGGGCAGGCCTCTGCGGTGGCTGCGGCGATGGAGGTGTTCGCCCGGTTTGGCTACGCGCAGGTTAAGCCCCCTCTGGCCGAGTTTGAGGATACGCTCCTCGCGCCGGGTCCGGGGGCGGCGATGGCAGCACAGACCTTCCGCTTTATGGACCCGGCCTCGCGCCGGATGATGGCTCTAAGGGCAGACATCACGCCCCAGATAGCCCGCATAGCCGCGACGCGCCTGGCGGGGGCACCGCGCCCCCTGCGCCTGTCCTATGCGAATGACGCCCTGCGCGTGGACGGCCTAGGAGCCCCCCGGCAGGTGACACAGATAGGGTGTGAGTGCATTGGCTCTGGTCAGATTGTGGAGCTTGCGCTCCTGGCCGTGCTGGCCGCGCGGGCCATGGGGGCAGGGGCGGTGACTTTGGACGTGACCTTGCCAGGGCGCATCGGCACTCAGGTGTCAGAGGTCTCTAACGCCCTTGCGCAGCGGGACCGGGCGCGGGTGGCGGCCCTGGCCCCAGACCTCTTGCCTCTGCTGGACGCCTGCGGGCCTTTGGCGGGCTTTTCTGACCTTGCCCCCCTCTACGCGGACCTCACGGAGGCGCTGGCCGCGTATGATCTGGACGAAGTTGCCCTGACTGTGGACCCCGTGGAGCAGCGCGGCTTTGAGTACCATGAGGGTTTGGCCTTTGCTCTCTTCGCCGAGTCGGGCGAGGTCGGGCGCGGGGGGCGCTACCGGCTGCCGGGGGGTGAGGTCGCAGCGGGCATGACCTTATATGTAGAGCAGGTTATGGCCGCTGCGCCCCCGCCCCCGCCTGTTCGCGAGCCGGAGGTGTGTGGTTCATGGGCCGCCGCGCGCGCGGCGCAAGACGCCGGGAGGGCCGCCGTCACATGACTGAGCAGGGCCTTATAGAACTGGGGCAAGAGGCCATATGGCTTGTGGTGACGGTCTCCTTGCCCGTGCTCCTTGTGGGCCTGGCCGTGGGCGTCACCATCGCGCTGCTCCAGGCCCTCACCCAAATCCAGGAGATCACCCTGGTCTTCGTGCCCAAGATTATCGCCATGTTCCTGGCCCTGTTCCTGTTCCTGCCCGCCATGATGGGCTCCCTCGTGCTCTTTACCCGCGAGATGCTGGGACGTATGGTGGCGGGGGGGTAATCGTGAATCGAGAAAAAATAGAGGAATTCATTCTTGATACTTTCTTGGATGTACGTCCTCTGGATACATGGGGGGAGCGTAGTTTTTTTGTTAATCCTGGACAAAAACTAAAAAGAGGCACATATTTCTGCACTATAAAAGATAAAGATGGCGAAAACGATAAATCTTCCAATCTATATAGGCCTGGTATTTTCCGTTTTAACATTGGTCTTAAGAAGGAAACCTATCATTCCATTCTTGGTCCCCTTCCAAAAAGACCCGGAAAGGGGTGCGTTATAGAGGGGGATTTTGATTTTGCGGTGATAGACAAGCTGCTCCCTCATCCTGTCTACGCGTGGATGGCTTGGGCCTGTATCCTAAATCCCTCCCAAGAAAGTTTTGAGGCCTGCAAATGTCTTATGAGAGAAGCTTATAAGAAAGCGTACACGTTGACTATTCATAAAATCAAGAATCTGGAGGCAAAAAAATGACCGCCATCATAGACATCACGGCGCGGGAGGTATTGGACAGCCGGGGTAACCCCACCGTTGAGGCCGAGGTGACGCTGGAGTGCGGGGCCGTGGGCCGCGCGGCGGTGCCCTCGGGCGCGTCCACGGGGGCGCATGAGGCGTGCGAGCTGCGCGACGGCGGCCCGCGTTATGGCGGCAAGGGTGTGCGGAAAGCCGTAGAGGCCGTGGAGGGGGAGATTGCAGGGGCCATCGGCGGCATGGACGCGGGAGAGCAGATCCTCATAGACCGGACGATGATCGCCCTGGATGGCACGGAAAACAAAGCGCGTTTGGGCGCGAACGCTATCCTTTCGGTGTCGCTCGCCACGGCCAAGGCTGCTGCCGCCGCGCATGGGATGCCCCTGTACCGGTATCTGGGCGGGGCGTATGCGCACCTTCTGCCCACGCCCATGATGAACATCCTGAACGGCGGTGCCCATGCGGACAACACCGTTGATATTCAAGAGTTTATGATCATGCCCGTGGGTGCGGCGGACTTTGCGGAGGCCCTGCGCGCGGGGTCAGAGGTGTTTCACGCGCTTAGGGCTTTACTGCAACAGGCTGGGCTTTCCACCAACGTGGGGGATGAGGGCGGCTTCGCGCCCAATGTGAAGTCTGCCCGTGAAGCGCTTGAGTATATTGCGAAGGCCACTGAAGCCGCTGGGTACAGATTTGGGCAGGACGTCGTGGTCGCCCTGGACGCAGCGGCGACAGAGTTTTTTAAGAAGGGCGTGTATCACATTGAGGGAAAAGAGCTATCCGCTGAACAGATGGCCAGATACTACGCGGATCTATGCCAGGCCTATCCGATTGTGTCCATTGAGGACCCCCTGGCCGAGGACGACTGGGACGGCTGGGCCGCGCTTACGGCCCTCCTTGGCGAAAAGGTCCAGATTGTGGGGGACGATCTGCTGGTAACTGACCCGGTCCGGCTAGCCCGGGGTGTAACCGAAAAGGCGTGCAATGCTGTCCTGGTAAAACCAAACCAAATCGGTACGTTAACAGAAACTCTTGAGGTGATAGAGCGCGCCAAACGTGCGGGGTTTGGCGTGGTGCTTTCCCACCGATCAGGGGAGACGGAAGACACGACTATCGCAGATATCGCGGTGGCCATGAACGCCGGGCAGATCAAGACAGGCTCTCTTGCGCGCGCAGACCGGACGGCGAAGTACAACCAGCTGCTGCGTATTGCCGCAGACCTCGGCCCCGCAGCCGCTTACCACGGGCTGGGTTTTGTCCGCACCGGCCCATAACAGCCGTCATTCTGTCGCGAGGAAGCCCAAGTCGCGCAGGCGCAGGGCTGCCTGGGTCCGGTTGCTCACGCCCAGCTTTGCGCAGATATGGCGCAGATGCATTTTTATAGTCACCTCCTGCACGTCCAGATTCCCCGCAATGACTTTATTGGACAGGCCGCGCGCCAGACAGTCTATCACTGCGCGCTCCCGGGGCGTGAAGGTCGGCGGAGGCCTGCTATCGGGTTGCCAGGGACCGTCGCCGTTGTGGTCGTAGGCGGAGACAGGCGCTCCATCAGGCCCTGTGGGCCAAAAGGCCTTCCCTGCCAGGATGGTCCGCACGCCCTCTATAAAGCGCTTTCCGTCTTCCCTCTTGGGCAGGTAGCCCATGGCACCCAGGGTTTTGGCCTGCTCTACATGCTGAGCCTCCGCGAGGCCCGAGAGGAAGCCTACTGGTATGTCCGGATGGGCCGCACGGAAGCGGGCCAGGCCTTTCAGGCCGTGCATTCCGGGCATTCTAAGGTCCAACAGGGCCAGGGAAAATGGCGCATTCGCCCGCTTTGCCTCTGCTGCGGCGTTCAGCGCTTCCGACAGGTTGGCCGCCCCGTCCACCTGGACGTCTGGGATGGACCGCAAGAGGTAAGACGCCAGGCTGTCCCTGATGAGGGCATGGTCGTCTGCGATCAGGACACGGGTCCGAGCCATGCGCCCACTATAACCATTTTATGCGCGGCCCGCCATAGCCCCCAAACCGCGAAGAGAGTCAGCGCGCGGCGCGTTCTTTGTTTGTGCGCCCTGCGGAGCCACTCATAGCGCCTTTAAAGGCACTTGATACATATATTGTGTTGTTCTGGCATTCTATGGCTGAAAAAGAATCTGGCGCAACACGCCTGGAGCGAGGACGGACAGGGGGTTTACGGACACCTCTGGGGCGGCGAGAGAGCCCCTTATGGTATATGTTGCAGCAAAAACGCCGGAGCCGCCCCCGGTGACGATGGTACCGATGACGGGGATTTTGCCCACAAGGCCGCTGAGGCCCGAGAGGAGAACAACGGTCCCGGTGAGGTCCAGGGCGTCTGTGGCCCGGTTATGGGTGCCGCCAAAGGTAAGGCCAAGGGCGTTTCCGGAGGAGCGCCCGTCCGAGAGGGAGAGGAGGGCCCCCCCAGGCCTCCAGGCCCAGGTGAAGTCGGTCTCCAGGCGGGAAAAGGCCAGGCCCTTGCCGTTCAGGGCGTTTAAAAGGCCCGTGAGGGACATGGCCCCCAGGAGTTTGGCCAAGACCGGCGCGCGACGCGCGGTAAAGGCCTCCATCAGGGCGTTGCCCCGGACGGTGCCTGTGGGGTCCGCGTTCCCCTCTATCCGAGCCGTGCCGCCCGTCACACCGGCATAGCCAAAAGTCGCCAGGGCCGCGCCTGCGTTTGTGGCGGTCAGGGTGAGCGTACCCTTGCTGTAGTTAATTTCCAGCGTCCCGGGGCGAGTCTCGGCCCGCATCCCCAGGCGGGACAGGCGGCCAGAGGCTTCCCGCGCGGCGGCCAGGCTTATGGGCCCCAGGGCTCTGCCCGGCCCGGTGATGAGGGTCTGGGCAGATAGAGTGATGTCCAGAGGACTGTCCTCAGGTGCCGCCTGTTCTGATGAGGGGGCGCCGGACAGGAACGTCGTGGCGTCTACCACATGGCCCTCTAGCGTGAGAGTGTGCCGCCCTCCCACAGCGGCTTTATAGGTCAGGCTTGCCATGGTCTGGCCAACAACCGCGTCTGGCGCGGTGAGGGCCTCTAGGTGCTGGCCGTCTTCTACGAAGACCATGCGTACGCCTTTTAAGGACAGGTCTGGCCCCGCGACCGAAAGGTCACGCACCTCGGACAGCACTCCACCTGGGGCGAAGTGGGCGGACAGAGTGGCGCTGGCTGGCGCGCCGGGCGGCTTGGCGTAGCCCAAGGGTGGGATGGCCAACCCCGAAGGGGCCAGGTCCGCCGTCACCTCTGCCCGCCCGCTCTTGTCCTGCGCCCTGGTCTCCGTCACCTCCAGCCTGGCCGGGACTGTGACATAGGGTTCCAGGTCCAGCCTCAGTGCTGCCCGCAGTTCCTCTGAGAGTGTGAGGTCGGTCTTGGTACGGATGGCAAAGCCTGCGGCCTTTACGGCGGCGGGCTGCAGGGCCGCCTCCCGCGTGAAGACGACGGGCGCGTTGGCCAGATGCCCCTGGCCCTTTAGGGTCAAGAGCCAGTCCTTCAGGGTCACGTCCAGCGCTGCTTGGGTCAGGTCCGCCCGCCCTACGGCGTTTGGGATGCTTGCCTCCGTGACTTTGCCGCTGGCCACAACGTCAATGCCCTCCACCCGTGCCCCCGGCTGCGTCGGAAGGTCCAGAACGATGTCCAGAGCAACGTTGCCTACCAGGGCACTGGGGTCCAGGGGCACATAGCGCCCCGCGTTTATAGGCTCCGGTACCAGATACCTGCCCAGAGCCGATAGGGCCCCCGCCAAAGGCGTGGAGAAGCGTGCCCGCCCAACACCCACAGTCAGGATATGGTCCACGGCCAGGTGCGCAGGGCCCAGGGTCAGGCCCCCCACGCGCGCGCCCTCGGTCATGTCCAGGGTCAGGGTCTGGGCCCTAGCGTCAAGCCGCCCTGTGCCGTTCGCGCCCTCTACTGGTGCCAGGGGCGCGCGGTAGTCTGCT
This sequence comes from Alphaproteobacteria bacterium, assembly GCA_016757515.1. Lineage (GTDB taxonomy): Bacteria > Pseudomonadota > Alphaproteobacteria > Micavibrionales > Micavibrionaceae > UBA10425. The sequence goes on from JAERIN010000009.1 coordinate 32,737, forward strand.
GTCATGTCCGTAAACGCGAACTCCGCTGTGGCCCCCGTGGCCCGCAGGCCTTCCGGCCCTATTGAGACGTCCGTTCGCGCTGTGATGTCTTTGAATGTGCCCTGGGAGAGATTCTGTCCCAGCCACTCCCACGCCGGGCCATAGCGCAGAGCGTGGGGCCAGGCCTCAGCCAGCCGGGCCTGCTCTAGCGCATCCAGTTGCCCCTCTACATATCCACCCCAGCCACCCGCGCCTTGCTGCGCGAGTGTGCCTGAGACCCTTACGGTGACGTCTCCGTCTGTGACGTTAAAAACCTCAAGCGCCGCACGTTTTTCCTCCGGGTGCCAAGCCAGGCGCGCTTTTAGGCTAAGGGGCGGCAGGGGCACGGCGGGGCGGGGCAGGCCCGGCCAGGCAACCCACAGCGCTGCCGGGGAAAGGCCAGAGGCCTCCACGCCTGCGCGCGCTTTGCCCGTGGAGGCCTCCCACGCGGCTTGGATTTTTGCGTGTGGCACTGAGGTCGTCTCCGCTTCCAATACCAGCCCCCGCTCAGACCGGGCCAGGCGGGCGTCCAACAACGGAGCGGTCCACATGATCTCCCGCGCCCCATCCGCATAGCGGGCCTCTACCCGGCCACCGCGGATCTGCACATAGTCCAGCCTACGAAGGGCCGGGGGCAGCGACTCCCTGAGTGTGGTCAGGTCCCAGTCGCCTTTTGGGATGGCGATGGCGGCTGCTCCGCCCTCTCCTCCCAACTCCAGGGCCAGGACCCCGCTCCGCGAGGCGACGAGGGTCACCTCCGGGTCCGTGAGGACAAGGCCCCGTGCCCGGATTTGCCCCAGGACAAGGGGAGACAGAGAGAGCGCTAGGCCCATGTCTGGTAGGTGCAGGGTTCGCCCCTCTGTCTGGGCGAGGTTCAGCCCCCCCACCTGCACATACAGGGGGCCGCCCACGCGGGGCCAGTAGAGCGCGGCGCTGTCTATGGTGAGGTTCCCGCTTGGCGGCTGAAGCCGCGTGGTGAGCCAGTCTCTCGCCACGTCCGGCAGGGTGAGGGGCGCGCTGTGTAGACGCCAGGCCAGGAGTGCCCCGGAAAGGGCCAAGGCCACGAGGGCGCACAATGCCACCCGTCCACACCTCCTAAACACGCGCCCAGCCTCACCCATCTTTGGCCCTAGTAGGGCACCCGGCCTGGGCGCACAAGATCTGCAAAGGGGGGCCCACGTAGAGCCAAAAATATTTTGTGGTATGAGGTGTTATATAGAACACTATTTCTGTCTTTGCAGGCCTTTCAGGCCGCGCGCAGGCGGGCGGTCACCCCCCATACAAGCCGCGCAGGCGCTGTTCGGCGACCATAAGCATGGGAAGGGTGAAGGCGTCCTCCGCTGTGCGCATAGCCTCCAGGACTGGCGCCACCTGAGCCACGCGCTCCGCGTGCGCCTGGGCCCACGCAGCTACGGGCTCCGGCGCGTCACCGGCGTCGCGCAGGGCCCGGGCGGCCAGGCCCGCCTGGCAGGCGAACAACGCGTCCAACGCAGCAGCAGCAGCGCGTGCGTACCATGCATCTCCCTGGGGCAGGGCGCGGGCCTGGCCTCGGAGCCAGTCTATACCAAAGCGATCACCTACAGCGAAGTAGGCTCGCGCGGCGGCCAGGGGGGCGGCGCCCACTTCCTTGGCCACACAGGCGATGTCGAATCCCGCTGCGAGGGTGGGCAGAGCCGCGAGGCGCTGGGCGAGTTTGGGGGGTATGCCTTGTGCGGCTAGCTCCCTGGCCCGGCCCTCCATATACCCACAGGCCTCTGCGGGCAGGACGTCCTCCAGGGCCTTGGCCAGGGCACCAATTTGTTTGCCAAAATCTGGGACGTCGGACTCTGTGCAGCAGCCTTCTCGGGCCAAGAGGCGCCGCGTGGCCCGCATAGCGGCGACCCCAATCTCCCGTAGGGCATGGATTTGGACCTGCGCGGGGATCTGGTTGTCTAGCTTGCGGAGTGCAGACCATAGGGCGGGCAAGTCCAGCGCTTCGCGCACGGTTATGTAGGCCCGCGCAATCGTGGGGGGCGGGGCCCCAGTCTTGAGCGCGAGGTCTGCCACGAAGGTTGGCCCCATGCGGTTTACGATGCGATTCGCCAGAGAGGTGGCCACAATCTCGCGCCTGAGCTGGTGGCGGACGATGGCGTCGGGATAGGCCTTACGGATCGGTTCCGGGAAATACTCATGGAGGCAGGTGTTCATGGCCGGGTCGTCAGGCAGGTCGCTGTCCAGGAGGGCCCGGTTGAGGGCGATCTTGGCGTGTCCGAGGAGCATGCACAGCTCTGGCCGTGTCAGGCCCCCTCCCGCACGGACGCGGGCGGCCAGGGTTTCGCTGTCTGGAAGGCCCTCCAGAGCCCGGTCCAGGCCCAGGGCCTCCATGAGGGCCTCATGCTCCCCGGCATCCGTCGCCGCGCCGGCAACGGCCACGTCTATGGCCAGGGCCTGTTCGTAGTTGTCTTTCAAGACCAAGGCCGCCACCTCGTCCGTCATTTGTGCCAAGAGCGCGTCCCGCGCTTCCAGGGCCATATCTGATTTTGACATAACGTCTGAAAGGAGGATCTTGGTGTTCACCTCGTGATCAGAGCAGTCCACGCCAGCGGAGTTGTCTATGAAGTCCGTGTTCACCCGTCCACCGGCCTGTGCAAATGCCACCCGCGCGGCCTGGGTCATGCCCAGGTTTGCGCCTTCACCCACAACACGGACGCGCAGGGCGTCGGCGTCCACACGCAGGGCGTCGTTAGCTTTGTCACCGGCATCGACATGACTTTCGCCGGGGCCCTTCACATAGGTTCCGATGCCGCCGAACCACGCGAGGTCTGCCCGGGCAGACAGAATTGCGCGGATGAGGTCTTGGGGGGTCACGCGCTCTTGAGCGATGTCAAAACGCGCCATGATTTCGGGTGTAAGGGTTATGATCTTGTCTGCGCGGTCGTAAATGCGCCCGCCCTTTGAGAGTAGGGCTTGGTCATACTCGTCCCATCCTTGGACGGCCTCAAACAGGCGCTGCCTTTCCACAAAGCTTTTTTTTGGGTTGGGATCTGGGTCGCAGAAGATGTGCACGTGGTTGAACGCGCCAATCAGGCGTATGCGGTCTGAGCAGAGCATCCCGTTGCCGAATACGTCCCCGCCCATATCCCCCACGCCGACGACATCAAAGGGTTGTTTTTGCGTGTCGTGGCCCAGGGCGCGGAAGTGGCCCTTAACGGACTCCCACGCGCCTCGGGCTGTGATGCCCATTTTTTTGTGGTCATAGCCCGCACTCCCGCCGGACGCGAAGGCATCGCCGAGCCAAAAGGCATACTCCTCGCTGGCGATCGTGTTGGCGATGTCAGAGAAGGTGGCCGTGCCTTTGTCCGCAGCGACGACGAGGTAGGGGTCGTCTCCGTCTCGGCGGACGACGTTCTTTGGGCCCACGACGCGGTCCCCCACGCGGTTGTCTGTGATGTCCAGGAGGGCGCGAATAAAGGTTTTGTAGCACTCCACCCCCTCGGCCTGTAGCGCGGCGCGGTCCCCCAACGAGGGGTTTTTCACAACGAAGCCCCCTTTGGAGCCCATGGGGACGATAACGGCGTTTTTTATCATCTGTGCCTTCATTAGGCCCAGTATTTCCGTGCGGTAGTCCTCGGGCCGGTCGGACCAGCGCAAGCCTCCCCGGGCGATTCGGTCTCCGCGCAGGTGCACGCCCTCCACCCGTGGAGAGGAGACGAATATCTCCATAAACGGACGCGGAAGGGGCAGGCCTTCCAAACGCCTACTTTCTATCTTTAGTGCGAGGTAGGGCTTGGGGAGGCCGTTCTCCCGCCGTTGGAAATAGTTGGTGCGCACGGTGGCTTGGATGAGGCCTACCAGGGCACGCAGCAGGCGGTCTTGGTCCAGAGACGCCACGTCCTCCAGCGCGTAGGATATCTTATCCTCTAGGGACTTGACCAGGGCCGGGCGCTCTTTTTTCTCTTCTATCCCTGGGCGGTGTAGAGCCTTGAACAGGTCCGTCAGCAGGCGCGCGAGGACCGGGTTTTCCACCAGAGTTCTCTCCACAAAAGTCCGCCCTAGAGGGTAGCCCGTTTGCTTCAGATAGCGCACATAGGCCCGCAAGACGGCGACCTCGTGCCAATTCATGGGGGCCGCGAGGACGAGACGGTTTAGGGCGTCACTTTCCGTCTCCCGCGTCCAGACCTTCAAGAACGCGTGCTCAAAATACGTCTTGACGGCGTCCAGGTGCACCGGGCGCGGGGCTTCCACCAGGACATCGTGGATCCACACCGGGTGCGCAGACCCTTCTGGCTGGACCTTAAAGGGCATCTCTGAGACGGCGCGCAGGCCCATGTTGTCCAAGATGGGCAAAACGTCGGACAGGGGCAGGGGCGTTTCGGGGTGGTAAACCTTCAGGCGCAAAGGCCGCTCCGTCAGCCCGTCCACAGTGGGGCGGAAGAGGTCCACCACCGTACGCCCGCTTTCCAGAACCCTTTCTATCTCCGCGATATCGTACACCGCGCGGCGGATGGCGTAAAACTCTTGGTAGGCCAGCGGAAAAGCATCGGCATAACGCACCGCCAGGCGCGCCACCTCCTCCTCGTCCGCCAAGGCGGAGGCCAGGGCCACAGTCAGGCGTTCCGCCCAGTTCCGCCCAGCCTCCTGCAAAAGGGTTTCCACCGCACCCAGGTCGTACTGCGGTGGTTTGGCCTGGTCCACGGCGATGGTGTACATGGCGCGCGCAAAGACCGAGTCATCCACGATTGTGGAAAAGGCGGTGCAGCGCCCGGACAGGGAGGCCTCCAATATGTCTTGCATCTTCTGGCGCAGGCCCGTGCCAAACCGATCCCGAGGGATATAGACAAGGCAGGACACATAGCGCCCAAAGGTGTCCGGGCGGGTGAACAGGGCAATCCGCTGCCGCTCGGCCAGGCGCATGATGGCCCCAACGACGTTTTTTAGCGCCTCTATATCCATCTGGAACAGCTCATCCCTAGGGTATTTCTCCAGGATGTGCCGAGCGGTTTTGTGGTTGTGAGACCCGGACATAAAGCCAAAGGCCGCTTGCACGGCTTCCACCTTTTCCCTGAGCAGGGGAATGGCCAGAATGCTGCGGGAGTAGACGACAGAGGTGAACAAGCCCAGGAACAGTTTTTCGCCCACGACCTTGCCGTCCTTGCCGTAGACTTTCACGGCAACGGCGTCCATGGGCACACGTCGGTGTACGGAGGCGACCCGGTTGGTTTTTGAGACTGCCACAGGGGGCAAGTTGCGCCGCACGGCCTGGAGTCCGGCGGGCAGGCTCTCGGTCTTTTCGTTAATATAGGCTGGCGTCACGCCGTCGTGCAGAACGCCCAGAGAGGCCCCTGGGGTTGTGGCGCTTGTGATCTCCCCCTCCGCGCCCTCGGTGAATTGGTACTCTCGGTAGCCCAGGAAGGTGAAGTTGTTCTCGTGAAGGTAGTCCAGAAAGTCGCAATAGGTGCGCATCTCTTGCGCCGGAATGTCCGTCCGCGCGCTTTCCAGGTGCGCTTGGGCCTCGCGCAGTTTTTCCCGCATGGCGGCCCAATCCCGGTTGGCCAGGTGGACATCCCCCAGAGCCTGCGCTAAGCCCATGGCCAGGGACTCTTGCGCCTCTCCTGAGAGGGCCTGGCGAATTTGCAGATGAACGTGAGAGCGCGCTTCATACCCCTCAGTCGGCTTGCCTGTCACGTCCTCCGGCGCGCCCGTGCTTGTGCTCTTATAGCGCATGTAGAGGACGGGGTGATTCAAAAGAGCGATGAGTAGGTCGTGCCGATTCACCTCTGCCGCAATGGAGTCCACAAGGAAGGCCATGTCTTGTCCAGCCACATCCACCACCGTCATGCGGTAGGGCTGCGCACCCGCCGGGACGGTCTGAACCTTGATCATAGGGCTACCCGCCTGCGGGCGGGCCACGGCCATCTTCCAGTGTGTTTCGGCTGTGGATGCCAGAAGTTCGGGCGTGAAGCAGCATAGGTCCTCATCCGCAATGGACTCTCCCAGGAGGGTGAGGAGCTTCTGCTGTGCGTCCGTCGCGCCCTCGGGAAGGCGCTTTGCTGCAGCAGAGATAAGCATGCGGCGGCCCTCTGATGGGTCCTTGGCCGGGGGGCAATCGGGGACAGGGAGAGCAAGATCAGAGATGGCAGGCATGGCCAAGGAAGGTCCTTTTTGCTGCGCGCACGTGCGCAAGACCACACTTGCCCTACGTGCACAAGGAGTGCAAGAAAAACATGCGCGGCGGCGCAGCAATTACAACCTTTGATAGTGGCCTGCAACATGGACATTCTTGTGACGCCAGGCCTGACGCCTTATGCCCAGGCTTTGGCCGCGATGGGGGCTCGGGTAGAGGACGTTAGGGCGGGCGTTGCGCCTGGCCTCGTCTGGCTATTGGAGCATCCGCCCTGTTATACGGCGGGGACCAGCGCGGAGGAGGGGGACCTGCTGAAGCCCCGCTTCCCAATTTACCGAGTCGGGCGCGGCGGGCGGTGGACCTACCACGGGCCGGGGCAGCGCGTGGCCTATGTGATTCGCGACCTGCGCCCAGAGCCGAATCTCCGTGGGCATGTGCAGGGCCTTATGCACTGGGTGGCCCGGGCTCTGGCCAGCGTTGGGGTGGAGGCCGCGCCCAGGGAGGGCCGCGTGGGCCTGTGGACACCTGGGGAGGAGAAGATTGCCGCGATCGGCGTGCGCGTGCGCTCCGGTGTGGCCTTCCACGGCGCGGCGGTGAACATAGACCCAGACCTGCAGCACTTTTCCGGCATCGTCCCGTGTGGCCTTGCGGGCTATGGTGTGACTTCGGTCGCCCAAGAGCTGGGCCGGACTCCTCTGCCTGTGGACTTTTGTGATCAGGCCCTTTTGGAGGCGGCTGGCGACGCCTTCACGGAAACGCGACCGCGCCGGGGGTCTTTCTGAAGGTTCCCACGGGCTGTCCGCCGGGGCCTAAGGCTGGGGGCTTCTCAGGCGCGGACTGGGCGGCGGGCGCGGCTACGGGCTTTTGCTTCAACTCCTCGCGCAGCAAAATCACGCTGATGCGCCGATTGCGAGGGTCTAGCGGCTTGTCGGGCACAAGGTGCTCTCGGTCTGCCTTGCCCATAACATTGTTTACCCGCGCGGGCGCGAGGCCAGCCTCTAGCAGGGCCAGGCGCGTGGCGTTCGCCCGGTCCGCTGAAAGCTCCCAGTTCGTATAGCTTGCGCCCGTGCCATAGGGCGCGGAGTCTGTGTGCCCCCGGATGGAGGCCTCATTGGGCAGTTTGGCCACCACTTTTGCGATCAGGGCCACGAGGTGCCGCGTTTTGTCAAACATTTGTGCAGAACCTCTGGGGAACATAGCCCCGCCTTCTCGGTCTATGATCTGTATCCGCAGACCCTCAGGCGTCATGTCCACAAGCAGGTTCTCAGAAAGTCCAAACAGCTCCGGATCTTCGGACAGAGCCCTTTCCAGTGCGGCCTTGACCGATGCGAATCGGGCCTCCTCGGCCTCTCGCGCGGCCTCTTCCATTTCCTCCGGCGTGGGGCCGCCCTCTCCCGTCTGTTCCCCGCCATAGGGCCGGCGGGTTGTCTCGGGGCGGTGCGGCGTCATAATCGGTTGCACCGTAGAGGCCATGGCCCCCTCTGATGACATGGTCAGGCCACCCAGAACGCCCCCCGCGCCGCTGGCGGAATCGGATATGCGCGGGGCTGTGGGGTCAAAGTAGCCAGAGATTGCGTTCTTGGCCTCGTCCGTTGTGACGTTCAGCAGCCAGAGCAGCAGGAAAAAGGCCATCATGGCTGTGACGAAGTCGGCGTACGCCACCTTCCACGCCCCGCCGTGGTGGCCCCCGCCGCCCTTTTTTATCTTCTTGATGATAATCGGGCGGGCCTCTTCGTCCCCCCGTTGCGCCGGCTCCGCCATGGGCGGAAGGCTACACAATCAGGGGGCGAGTGGCAAGGCAGCGTGGGTTTAGGGCTCCCTGCCGCTTCCCACCACAACCCCGGCGCGGAGGCCCTCGTGGAGGCCGAGGGCCCCCACGAGGGCACCCTCAGGGCTTGTGACGGGGCAGGCACTGATTCTCCGGTCGGTCATGAGGGTCACCGCCTCGGACACCATCATTTCTGGCCCTATGCACACCGGGTCTGGCGTGGCGATGTCGCGCGCCCGGGCAGCCAGGAGGCCCCCGGCGTGGCGGCGCAGGTCCCCGTCGGTGATGATCCCCACGGGGCGGCCACCCTCAGCAAGGATCGCGGCGCCCAGAGTCTTGGCCGTCATCACGATCACAACGTCCTCCATGGGGGCGTCAGGAGCCACGGTGGGCACGCATGCCCCGGTGAGCATAAGGTCTGCCACCTTCATCAGGCGGGCCCCCAGCTTCCCGCCCGGGTGGTAGCGGCGGAAGTCTTCTGGTGCTGCGCCGCGCGAGGCCGCAAGGCCCACGGCCAGGGCGTCCCCGATGGCCAGGGCCAGGGTGGTGGAGGTCGTGGGGGCCAGGCCGTTGGGGCAGACTTCATCCACCGCGCCATAGGTGATGGCGATCTTGGCTGCGCAGGCCAGGGTGCTGTCCGCCCGGCCCGTGAGGGCGATGATGTCTATCCTGTGGTGTGTGCAGTAGGCCAAAAGGTCCGAGAGTTCTGTGGTCTCGCCAGAGTGGGAGAGGAGCAGAACGATGCTGCCTTTTTGCACAAGGCCCAGGTCTCCGTGGCTGGCCTCCGCCGCGTGGAGGAAGATCGCCGGGCGGCCCAGGGAGGAGAATGTGGAGGCAATCTTGCGGGCGATATGCCCAGACTTGCCTATGCCTGCGACGATAAGGGGGCCCGGAGCGGCATCAATGGCTTGCACCGCGGCCTCTAGTGTCTGGATCCCCACAGACGCGGCAAAGGCCGCCACGGCCCGGGCCTCAGTTTCCAGCGCGCCGCGCATCAGGTAGGCCATGTTTTGGTCCGGTGCGGGGCGGTAAGGCTGTTGTGCGTGTGTGGTGCCCATAGGTGGCACCCTGGATAGCAAAGCCCGCTCGCCCTGTCACGCGCCTTTTTGCAGAAAGGGGGCCAGGCGGGCTCGGACCCAGGCGGCCGCGCGCGCGCGCGCGAGGAGGGCGCAGGGCGTGACGATAAGCGTCAGGGCCGTGGAGAACGTCAGGCCAAAGACGATGGCGGTGGAGAGTTGGACCCACCACTGCGTTGATGGTGCGCCTATGGTGATGTCCCGGCCCAGGAAGTCTATGTTCACCTGAAGCACCATGGGCAGAAGACCGATGACGGTGGTGACGGTGGTCAGGAGAACGGGGCGCAGGCGCTGGGCCCCTGTTTCCATGACAATGTCTCGCACGGGCGTGCCGGGTGGGGCCTCGCGCCGGAGGACGTCAAAGGTGTCTATCAGCACGATGTTGTTGTTCACCACGATGCCTGCAAGGGCGATGACGCCCACGCCGGACATGATGACGCCAAAGGGTTGACCCGTGATGAGGAGGCCCAGCATGACCCCGATGGTGGACATGACAACAGCGGTCAGAATCAAAAAAGCGCTGCTAAAACTGTTGAACTGCGAAACCAGAATAAGCGCCATGAGGGCCAGAGCCACGGTGAAGGCCTCTATGAGGAACTGCTGGGATTCGGCCTGCTGTTCGTCCTCCCCCCGGAAAGAAACAGCCACCTGCGGGTCTATGTCCGCGCTGTGCTCGGCGAGCCAGGCGCGCAGGGCGCTTACCTTGTCCGCAGTGTTCAGGCCCGGCTCTAGGTCCGCCTGCACGGTGAGGACTCGCTTTTGGTCCACGCGGTTGATTGTCCCCGTGGCGGGTTCTGGCTGCTTTGCCACAAAGCTGGAGATGGGCACGGGCCCGGCTGGGGTGGGGATTTTGATACGCTCCAGCGCAGCCAGAGACCGGTCCGCCGCGTCATAGCGCAAGGTGATATCCACCTCGTCGTCCGCGCTCTCGGGGCGGTAGGTGCCCACGATAAGGCCGTTTGTCACCATGCGCACATAGGCCCCGATGGTGGCCACATCCAGGCCAAACTTGGCAGCCTGAGCCCGGTCCACGGTCATCTCCCACTCAATCCCGGGCAGGGGACGGCTGTCCTCTATGTCCCTAAAGCCGCCAATCTCTCCCATGGCTCGCAAAATGAGCGTGACCATAGCGGGCAGCCTTTCCGGGAAGCGGGAAGACAACTCCACCTGCACGTCTTTGCCCCGTGGCGGCCCGCCCTGCTGCTCGCGCGTTTCCACTTGAATTCCAGAGATATTCGTAGTGGCCTTGCGGATGCCCTCCAGGATCTCTGATGCAGGGGGGCGCTCGCGCCAGTCCTCAAACTGGATGAGAATCTGCCCAATAACGTCCTCCGACAGGTCTCCGCGCCCGCCCCGTGGCTGCGTGCCGGCGCGGGTGTAGACCGCCTCTATCCCCGATGTTTCCAGGACCTTGGCCTCCACCTTTTTCGTTAAGGCGTCTTTCTCCCACACGGACAGGTTCCCCCGGGCGTGGACCAAAATGGTCGCGGTCTCAGGCTCTATGTCCGGGAAGAACTCCACCCCGTTGCCGAACAGGATGTACGCGCCCCAGGTCCCCACGAGGAGGGCCAGCGTGGCCCCCAGGACCAGGAAGGGCCGGGCGAGCGCCGCACGAAGAGCCCGAGTGTACCAGACCAAAAGCCCCAAAATGGCGAGCAGAGAGGTTGCTCCAAAGCCAAGTGCGGCCGCTTTGCCCGGTTGTGCGGCTGCCTCACTTATCCATTGCAGATCAAAACCAAAGAGCCAAGAGGCCCAATAAACGGCCCACATTAATCCCCAAAATGAGGCCATAATAAGCGTGAAAAGACCTGCAGAAGCTATCAGTGGCAACCAAGGCACAGAACGCGCGATGCTCAAGAGACTTGTCGCTTTGTGGTTCAGGCCAGGCTCTTGTTTCTGGGGAAGACGTTGTCCTGCGCCCCCTACAAAAACACCCAGGGTGGGCACAAAGACAAGGGCCATGGCCAGCGAGGCCGTCAGGACAGCGATGAGGGTGAGCGGCAGATACTTCATGAACTCTCCCACCACGTCCGGCCAGAATAGGAGGGGGAAGAACGCGGCCAGGGTCGTGGCCGTGGAGGCAATGATGGGCCAGGCCATGCGCCGGGACGCCGCGGCATACGCCGTGCGTCGCGCAGCACCCGCGGCCATCTCTCGGTCTGCGTACTCCGTCACCACAATCGCGCCGTCCACCAGCATCCCCACAGAGAGGATGAGGGCGAACAGGACCACCACATTCACCGTCAATCCGGCCAGGTAAAGTAACAAAATCCCTGACAAGAGGGCCCCCGGCACGGCCACCCCCACCAGACCTGCTGGACGCAAACCCAAGGCCAGCAGAAGCACAACCATCACCAGCAAAATCGCGCTGATGGTGTTGTTCTGGAGGTCTGAGAGCATGGTGCGGATGTTCTCGGACTCATCTTGGGTGTAGGTCACCTCCACCCCGGGCGGCCAGAACGCCCGCTCCGCCTCCACTGTGGCGCGGACCGCCGCAATGGTGGACAAAATGTTTTCCCCAGTGCGCTTGACCACCTGGAGGCCAATCGCCCGCTGACCGTTCATGCGGGCAAAGCTCTGCGGGTCCTTAAACGTGGGGCGGACTTTGGCTATGTCCGCCACTGTCACGGCGCTATCTCCCTCCACCAAAAGGGGCATGGCCAGGATGTCCGCCGGGGTCTCAAACAGGCCCGGCACCTCCACCGCGAAACCCCCCGCCGGGCTCTCGAGTCGCCCTGCGGCCACAAGACGGTTTGAGCGGCTGAAAAGGCCAATCAGATCGTTCCCTTCCAGGCCATAAGACTCCACCAGTTGCGGAGAGACGATAACCTCCACCACCTCCTCCCGGTCCCCGTCTATCTGTGCCTCCAGCACGGATGGGATGGCTTCTATGCGGTCTTGTAAATCCCGCGCGAGGTCCAACAGCGCACGCTCCGGCATCGGGCCGGACAATGTGACAACCAAGACCGGCTGGAGGGAGGGGTTCACCTCGTTTACGCTCGGCTCGTCCGCCTCGGCGGGCAGTTCGGCCTTGGCCTTGTCCACAGCCTCGCGCACGTCCGCCATGGCCGTGTCTGCATCAAACCCCGCCTGGAACTCCAGGAGCACATTCCCCCCGCCCTGGTACGCCGTGGAGCGCATCTCGTCCACGCCTTCAACCGTGGTTAACTCCCGCTCCATCGGGCGGACAAGCAGGCGCTCCGCATCTGCAGGGGAAATCCCCTCCAGGTGTAGGGATGTATAGATGATGGGGATGTTTATGTCTGGGTCTGACTCCTTGGCGATGGAGGCGTACGCGTACGCCCCCGCGAGGAGCAGGAGTACCAAGACCGCCAGAACCACCCGGGCGCGGTCAATCGCATGGTCAATCAGGGCCATTGGGGGGGGAGTATAGGGCTATCCGGGCGGCGGGGGGAGGGGCCTGGAGTCATACTGCCACGCAGATTTTTTTCCTTGACCCGCAGAGGAAAAGTGGTGTATACTCAAAAGCGTAGCCGGGCCCGCGCGCCCAAAATCCACCGGGATCGCGCCACCGCCTAGATACCGCTGTGCTGCCGCTAGGCCACCGCCCAGATATCGCGGTCCTACCGCCACGTCACCGCTGGGCCACCGCCCAGATACCATTTTGGTGGTGCTGCTTGGTGGTGCTGCTCTATTGCGCTCCAGACAAACGTTATGTTTGGCAATTTGCTTTAAAAATTATCTTGTCACCCCGGCGCAAGCCGAGACCGAGTGGCAACAGAAGACCCCCTGATCCCGACGTGCACCGGGGTGACAGCCTAAAACGTGCGACCTACAGCAGCCTAAAACGGAATGTCGTCGTCCGCTGGGGGCGGGGTGTTGCCCCCCGCGCTGCTGGGCCCGCTGTTCGCCGGGATGTCGCTGGCGAAGGCCGGGTGGCCCGCGTTCCCCCCCCCGCCGCTACGGCTGTCCAGCATGACCAGGGTGGCGTTGTACGGGCGCAGCACCACCTCCGTCGTGTAGCGATCCTGCCCCTGCTGATCCGTCCACTTGCGGGTCTCTAGCTGCCCCTCCAGGTAGACCTTAGAGCCCTTGCGCAGGTACTGCTCCGCCACGCCCACCAGGCCCTGCGCGAAGATGGACACGCGGTGCCACTCCGTCCGCTCCTTGCGCTCCCCGGTTTGGCGGTCCTTCCACGTCTCGGACGTGGCCACGGCCAGGTTGGCCACCTTGTCCCCGCTCTGGAAGGTCCGCACCTCTGGGTCCCGGCCCAGGTTGCCGATGAGGATGACCTTGTTCACGCTGCCCGCCATGGTGTGCTCTCCCTTTTTGGTTGTTGCCCGCCCGTCTTAGCCCGCCAGGACCGCGCGTTCAAGCGCCGGCGTGACGGCCGGGGTGAGTCCGTGCCACAGGGCGAAGGCCCGTGCGGCCTGGTGCAGGAGCATCCCTATGCCCGTGACGACCGGGTTGCCCCTGGCGGCGGCGTTCAGGAGGAGGTCGGTGTAAAGAGGCTTGTACACAATGTCGCACACGATGGCCGGGTGGGGCAGGGGGGTGAGGTCCACCGGCAGGGGCGGCTGCCCCGCCATGCCCAGGGAGGTCGTGTTGACCAGAAGGCCTATATCGGCCAGGGCCCAGGCCGGGGCGGGCCAGGGGGCTGGCGTCACGGGCATAGGGATGCTCCTGCACCAGGCCGCACGGGCCTTCGCCCTGTGGCACGGACTCACCCCGGCCGTCACGCCGGCGC
>JAERIN010000081.1 GCA_016757515.1 Alphaproteobacteria bacterium
AGCGCGAAAATGTTGTATAGTCAAGGGCGTGGGAAGGGTCTGTGCTCGCCTGGATCGGCCAAAAGTTGCTGCCACCCAGATACCGCCTGGCTACCACCCAGATACCGCCCAGCCACCACCGGGATACCGCTGGGCCACCGCTGAGACACCGCCCAGATACCGCCTTGGTGGCCCCGCGCTCCGCATTATGGCACCCTCCGCCCACGTCACCCCGGCGATCGCTGCGGGCCGGGGTGTTGTGGTCAACCACAGAGCGCACGGAGAGCGCGGGGGGGGGGTTATGTGCCGTGACCACGGAGGACGGGGGCATATTAAATTGTCGAATTTAGAAGTTCTAATACTTGAAAAATGAAACCTCATTCGGCATGATAACATTTGTTATTTTATTTATTTCTATTTCAGATATTATATCTTTTGATCTAATTATTTCTTTTATATTATTACTAAGCCATTCCGTGTTCCATATCTCAATATCTTCACCAGCAACCAGTTTGCATAGATTTTCTTCATATGTTTCTTTTCTTTTATAACATAAGGTTATTCTCTGCAACCATATCATGAAATGTGATATATGTGATATATTGCCAAATTTATTTCTTATTTTTTCTAAGAAACTCTCTCTTGTTTCTCTGTCTTTTGTCAGATCAAGTAATTTACTAATTATAGATGCGCAAATTGGATAAGTGACAGGATTGTGATATGCAATATTAACAACAATACTTAATAAATAGTAAATATTTTTTATATTTTTCTTTTTATATATTTTTTTATAGAATATTTCTAATAGCTTGTTCGTTTGATTAGAGTTTGGAAAGCTATTTGAGAATTCATATATAGATAGAATAAAATTTTCTAAATTACTTTTTAAGTTAATATTATTCATGAGAAACATTTTATCTTTTTTAATTGAGTTTATTATTGCTTCTTCACAAAATCTTGTTTTCTTAGAGTTTAATGACATCCCAAGCTTTTGTATTGTCTCTGTTATTAATTTAACAATTTCTTCGCCTGTTCTTATATTATTTGTGAATATTCTATAGTCATCTCTATGTCTTATTATTTTATAATCTTCAATTTCTTTCCTCTTAATCTCATCTGATAATAGAGAATCTGCATACCCTAAAACAATTTCAGCAAAAAAATCCATAAGAACAGAACCTTGCGGTATTCCATTTGTCTGTCCATAAGACATATCTTGAATAAGACCATCAATTACATTTCCTATAAGGTCTCTATTTCTACGATTTTCAGGTTTTTTCGAATATTCCTTTCCATGCATGGCCCAGGAGAAAGAGTGAGTGTATATAGATCCGTAACAATTTGATATATCTAGATGTATTAAATTGCTATATTCAAGAGCAAGAGAAACAGATCTTTCTTCTACACAATTTACCCATTTAAGAATCTGTTGCGTTTTATTGCTTTGCTTTGTCAATGATTTTATAGGTATGCTTGTACATTCTATATTTCTATTCGCACGGAATTCTCTAAATTTATTTAATATATGATCCCAATTCTCTTGTTCTGTTATTTTGCGGACAAGAGATACATATAATATTGGATTTATAAGAGTAATAGGCCTCCATGCATATTTTCCGTCTTTATTTAGTAATAAACAATAGTTTAAATCATTATAATCTCTCGGATGTCTTTTATCGTGCCCCTCAGGCAATTCACGGTGAACACGGTCTAATATGCCGCCAAAATCAAAATATGATGGAAGAGGTAGAGTAATATAGCTCTCTCCCTGCAAGAAAAAATCTCTTGCTTCTGAATGGGAAAGATCGAGGACGCTGCGCGATTGAGGCAAATCATCTGACATCTTACGATTTACGCCGCAAACATATCCCCCGTGTCCACGCGCTCCTCGCGGAAGTGCACCCGCTCGGCGTGCTCGCCCTTTTTGCCGGTGTTGAAGCTGTCCACGGGCCGGAAGTAGCCCATCACGCGGGTCCAGACCTTCGTCTGCGCCCCGCAGTGGGGGCAGGTGGGCTGCTCCCCGGCGAGGTACCCGTGCCTCTCGCAGATGGAGAACACGGGCGTTATGGTGATGTAG
>JAERIN010000082.1 GCA_016757515.1 Alphaproteobacteria bacterium
CTTCGTCGTGCACGGGTTCCCGCCGCGAGCCCTGGGCGGGACCGAGATCCACACCCGGGCCCTGGCGCGGTCGCTTCAGCGCGACTGCGGGCACGAGGTGGCGGTGCTGACCCGGGACGCCGATCCCCAGGTGGCGGAGTTCTCGGTGACCGCGCAGATGCAGGACGGCCTGCAGTTGTTCGCCATCAACAACACCTTCAGCGGTTTCAGGTCCTTCGGGGAGACCTATCGGGCACCGCGAATCGCCGACGCGGCCATGAACGTGATTCGGCGGGTGGCGCCCGATGTCGTTCACCTGCAGCATCTGACCTGCCTCTCCACCGAGCTTCCGTTCAGGCTTCGCAAGGCGGGCATCCCGACCATTGCCACCCTCCACGACTACTGGTTGCTGTGTCACCGTGGCCAGCTGTTCGACGTCGACCATCGGGCCTGCGACGGGCCGCACGTGGGGTGCGGCCGCTGCATCCGTCCCCACGCCGGCTTCGGTGCCGGCGCCTATCGGGCGGCGTCGCTGGTGCGGGGCATCGAGCGACGTCTGCCTCAATCACTCGCCCGAGTCGTTGGTCGAACGGCTCGCGATGCGGCCCATGGCGTGGCGGGCCTGGACGCGGCCGAACGCCACGGCCGGCGCCGCCGACTGCACATGCTCCGCGCGTTGGGGGCGGTGGACGAGATTCTGGCGCCGTCCGACACTCTGGTGGACCGTTTCGTCGCCAGTGCCGTGCCGAGGGACAGGATCCAGAGGATCACGCTGGGCATCGATCAGAAGCCGCTCGAGGGCGTGGAACGGACGGCCTCGGATCGCCTGCGAATCGGATTCCTCGGCAGCCTCATCGTGTCCAAGGCGCCCCACGTGCTTCTGGAGGCGTTCGCCGGTCTGAAGCCGGAATCGGCGAGGCTGGAGATCTTCGGCGGAATCGGCGACTACCACGGAGACGACGGCTACCGCCGGGTGGTCGAGCCGCTGATGGACGGCCCCGGCATCACGGTCCACGGCGCGGTGCCCCACGAACGGTTGGCGGAGGTCTTCGCCGCCATCGACGTCCTGGTGATGCCCTCGACCTGGATCGAGAATGCGCCCCTGGTCATTCGCGAGGCCTTCACGGCCGGGGTGCCGGTGGTGGCGTCGGATCTCGGCGGCATGGCCGAGATGGTGGAGGACGGGGTCAGCGGGCTGCTGTTCGAGCCGGGGAACGTCGACGCCCTGCGTCGGCAGCTGCAGCGCCTGGTGGACGATCCGGGGCTGCTGTCCTCGCTCAAGCGCGGCCTGCCCGAGGCTCGGTCCATCGAGGACTTCGCGGCGGAGATGGAGCGGCGCTATCTCGATCTCGTGGCTCGACCGCCACGCGAGTCGCGTTGTCTGGCGGCGGTGGTCCTCAACTACCGGACCCCCAGAGAGGCCGTACTTGCGGTGCGCTCGCTGGAGCGGGGCCGGCGTCCTCCCGACGAGATCGTGGTGGTGGACAACGGCTCCGGGGACGATTCGGAGGAGGTGCTGCAGCGCCTGCTGCCCGGGCGGCGGGTGATCCCGTCAACCGCGAATCTCGGCTTCTCCGGCGGCATGAACCTCGGCATCCGCTGTGCGCTGTCCCTGGGGGCTGACGCGGTACTGCTGGTGAACAGCGACGTGCAGCTGGGGCACGAGGCGGTGTCCCTTCTTGAACGGGCCCTGGAGGATGATCCGCAGGTGGGGATCGCCTCGCCCCTGGTGCTTCATCGCGAGGCGCCGGATCGCATCGCGTCGGCGGGGCTGCATTTCTCCCGCTTGACCGGGCGGATGCGGCATCGCGATCACGGCCAGCAGCGCCGGGGCGGTGCAGGGATCCACCGGGTCCCGGCGATCATGGCGTGCGCGCCGCTGATCCGGGCCGAGGCTCTGGAGGCCGTGGGCGGATTCGACGACGACTATTTCTTCTCTTTCGAGGATCTGGATTTCTGCCTCCGGGCCGGGGCCGAGGGATTCGCGTCGGTGGTGGTCGAGGCAGCCGCGGCCTACCACGCGGGAAGCCTGTCCATCGGCGCGACCAGCCCGGCCCGG
>JAERIN010000083.1 GCA_016757515.1 Alphaproteobacteria bacterium
GGCGGGGAGCACACCCCAACAGAAAGCCCGCGCCCATGCCCACACTGGAGTTCAAGGGAAAACCCTTTGTCTATGCCCACCACCTGGCCGTGCCCTATCGCACGCTGGAGGTCGACGCCGCCAAATCCGCCAGCCCCGCCCCGCACCTGGACGATAATTTGATCATCCACGGGGACAACCTGCGCGCGCTAAAGGCCCTGCTCCCCCGCTATGCGGGGCGCGTGAAGTGCATTTATATTGACCCGCCGTACAGCACGGGCAATCGGGATCTTATCTATAACGACCGCTTTGTGGATAAAGATGACCTCTATAAACACTCCAAATTTTGTGATATAATCTCCCTGTATGAAATGGGTGGGGCATAGCCATGAAATGGAATTTAAATAAAATAGACGGCCTGATAAAGTGTCCAAAAACTATAAAAGTTGCACCAACAAAAGACATGAAAGAAGAAAATAGACACAGGAGAAATGACCTGACGCTTTCGGGAAACGACAATCAAAGTTTTCGTGTTTTTTTGAGACAAAGTCTTGAGTTTCCAGAAGATTTTTCGGTAGGGCTTGAGTATCTTTCTTTAGAAGGTCAACGCATAGAACTTATAAGATTTAATGGGCAACATGATACTCCTTTGGCCAACGAAGATTCCAAAAATTTACATTTTTGTTATCATATACATAAGGCTACCCCAGAGCGCTTGAATGAGGGTCTATATCTCAAACATCCTGCGTTAATGGAAGGTCCTTATGCATCGTTTTTTGGGGCCATATCTTCTTTTATGAAAGAAACAAATGTGGCGAATTATATAGATTATTTTCCTTATATAAAACAGGCAGATTTGTTTGAGGGAGATGCGAAATGAACACAGATCTAATGCTGCAAAATTTGCGTACTGGCTTTGCTGGGCATATAGACGTCCGTCTAAAGCGTCCGAATATCTTAAAAGTGCTTGTGCCTTTATTTCATGAAGATGGAGATATGTTGGATATATTTGTAGAAGATACAGAGGACGGACGCGTACAGATAAGTGATTACGGATTATCTCTCATGAGATTGTCTTATGACTATGATATAAATACTGATACAAAGAGGAGAATTTTCCAGCAAATATTATCGGAAAGCAATGCCATAGAAGACAATGGCAAAATTATTGTAAAATCTGATATTGAAAATATTTATCCTTCTGTTTTGCAATTTGGTCAAATTGTAACGCGAGTTTGTTCTTTAAGGCTGCATAGACGAGATGTTGTTGCTAATCTTTTTTACGAAATGATTGATGAATTTGTTAAGAAAGATTTATCTTCATTTCATCCCGTTGAGAGATTCAATCCTTTGGAGAGCCGAGAAGAGTTAACAGTTGATTATTCTTTCGCAAATGATAATAGTCCACCCATTTATATGTTTGCTGCAAAAAAAGATAATATAGCAAAAATAAGACTTATCGCAGTTTCGTGTTTAGAGTTTTTAAGAAGAGATATAAACTTTCAGAGTCTCGTTGTGCATGAAGATTTTTATTCTCTGCCAAAGCCTGATATGCGAATTATAACGAACGCCGTGGATAAACAGTTTACAAGTCGTATAGACTTTGAACAGGGTGCACCAGAATATATAAAACGTGCCTTAGCAAGATAATTGGCGCATGCGCAAATCTGGGGGGCTTTGAGCCTCATGCGCGGGGGCGTTTTGGCCACGTATGATGACGCGGCGGCGAAAAAGGCGGGCAAGGGCGCGCTGGTCTTTGCCACGCACAAGTTTATGGGGCAGGACGCGCTGACCCCGCTGGGGATCACCTTTGCGCAGCTGCCCTATGCCCTGCACCGGCGGATGGAGGGGGGCGATGGAGCTTAAGGAGTATCAGGGGCGGGTCATCACGCGGTTTGAGGGGTACCTGGCCGCGCTGGCCCGCGCGCGGGAGGCCGTGCCAGAGAAGTACATGGCGCGGGAGGCGTGGGA
>JAERIN010000084.1 GCA_016757515.1 Alphaproteobacteria bacterium
TGGACCCTGCTAATCCTGCTAATCCGCTAAACCCGGACGCGGCGGGGGCCTATATCTGGCCGTCCAAGCGCCCCGGAAAGCACATGTCCAACCAAACCCTCCTCCAGGTCCTGCGCCGCATGGGGTGGGCGGATCGGCTGGCCCCCCACGGCCTGCGCGGCACCGCCACCACGGCCCTGAACGAGATGGGGTACGACAAAGACCTCATAAACCTGCAACTGGCCCACGCGGAGAAAAACAAGGTCACCGCCGCCTACAACCACGCCGAGCGCCTGCCCGAGCGGCGGGCGATGATGCAAAGGTGGGGGGAATACCTTGCGCAGTGCGGGCTGAGATAGGTCCCGCCGCCCATAAAAAGCAAAAGAGAATGGCGTGCCGATACGGTGACAATGTACCGCTTTACGTGGTACATGCCACTGGCAAACATGCCAGTCACATTAATTTGTTTTTTCGGGCGTTCTATGTTTGGGCTTATTGCCTATGCGCGAAGGTGCATGGTAAAGATTAGAAACGGGCGGCGTCCTGCGGCCCTGGGCGGCCATCCGGCGGCCCGTATTTCTTAACCTCAAAGCTTAAGCATCCCACCTTAAGCCCTATAACCAAAGGAGTAAAACAAATGAATAGCAGAACAACCATGTCTGTGAAGGACGCGGCAAGCCGAGTAGGCGTGGGCCTCACAACTCTCTACAAGTTGATGGCAACGGGACAAATCACCGCAAAGAAGGTGGGCGCACGGACCCTGGTTTTGGTGGAATCCATAGACGCTTTCTTGGCCGATTCGCCCGCCTTCACCTCGCGCGGGGCCTATGGCCGGGGGGTGCGTGATGATGCCTAACCCCATAAAGAAAGGGGCCGCCCTTGAGCAAGGCGACCCCCGGATGTCTCAAGCAGCGAGCCAAGACACCCGGAGCCTACACCATCCCCAAACTGGTGCAACCCGATTCGCACCGCCCGGCGACTTTTGCGTCGCGCTGGCGGATTTTGGGGCCCTCATCCGCACCACGCCGGTGCCGGACGGGGTCCTGCGCCGCTATCACGGCAAGGGCGACAAGCCGGGGACCCTGAATATCTGGGCCGTCCTGTTCCCGGACCCCCTGGCCGGGTGCATGGGCAACTGGAAAACTGGAGAGCGCCGCACATGGTCCGCCCGGGGCGCTGCGCCCCTGACCCGCCCCCAAAGGCAGGCCCTCGCGGCCCAGGTGGCCCGGGCGAGGGCGGACGCGGAGGCGGCGCGGGAGGCTGCGTGGCGGCGCGTGGCGGAGGGCGCGCGGGAGCGGTGGGGCAAGGCCCCGGCGTGCCTGGGCGGGCACCCGTACCTCACGCGAAAGCGGGTTGCGGCCTACGGCCTGCGCCTTGAGGGTCCGAACCTCCTCCTGCCCCTGCGGGACGCGGACGGGGTCCTTTGGTCCTTGCAGACCATCGCGCCGGACGGGACCAAGCGCTTCCTGCCCGGTGGCCGGGTCAAAGGGCTTTTCCACGCCATAGGCCCGCCTTGCCCCCGCATTGTGGTGTGCGAGGGGTACGCCACGGGGGCCAGCCTGTAT
>JAERIN010000085.1 GCA_016757515.1 Alphaproteobacteria bacterium
GGAAGCCCAGGGCCCGCAGGATGATGCCGGAGTAGAAGTCCACGTTGGGGTAGAGTCCGCGCTCCAGGAAGTACGGCTCGGACAGCGCCACGCGCTCCAGCTCTAGCGCAAGGTCCAGGAGCGGGTCCCCGTGCACGCCCAGGTCCTCCAGCACCGCGTGGCACGACGCCTTCAGGACCTCCGCCCGGGGGTCATAGCTTTTGTACACCCGGTGCCCAAAGCCCATGAGGCGGAAGGGGTCGTCTGGGTCGCGCGCGCGGCCCAGTTGATCTGGTCATCGCGCGGCGGGAAGCGCCCTTGGTGATAGGGGGTAGCCATGGTAGCCTGGAGCTTACCTTGCCCCTTTGGGCTCGCACAAGGACACGTGCCCTATGACCAACCCAACGTTCACCCTGACCAACGAAGCCACGGGCGAAAGGTGGGCCCTGCCGGTGGTAGAAGGGTCCTGGGGGCCCCCGGCGGTGGACATCCGCAAGCTCTATGCCCAAACGGGTCACTTCGCGTTTGACCCGTCGTTCACCTCCACGGCGTCTTGCAAGTCCCGCATCACCTATATTGACGGGGAAGCCGGCGTCCTGGCCTACCGCGGCTACGCCATCAAGGACCTGGCCGAGCGGTCCACCTTCCTGGAGGTCGCGCACTTGCTGCTCTACGGCGACCTGCCAACCGCGCCGCAGAAGGCCGAATTTGAGACCATCATCACCCGCCACACAATGGTGCACGAGCAGATCCCGACCTTTTATCGCGGCTTCCGCCGGGACGCGCACCCCATGGCCGTCCTGTGTGGGGTGGTGGGGGCGCTCTCGGCGTTCTACCACGACTCCCTGGACATTCGGTGCCCCCGGCAGCGGGAGATATCGGCCCACCGCCTCATTTCCAAGATCCCCACCCTTGCGGCCATGGCTTATAAATACGCCATCGGTCAACCCTTCGTGTACCCGCGCAACGACTTGTCCTACGCCGCGAACTTCCTGCACATGTGCTTTTCTGTGCCTGCGGAGCCGTACGCGGTGAGCCCCGTCGCGGCCGCGGCCATGGACAAGATCTTCATCCTCCACGCGGACCACGAGCAAAACGCCTCCACCTCCACCGTGCGCCTGGCCGGTTCCTCCGGGGCGAACCCCTTTGCGTGCATCGCGGCAGGCATCGCCTCCCTGGGCGGGCCGTCCCACGGCGGGGCGAACGAGGCCGTGCTGGACATGCTGGCCGCCATCGGCGACGCGGAGCGCATTCCGGGGTTCCTGGCTCGCGCGCGCGACCCAGACGACCCCTTCCGCCTCATGGGCTTTGGGCACCGGGTGTACAAAAGCTATGACCCCCGGGCGGAGGTCCTGAAGGCGTCGTGCCACGCGGTGCTGGAGGACCTGGGCGTGCACGGGGACCCGCTCCTGGACCTTGCGCTAGAGCTGGAGCGCGTGGCGCTGTCCGAGCCGTACTTCCTGGAGCGCGGACTCTACCCCAACGTGGACTTCTACTCCGGCATCATCCTGCGGGCCCTGGGCTTCC
>JAERIN010000086.1 GCA_016757515.1 Alphaproteobacteria bacterium
TGTCTATAGATACTGGTCCGGCTAACGAAGATGAGCGGCTTTTTCTTGAGCCGCTTTTGGACATTTTGCCCAAGAAACCAAAGGTTTTGTGCGCCGATAAAGGCTATGATGCAAAGTATTTAAGAGATATTATAAAGTATATGGGGATAAAAGATAAAATATCATATCGTAATTATCCAACAAAAGGTGCCGAACATATAAGTAAAAATCATCGCTTGGTTGTAGAAAGAACTTTTGCTTGGTTTCAACTAAAGTTCAAAAGACTTGTGATTCTATGGGAAAGAAAAATGAAAGTATGGTCAGGTTTCGTTGACCTTGCTCTCATATTCTGGTGGGTTCAAAAAATAGTGGGATAGGTTCGAAGTGGATTTCAAGACCGTCGTTGATGCGCATGTCGTCCAGGTCCACGGCGTCGCGGAAGTTGCGGGTCACGCGGTCGACGTTCTGGCATAGCAGCGCGGGCATGTCCTTTTGCGCCTTGAGGAACCCCAGAACCTCCTCAAATTTCTTGCGGATTTTGGTCCCGGCACTTTCGGAGAAGGCGAATTCCTTGATGACCTCAAAGCCCTTGCGCTGCGCGTACTCCCGCAGCTTTTGCGTCTGCGCGGGCAGGGAGTGCCCATATTCCTCTTGGTCCTTTGTGGATACGCGGGCAAGGATCACGGCTTTTTGCATGGCAGGTTACTCCGTTCAGGGCCAGCGCGGAGTTCGATTTTATACGATATGGGGTGAACGGGCAAGAGGATTATCCCTCAATAATCTCTTTGATCAGTATGGATCGACGTATTAAGCTAGCGAGGGGGACGATAACAAAAGGTTTCGCCCATAACCGCGCCATACCCCGCAGGGTGGTTAGAAAGAGAGCCGAAGAGCAGCAAGATCAACCGCGACGCTTCTTGATCGCCTTCACCCAGCTCTCCAAGGCATCAATGTCCTCCCTCAATTCATTGGGGCCGGGGACTGGAGTGCGGGCAGCGGCTGCTTGATCGTGACCGGGAAGCCAGCGCGAGCATTTAGTCATGCCCGCTTCGAGTTGCCGGCAATCTTCATCGGTCACATCCGCGATTTTGGCAATTTGTTGTGTTTGGACACTTGGCCGATACCGCTCGACGATCTTGCAAGAACCTATCCCACTATTTTTTGAACCCACCAGAATATGAGAGCAAGGTCAACGAAACCTGACCATACTTTCATTTTTCTTTCCCATAGAATCACAAGTCTTTTGAACTTTAGTTGAAACCAAGCAAAAGTTCTTTCTACAACCCAGCGATGATTTTTACTTATATGTTCGGCACCTTTTGTTGGATAATTACGATATGATATTTTATCTTTTATCCCCATATACTTTATAATATCTCTTAAATACTTTGCATCATAGCCTTTATCGGCGCACAAAACCTTTGGTTTCTTGGGCAAAATGTCCAAAAGCGGCTCAAGAAAAAGCCGCTCATCTTCGTTAGCCGGACC
>JAERIN010000087.1 GCA_016757515.1 Alphaproteobacteria bacterium
GGGTGTAGAGCCCCGCCGCGCCCCTTTTCTTGACATACACGCAAAATCCCCGTACGCTGAAAGGGTACGCGTGGTGACAGGGCCAGCCTTATAAAGGCCCAGCGCAGCGCGGGCGGTGATAGTGTGTCAAGCAAAAAAAGGGTGTGGTTATGGCAAATAAGATTTTTGGTAACGGATTCTTGCGGCTAATACGGGAGACTGCAGTTCAATCCAGGTTCGATGGAATAGCAGAGGTTGAAGTAAAAATTTATGGCAATACTCCAGTATACTTTCTGAAAGGAACACAAGAAGAAGATTTTCAGGCATGGGCGGCCAGTGTTGCCAATAGGCATTTAGAACTTACTTTTAGTTCAGGTAGGGACCTTCCAGAAAAAGGGCAGGACCCTCTTGATTTCATGCGGCGCCAAGGTTGGATGATACTGGCAAAAGACGAACCCAACAATGGAGACAAACCCAACAAGCTCGCTATTTATAAAAAAACTGATGATTCGGGTCCAAGTCTGAATATAACAAAATACACACCTTTGCCAAAAGAAGAAATAATGCAAATAGCGGCCCAAGTCACGGATCCGAGACACCCCGGTCAGAGCACACCCTTTTTCCAGCCTGTAGAGCCGGAGCCAGAGCCCGGAGTGGCCGAATATCGCAAATTGCAGGCCATGCCAATAGTCGAGGATGATGGAAGAACTTTGACAGATTGGGGTCAGGCCATCGTTGTTGCGCGAGCTGAGCGGTACGTTAGTAATGATAATAATTTTAGTAATCTTGGAGATAACTTGAAATGGATGAAAGCAGTGCGTGAAGAATTTGGGGTGGATGGCGTGTACGATTCTGAGCGAGATCCCGAAAGAGCGGCCTTTGATCTTTTGGTTAAGCAGGCCAGTGAACAGCTAGACGCTCTGATGAGCTATCCAAGAATTAAAGAACTCACAGACCCCGAACGTTTTGTGCCGCCCCCGTGGGAGCAGCAGGTTCAGGGGCCTGCGGGCGCTCAAACCTCACGCATGGGGGCCACAGGCGTTTTGGGTACGGACTCGCTCGCGGCCACAGCGGGCTTAAAAGACGACTGGTGCGCGACGATGGTAGGGGGGGGCAAAGTGGACTACTCTGCGCCGCCCCTGACAGGCATCGACCTCAACGGCATGACGCCGGATGCGCCGGCGGTCTAGACACCCCCGGCCCGGCGGGGCATAGTGCGTGCCATGTTTGACCTTACGGGCCGCACGGCCCTCATCACCGGCGCGGGCTCTGGCATCGGCGCGGCCATCGCCACGGCCCTGCACGGCGCGGGGGCGGCGGTGGTTTTGTCTGGGCGCAACGCGGCGAATCTGGACGCCGTGG
>JAERIN010000088.1 GCA_016757515.1 Alphaproteobacteria bacterium
ACGGTGCTCAGGTATTGCCGCAGGGTGGGGCTGACGTCACGGGCATCGGTAACTAGGTAGCAGCGCTCGTAGGTATGGACATCGGCGATCGCCTCTAGGGGAGCCATGATGCGCGAGTCCTGCACCCGGCCATCGGCCAACGCCACCCCCGCCAACCCTACAAAGGCTTGCTGACGCTGGGCTGCTTCCTCTTCGTTAAATAGCCGCGAGGGCAGCAGAAATTCCTTCACCACCACCGGCTGATTGGCCCCCACCTGGGTGCCCGTAAACAGGTAGCCCGTCCCCCGTTGGCTCAGCCAATGGTCAACCCGGTAAATGCCCCGCTGGCCCCGCACCTGCGTATCTAGAATCTGGAGAACGACCTCGTCCGGAGCCGTTTCTGGAATGACCTCGACCGTTGCCTCTGCTTTGGCTTCCTTCGGAAATAGCTCCGGTTCCAGTTCATTGAGAATGTCCCCCAGCCAGCTATAGCGAGAGAGATAGTTGAACTGGGCCAGTCGAGCCTGGGGGGACTGCCCCCCGAGATAGCGCCGCAGAATGATCTTGGGAATGTTGCTCATGGCCACCGGGGGGAGGTGTCGGGTGATGGACACAGACGCCATCGCCGCCCATATGGTACGCCCCTGGCTGAGAGGTCTGGGCCACAGGTTAAAATTTTCCCGCGATCGCGGTTCAATTCTTAACGGTG
Source organism: Alphaproteobacteria bacterium (assembly GCA_016757515.1). Taxonomy (GTDB): domain Bacteria; phylum Pseudomonadota; class Alphaproteobacteria; order Micavibrionales; family Micavibrionaceae; genus UBA10425. Next base: position 689 of record JAERIN010000088.1, read on the forward strand.
CAGACTAGGTTAAGGGTGGGCTCTATTGCTTTGGTACCCAACTGATCAACCTGATCCACCCAGCGCCCTTGCTCCCCTCGCCCTTCGGCACCTTTACCCGCTATGCCCAGAGAAGACGTTGCCCGCCTCTTTCGTGCTGCCCAGGCTGATGTGGGCCTGCGAGAGCACCTGAGCACAGCCCCCAATGTGGAAACCTTCATCCAAATGGCAGAAAAGCTGGGCTATCAATTTACCGAGGAAGAATGGCGAGAAATGACGCGCTTTTCTGTTGAAGAATTCAAGAGCGACATTTCTGAGATTCCCGGTATTTAGAGCCCATATTCGATACGAAGTGCATCCCCTCACCCCGTTATACTGGCCTGGGAGTATTGGGGGACTGCGACTTTGGGCGTTGACCTGCGCAGCTACGTTTATATTGACAGCCTGCAGCCGCAGCACGCCGCCTACATGGGGACCGTGTCCGTTGGATTTCTACCCCTGCCGGGAGATGCCTCCCTGTGGTTAGAGATTTCTCCCGGCATTGAAATCAACCGCCTCATGGACATCGCCATGAAGTCAGCGGTGGTGCGGCCTGCGG
>JAERIN010000089.1 GCA_016757515.1 Alphaproteobacteria bacterium
CTGCTCCGCATAGTGCAGCATGTCCGTCCGCCCCCGAAAGCGACCCAGGAACTCCGGCATCTTCCACGGGGCCAGGACGCGCACCTCGGGCATCAGGGCGTAGTACGAAAGCTCAAACCGCACCTGGTCGTTGCCCTTGCCCGTCGCGCCGTGGGACACGAACGCCGCGCCGTGCTGCCGCGCGCAGGCGATTTGCCCCCTGGCGATGAGGGGCCGGGCCAGGGACGTGCCCAGGAGGTAGCGCCCCTCGTACACCGCGTTCCCGGCGAATGCGGGGAAGATGTAGTCCGTGACAAAGGTCTCACGCAGATCGTCCACCACGACCTCCTCTGCGCCGATGGCCAGGGCCTTGGCCTTTGCTGCGGCAAAGTCCTCTTGCTGGCCCAGGTCCGCCATGTAGGCCACGACGGCGTGCCCCTCGTTGAGGAGCCACTTCAGGATAACGGAGGTGTCCAGCCCGCCGGAGTAGGCCAGGACAACGCGGGTGTTTTGGGTCATGATGATTTCCACTTAAAAGGAACAGGTTCGCCGTATTTGTTGTCGCCCTTTGTGCCGGGCCAGAGGAGCAGGACAAAAAATAAAATAATGCCAACAAATGGAATACAATTAACTAATATCCACCATGCACTCAAACCTATGTCATGCAGACGACGGATTTGTATGACTAGGGGAAAAATCACAGATAGTATGCTTATAAAAAACATCCCTACCAATAGTGCAGATCTTATTATATAGTAAAATACTTGTTCGGCATTTTCAGGAATTAATGATAGTAAAGACGTGATAAATAGTGTATACACTAATAGTGTTATTATATATGCTATAAATGCAATAAAAAAAATACACGCGCCCGCTGCGCCCCCGGAAGGAAAAGAGGTGGGCGTAAAGGGATCGTTGCATTCTGTGATTCTCCTTGTAGTGGGGTTGCGGTGTCACTCCATTCATAGTCTTTTTGTTTTATGAGCCCGAGAGAATAAACACACCTGTCACCCCGGCGCAAGCCGGGGCCGGGTGGTCAGGGGCGCACGGCCCGATCCCGGCTTTCGCCGGGATGACAAGGCCCCTCGTATCCATTCTCCCCCGCCGTGCCAGGCCAGCAGGTGAGGACCATGGCGTAGCCCAGGGCGGCCAGGTTGGCAAGGCCTGCGGCCATATGATGGCACATGCGCGCTGTCCGCAGGCTAATGATACGCCTCACCCTGGCCGGGGAAGGTCCGCGCCCGCACGTCGGTGGCGAACTGGGCCGCTGCGGCCTCCACCTG
>JAERIN010000090.1 GCA_016757515.1 Alphaproteobacteria bacterium
TCACCGCCCACGGCGTGCCCCCAGCCATCCCCCTGGAGGCCCTGGACCGGGCCCACTGCGCGCGCCTGCGGGCCGAGGGGAGGGCCGAGGGTGCCCTGATTGCCCTGGACGCCCTGGCCGAGCGCGTGGCCGTCATGCGCGAGGCCCCCGAATACTCCACCCTGGAGGCCGCTTTTGCTGCGGCGATGGAGGATGTGCGGGGGCGGTACGAGGGGGAGGGTGTGCATTGATAAACAATCAAAGTTTTTCAAAGGCCCCGTATAGCAAGGGTTTTTCGGGATTATCGGACAAATACGCGCGCGTGCGCGTGCGCGAGAGATACGCGCGCGCGAGGGAAAATCCTACATGGTACGCGCGCGAGGGGGTCCCACCTATCCGGCCCAAAGGGCCCGCCTTGCCCGTGTGGGCCCAGGCAATCAGGAGCCCGGCCCAGGGCGAGGGTGCGGGCCTTGCCCCGGGACCCGGTCCGCAGCGCCCCCCATAAAATTAGGGACAGGAAAGGAAAAACGCCATGGAGATCTCGGAACTGACCGCCCTCGGGCATGAAAACAAAGGCATGCTCCGCGCCGTGCGGGCCAACTGCCTGGAGTGCTGCTGCGGCTCCGCGCCCGAGGTGGCCCTGTGCCAACTCACGGCCTGCCCCCTTTGGCCCTACCGCCGGGGCACCAACCCTTTTCGCAAAAAACCCGCCCTCACCCCGGAGCACAAGGCCGCATTAACGGCGCGGCTGGCCGGACGGCGGGAAGCGTGAAGGGCGGCGCACACCGGCGCGTGTTTTAGGATATAAAAAAGGGCGCACCCGACCCCCTCCGTTGCGGCCCTTAGGTAAGAGGGATTTTACGGGTGCTATAAAAGGGCCCGCCCCGAGGCGTGGGGGCAAGGCTTACCCTATAAAAAAGGGTGGGAATAGGGCTGGAATGGTGGGGCTCCCTCCCCATTTTAGAGAACAACGCTTTACAATGCCCCCGCCCCCTTTGTGTTTGGATGCTGCGCCCTCACGCAGGACCGCACGGGGGAGGCCTAAACGGGCCGTCTATAATAGGCCGCAATAGACCCGGCCCGGCCCATGCTGCGCCCTATAAAAAGGGCCCCGCGCCCATTGCA
>JAERIN010000010.1 GCA_016757515.1 Alphaproteobacteria bacterium
ATGTGCCGTCTTCTTTCCACCTTTGCAAAGCGCGGTGGGCGCTGGATTTTGAGGTATAGATGTCTGTATTTCGTGGTAAATCTGCCCATCTGCAGCCATTTATCAAAATATAGAGCACAGAGTTTAAGGTTTTTCTTAAGTCAGCGCGTGGCATACCGCGCCCTCTTTTCTTTTGATTTTCTGGGAAAATTCTTTGAAAAATGGCCCAATGCTCGTCGCCTAATTCAATAAATTTTGGCATTTCTGTCTCTTTGTTTTGGTTTGCGAATCAACCAAAACAATAGAATCACATATGCCAACCATTGTGAATCCCGAATTGTGGGATAGGTTCCAAGACCCATTGAGAGTCTTGAAGCAGGGCGAGCTTTATGAACTCAGGGTTTTTCCAATCTATCGCGGCCACAACGGACCGGCCTTTTGGGTCAAGTGCGCGCAGAGTGTATCGCTCTAATAAGGTCTCCACCAGCCTAGACCATCCAAAGGTCGCAGCCCGTTCCAGGACTCGCCCAGGCTCGAACTGTTCGTCTGTTCTCGTGGGGTCAGCGCCCGCGTCTAGGGCTTGTATAGCTGCTTGCTCTGCTTCGCGAGGTTTGTGTTTTCCATCAACGAAACCATAATTTACAGCTTGATAGAACCGCTGGTCAGGTGAGGGGGGGGTCGTTGCCATGGTTCTCGTGTGCTCCCTGTTCGGGGCCCAAAAAACAGGCCCTGGGGCGGTTATACGGGACAGAGCATCGCCGAGTCAAGCAAAAAATGGCTATAATGGACTCATTTAGTGCCACACCGCGCCGTAAGTGTAAAGGGGCCCAGGCAACGACGGCGCGCTGTTTCCCCGCACGGGCGGCCGGGCTATAAGCGGGCGCATGGACAAAGAGGCACTGCGGGCGGAGGCGCGGCGGGTTCGGGCTGCCCGGGCGCGCGCCGGGGACGCCCTGGACGCGGCGGAGGCGGCGCTGGGGCACCTGTTGGGGGCCATCGCCCCGCAGGCCGGATGCGTTGTGGCGGGCTATGTCCCCGTGGGCGCGGAATTTGACGCCCTGACGGTGCTGGAGGGGATGGTGGCGCGGGGCTGCTCTGCGGCCCTGCCGGTGGCCGGGGAGGGCACGCGGATCCTGCGCTTCGCCCCCTGGGCGGCGGGGGACCCCATGGCGCGCGGGCCACACGGGGCACTGGAGCCCACGAGCCGCGAGGCCGCCCGCCCGGGGATGGTCTTGGTCCCCCTGCTGGCCTTTGACCGACGCGGAAGTCGCCTGGGCCAGGGCGGGGGGCACTACGACGCCACCCTGGCCGCGCTGCGCGCCTCTGGCCCGCCGGTGCTGGCCGTGGGCCTGGCCTGGGCGGAGCAGGCGTGCCTGTTCCCCCTGCCCGCCGAGCCGCACGACGCGCGTCTGGACTGGGTCGTCACGCCCGAGGGGGCTATGCGGTTTTGAGGCGCGCGGGGTAAGGTGGGGCCCATGGCGGCGACACTCTCCCTCATCGCGGCGGTGGCCGAGAACGGGTGCATCGGGCGCGGCGGGGACCTGCCCTGGCACATCCCGGGGGACCTGCGGCGGTTCAAGTGCCTGACCCTGGGCCGCGCGGTAGTCATGGGCCGCGTGACGTACGAGAGCATTGTCCGCCGCCTGGGCCGCCCCCTGCCGGAGCGGGAGAGCCTGGTCATCACGCGCGGCCCGCACGCGTGCGCCCCCTTTGAGGGCGTGCAGTTCTGTCCCAACCTGGACGCCGCCCTGGCGGGCCGCACGGGTGAGGTGTTCGTGGCCGGAGGGGCGCAGGTGTACGCCCTGGCGCTGCCCCGCGCGGACAAGATACACCTAACCCGCGTGCACCGCGCGGCAGAGGGGGACGCCTTCTTCCCGGACTTGGAGCAGGCCGCGTGGGAGGAGGTAGCGCGGGAGGATCACGACGGCTTTTCGTTCGTCACGCTCGTGCGCCGCTCGGCCTCTATCAGATAGACCCCGCTCGCCACCACCACGGCGGCCCCGGCGATCATCCATCCGTCCGGCGTGTCTCCGAACAGGGCCCACCCCAGGCACGCGCCCCAGAGCATCTGGATGTAGACAAAGGGGGCCACGAGGGCCGCTGGCGCGGCGCGGAAGGCCAGGGCCAGGCCCACGATCCCCGTCGTCACGCCTCCCGCAGTGGCCAAGACGGCCCCCCAGTGTGCCACGGGCACAGGGGCCCAGGACGGCGCGGCCACGACCCAGCCCACAAGGGCTGCGGTCAGGGCGGGCCACAGGCCCAGGGACAGAGCGCTGGCCCCGTCCAGGGCACGCCCACGCGCGATAAGGGGCATGAGGGCAATAGGCACGGTCATGGCCAGGGCAACCCACATCGCGGGCTCGGCCAGCAAGGCCGGGCTCAGGTCCGGGCGGAAGGCAACCAGGACCCCCGCGAAACCCCCCGCTATGGCCACCGCCCGGCGCAGGCCGATGCGCTCTGCGTACAGGACCTTTGCCAGCAGCGCGGCGACCATGGGCCAGGTGAACACGGCGGTGTAGAAGTCCACCAGGGGCAGGCGCGTGAAGCAGTACAGGGCCATCAGGCCAATGCCCACGTTCAGGGCCCCCCGCGCCGCGTGTGCCGGCAGGTGCCCAGGGGCCAGGGCGCTCTTGAGGCCGCCCATGGCCGGCGCGCAGAGGAGGAGGAGCGGCAGGGACACCGCGCCCTGCAGCGCCATAATCTGGAAAAAGCCATACCCCTCCAGCGCGAGCCACTTCCCCGCCGCGTCAGAGGCCGCAAAGCCGCTGTAGCCCAAAAGGGCACATGCTATAGCGCGGGCGTGGGGGCGAATCATCCGTGGAGCATAGCCAAGCGGGCCCCGCGAGGCCACCACCAAAACGCAAGATAAACACTAAAAATTTAGAAAAACACTAAAAAAGAGGAGCTACGGCGACGCGCGCCACGTCCAGCCCCAGGCCGGGGGCCAAGAGGAGCGCCACAACGCCCAGGACGCTCACGGCCAGCACAGCCGCGCGGGCGCGGGCGGGGGCCCGATCCAGCGGTTCGGCAGGGATGTCAAAGTACAGCACCTTAACCACCTTTATGTAGTAGTACGCCGCCACGACCGTGGTCAGAAGGCCATAGACCGCAAGAAGCCACATACCCTGGTCAATCAGGACCTTAAACACCACAAACTTGGCAAAGAAGCCCGCCAGGGGCGGCACGCCGGCCAGGGAGAGCATCAGCGCGGCCATCCCCGCCGCGAGGAGGGGGCGGCTGCGGGCGAGGCCCGAGAGCTCCACAATCTCCGTCACAACCCGCCCGTCGCGGCGCATGGCCAGGATGACTGCGAACACCCCCGCCACCGAGAGCACATAGACCAACAGATAAAACAGCGCAGCGGCCAATCCGTCCGCGCCCCCGGCGATGAAGCCCAGGAGCATATAGCCCATGTTCCCGATGGTGCTGTAGGCCATAAGACGCTTGAGATCCCCCTGGACAACCCCGGCGAGCGCGGCCCAGCTCATGGATGCTACGGACAAAACCACCAAAATCGGCACCCACTGCGCAGCCAGAGGCTCCAGGGGGCCAAACAACAGGCGCGCCAGGGCCCCGGCTGCGGCTATCTTTGGCGCAAGGGCCAAGAGGGTTGTCACACGCGTGGGCGCGCCCGCATAGACATCTGGAGTCCACATATGGAACGGCGTGGCGGAGATCTTGAAGGCCATCCCCGCCAGGAGGAACGCCAGACCGGCCCCCACCGTCAGGCCAGGGGCATCCACGCCTTCCAGGACGGTCCGGATGGTGACGTAGTCCAGGGCCCCTGTGGCACCGTACAGCAGGGCCATGCCAAAGAGCATAAGCGCCGATGCCAGGGCACCCAGGAGAACGTACTTCACCCCCGCCTCTGCGCTCCGCGCGCTCGACGCGCCCGAAGAGACCAGGATATAGAGCGCAAGGGCCTGCATCTCCATGGCGACATAAAGGGCCAGGAAGTGCTGCGCGGAGACCATGCCCATCATCCCCACCCCCGCAAGCAGAGTCACAATGGGGTACTCAGGCCGGGCGATGTTGTCCAGGCGCATGGGCGCGGCGGACAGGGCCAAAGCGGCCATAAGGGCCAGGACCAGGGCCATCTTGAGAGCCGTGGCAAAGACGTCCACGACCACCATGTCCCCAAAGACCGACTGCGCCGGCGCGCCCGCTGTGGCCCCCAGAACGGCAAAGACCAGGGCCAGGGCCACTGCGCCACCCCTGAGTACAGGGCGGGCAGCCGCCTGCCCCCGTACCGCAGCCAAGAGCAATAAGACCAGGGCCATGACGGCGAGTGTCAGTTCCGGTGCGATGGCGGCGAGGGCTGTGGACATGGGGCTTTTTTACCACCCCTGACCACGGGGGGCCATAGGCCCTGGGCTCAGGACTGCCCACAAACGCCAGAAGACGTTGTGAGGGGCTGTTCAGGTGCGGCTGCGCGGTGGTCCAGCGGTGTCTGGGCGGTGGCTGGGAGGTATCACAGCGGTGGTACGGCGGTGGCACAGCGGTGGCTGGGCGGCATCACCGTGCGGTACATTTTGGCCATGGCCCGCGTGTGGGGCAGCGGTCTATGGGTTTGAGTATAAACCATTTTTTTGCGCGCGGGGCAGGAAGCTATGCTGCGGTGCAGCACGCTGCGATCGCAGCCCTCGCCGCGAGACACCTAGCGCTGGATAAACTTCTGCAGTGCGGCGAGCATGTCCCGGACCATGCGGTTCGGATTGTCGCTGCGCCAGCTGACCGTTATGTCCGCCCGCCCGTATACCGGCTCCCGCTCCGCCAGGATGCGGTCCACGATGACCTCTACCGGCTCTCCTGTCTGCAGGAGGGGGCGGGTGGTGTCCTCGGCCAGGCGGCGCACCATGTCGTCCCGCTCCGCGCGGACCCATATGGTCACAGCCTGCCCGAAAATAAGAGCAGCGGTCTGCGGGTCCATCGGGGCCCCGCCGCCCGTGGCGATGACGGATAGCCCCCCGCGCAGAAGGCGGCGCATCACCGCGCGCTCCACCTCCCGGAACTTGGCCTCCCCGTCCCGGGCAAAGATCTCGGCCACACTGCAGCCCGCGGCCTGGACGATCTCTCTGTCCGTGTCCACGAAGGGCGCCCTCAGGCGCGCCGCCAGGCGGGGCCCCAGCGTGGACTTGCCCACCCCCATCATCCCTATGATGACGATAGGCCGGCGCAGGAAGGCAGCCAGGGCCCGCGCGCGCTCTTGCGTGAGATTCTGTCTTTCACGGGACGCAGGGCACAGCATGGCCCACAGATGACCCAAGGGATGGCCCCGGCGCAAGGGGGCGGTCCTCTCTCCTTTTCTCTAGCCTGTGCGCAGCATCTCCAGAACGGGCGCGAGGGTCCGGGCGCCAGAGGACCGAAGGGCTCCAGGCGTAAGGGGATCCAGGTGCGGCAGGCAGCCCAAGGTCGGCACGCGACCAAACCGCTCTATCTCCGCGATGGTCTCTGGATTGTCCTCCCCGGCGAACACCACGCCCAGAACCGGGATTCTCCGGGCGGCGAGGGCCTCCAGGGACAAGAGGGTGTGGTTGATGGTGCCCAGGGCCGTGCGGGCGACCAGGACCACGGGGGCGGCGAGCGCGGCGAAGAGGTCCGCCATGGTCTGGGCCCCGTTTATGGGCACGAACACGCCCCCCGCGCCCTCTATGATGAGGGGGGTCTCGCGGCGCGGCGGCAGGAGGGGCAGAGCGATGCACGCCCCCGCCCGCCGCGCAGCGACCGACGGGCAAAGCGGTGCGGGCAGGGCGTACGCCTCGGGCAGGAAGTGCGCGTCCGGCAGGCCCGTGAGGCGCTGCACGACCTCTGTGTCCCGCTCTGGCCCGGCCTGGATGGGCTTCCAGTATACCCCCCCCGTGGCGCCCACGATGGCCGCAGCGACCACCGTCTTGCCCACGCCCGTGTCCGTGCCGGTGATAATGATGGTGCTGCTCTCCATGGCTCCGCGCGCACCATACCACTTTGTCGTCCCCACGGAAGCCGGGGTCCGCTCTGGCGCACCCAGCCCCGGCTTGCTCACGCCGGGGCGGCAGAGGCGTTCATCCGCCCCGCGAACAGGGGCCAGGCGGGGTCCTCCTCCCCCGCGAGATGCGCGGCCATGGCGCGCCCCATGGTCGGGGCCAGGAGGTACCCGTGGCGGAACAGGCCGTTCGCGCGCAGGGCCTCTCCACGCTCCGCGATGCGCGGCAAATTGTCCGGGTACGCGGGGCGGATGCCGGAAAACAGACCCACGACCTTCGCCTCGCCCAAGCAGGGCGCAAGGCTGTACGCCGTGCCCAGCAGCTCCAGCGCCGACCGCACGAACACCCGCCCGTCCGCGTCGGCGCTGTCCTCAATCGCCGTGGCCCCCACGGCGAAGCGGCCCCCCGGGTGCGGCACCACATAGAGCGGGTAGCGCGGGTGCAGGAGGCGCACGGGGCGGGCGAGCGTGAACTCCCGGCTCTCCAGCACCGCGATCTCCCCCTTCACCCCGCGCAAATCCGGGTCCTCGCCCTCGCTCACATACCCCCGGCAGTCCAAAACGTGGGCGAAATCCCCCAGCAGCGCCGCAGGCTCGCGGATCTCCCGCTGCACAATCTGCCCGCCCAGGGCCTCTAGCGCGGCCCCCGCCGCCCGCATGGCGGATAAAGGCTCCAGGTGCGCGTCCTCGGGCAGGAACAGCCCGCGCGCGAACCGCCCTGCCAGCGCAGGCTCTAAGTCCGCGATCCTTTGCGGGCCTACGTCCTCCCACCGCCCCGGCTCCATGTGCAGGGCAAACCGCTCCAGCATCGCCTCGTCCCCCGGATGCGCGAGGATGAGGGAGCCTGTGCGGCGGAAATACCCACCCGCCGGGCCCAAAAGGTCCTCCCAAGCCGCGACGCCCTCCAGCCCCAGGGGGCCGAAGGCCAGGGGCAGGTGCTCCGCCTCCGCCACCGGGGCCAGCATCCCGCCCGCGATGGCGCTGGGCGTGTCCTGCGGCGGGAAGGGCTCCCTCTCAAACACGGTGACGCGCGCGCCACGCCGGGCCGCAGACAGCGCGGCGCACAGGCCCGCCACGCCCGCGCCAACCACAGCCACGTGCTTGCCGGATAGGGTCATGGGCCCACGATAGGGCTATAGGGCCAACAGGGCAAACCCGGCCGCGTAGGCGCTCAGACCCATGCCGCGCCGCAGATTTTTTTCCTTGCTCCGCAGAGGAAAATGTTGTATAGTCAAAACAGTAGCCGGACCCGCGCACCCAAAACACACCCGAATCGCGCCACCGCCTAGATACCGCCCGGATGCCGCTGGGACACCGCCCGGATGCCGCTCCGCCGCCATTTTGGCCCCGCGCCAGAGGCCCTGACCGCAACCCCGTATATCTAATCAAACATAGTGGGATGGGCTTACAGACACGCTCACACCGCGCGCACATACGACCGGCGAAAGCCGGCGGCAAGCAGAACGTCCAGGAAGGCAAAAAGGCCCGCCGGGCAGTGGCGGGCCTTTCGTGTTTGGCGGGAGTCCTGTCAAACAATGGGCTTTATGGGCATGCCATCGTCGTCATCCCCTATGGGCGGCGGCACTTCGTTTGCTGTGGGAGCACGGCCCGGAATGGGGGCGGCGTCCAAGACGCGCCTTTCAGGGTCATGCGCCAGGCGCACGGTAAGAGTGACGGGGGGTTTAGAAGAATCTTGATCAAAATAGGTGCCACAGAACTGCTGACTGGAGTACCCTGAGAGCCCGGATATACCAGCTCCAAGGCCTTTTGTGGCACCGCCACCTCCCATTGCACCCCTGCCCAAGAAGTCCGGGCCTCTCGTGAGAGAATCGAGACATAGGGCAGCAGGGGCCGGAGGCCGCTCCTGTGTAATCTTGGCGGAGACAAGACCAAGTTCTGGACCGTTGGGAAGATTGGCGGCACGCCCCTCTTCTGTTCCCTTGGCAAAGAATGTGAGACGTTTGCCTGTATCAGGTATGGTCTCTATATCAGCGGTGGCGCCCGCGTCTAAGAAAAGTGGTTTTGCCCATTTTGTGCCATCAAGAGAAAACTGAAAGGCCGCGCGGGTGGGTGCATTATTGGTTATGCGGAGCTTATATTGCTCCTTGTGGGCTAGACCGACATAGCCGCTAAATCCCTCTCTCTCTCTCTGCCACAGGCCGGTCGTCCGCGCCGATGATCTGCATTTCAAAGGGTTCTATTTTCATGGTGTTGTGCTCCTTTTTCTTTGGGTTTGGTTGGGTACTGAGAGGGACTATGCCACTGAAAAAAAACTTTTGTCAACCAAAAAATGTATGGATTCGTTTACGCCCCCCCGCATACGACCGGCGAAAGCCGGCGGCAAGCAGGACCGCGCCGTAGGTCGCTACGCCCAGGGCTATCAGGGGCGCGAGGGCCAAAACGCGGGCCAGCGCCGCATCACCCGGCACGAAAAACGGCTCCGCGGCCCACACGACGCCCGCCATCAGGGCCACGCCGAGAGCTATCTTGCCCAGGCAGGCGCAGTCCACCCGTACCACCGGATCCGCCCGCAAGGCCCATATCAACAGGGCAAGCTGCATCCACCCTGCGACCGAGGTGGCGAGGGCAATCCCCTCGGCCCCCCAGCCGAACCCAAAAATCAGGACTAGGGCCAAGACGATGTTCAGCGTCGTACACACAAGCGCCGTCTTGACCGGCGTCATGGTGTCCTGCCGCGCCCAACAGACGGAAGAGTACACCTTCACTGCTATGTATGCGGGCATCCCGATGGCGTAGGCCCGCAGGACCTCAGACGTGGCGGCCACGTCGGTCTCCGTAAAGGCGCCGTAGCCAAACAGGGTGCGGATGATGGGCTCCGCCAACAGAAACAGGCCCACTGCGGCGGGCATGCCCAGGGCAAAGCACAGGGTCAGCGCCCGGGAGAACAGGCTGCGCGCGGCGGTCTCCTCCTCCCCCGCCACGGCGCGCGAGAGCATGGGCAGCAGGGCCGTGCCCAGGGCTATGCCCACGGTGCCCAGGGGGAGTTGCTCCAATCTGTCGGCGTAGTAGATGTGTGATATGGCCCCGGCGGGCAGGAAGGAGCCGATAACCATGTCCGCGAACAGGTTCACCTGCATCGCCCCAGCGCCAAGAACGCCAGGGCCCATCAAGACCATGAGGCGGCGCATGTCTGCGGTGAGGCGGGGCCGGGGAAGGCGCAGACGCAGGCCAAGGCCGCGTGTGCAAGTGACGAGGAAGGCCAACTGCACCACGCCCGCCACTGCCACGCCCAGGGAGAGGGCCAGCCCTGGGTCGGCAATCATCTGCGCGTGCGCAGCACCCAGGGCGGCGATGAGGCACAGGTTGAACAGCACCGGCGCAAAGGCAAAGGGTGCAAAGCGCCCGTGGGCATTCAGGGCCCCGCCGATAAGGGCCGAGAGGGACATAAACAGGAGGTACGGGAAGGTTATGCGCGTGTAATCTAGTGCCAGAGCGTAGCGCTGCCCGTCTGCCTCAAACCCTGGGGCCACAAGGAGGAGCACGAGGGGCATGGCCACCATAGCCACGGCGCAAAATGCGCCTATAACCAACAGCATGAGGGACAAGGCCTGAGAGGCAAAGGCCCCCGCGTCGCCCCGCTCCAGTTTCTCCGTATAGAGCGGCACAAAGGCCACAGCGAACGCGCCCTCGGCGCTGATGCGCCTGAAAAAGTTTGGCAGCTTCAGGGCGACAAAGAACGCGTCCGCCACGGGCCCTGCGCCCAAGATGGCGGCGGTGAGGACGTCGCGCACAAAGCCCGCCACGCGGGAGAGGGCGGTGAACGCGGTGATGGAGGCCAGGGCGCGGACAAGGGACATTGCACGGGTCACAAGAGCGCGGAACGCCCCTGCCACGCAAGGCCCGCGCCGCGCATAGCAGAACCAAAGGGCCTATCGCCCCCTCTAAGCGCCGCTGGCGTCTAGGCTCCTTCAGCGTCTTCAGGCACTGCGCTGCCCTGAGGCTGCGGTCTTGGTGCTTACATGGTGCTTATATAAGGTCGGGTCAGTACTGAACGCGCATGAGGCTCAACCCCTGTGGGGGCGCGGTAGGACCAGCTGTGCGCCTGTCCCGCCCTTGCAGAATGCGCGCTGCGTCCTGCGCCGTCCACGTCCCGCGCCCTATCTTTGCCAGGGTCCCAGCGAGTATCCGCACCTGGTTGTGGAGGAAGGAGCGCGCGCGGGCCCACAGGAGGACTTCCTGCCCGTCCTCTTCTATGCGCAGTTCATCCAGGGTTCTGATCGGGCTCTTGGCCTGGCACTGACTGCCCCGAAAGGCACTGAAGTCATGCCGCCCCTTGAGCGCGGCACAGGCCCGGCGCATGGCCTGTACGTCCAGAGGCCTGCGCAGATGCCACACCCGCCCGGCGTCTAGGGCCGGGGGAGCCACGCGCACAAGCATGCGGTAAAGATACACCTTCTCCTGCGCAGAGAAGCGGGCGTGGAAGTCCGGCCCCACGGCCTGGGCGTCCAGGACCGCTATAGGTGCAGGGCGCAGGTGCGCGTTGAGGGCGTTGCACAGAACGTTAGGCGCGCAGGGCCGCGATAGGTCAAAATGCGCAACCTGTCCCGCCGCGTGGACCCCGGCGTCTGTCCGCCCCGCGCCGTGGACTGTGCTGTTCTGCTGGCAAAACGCCATTATGGCCGCCTCTAGCGCGCCTTGCACTGTAGGCACGCCAGCCTCCTGCCGCTGCCACCCAAAGAACGGCCCACCGTCGTACTCCACCAAAATTTTCCAGCGGGTCATCCATACCCCCCTGTTGATAGTTTGCCCCGTGTGGGTGACAGCCTGGGGCGAGCGTGCCTAGAATAGACCCGAATCGGTGCGCCCAAAACCCATGGTATTACGTCCTCTTATCCTTGCAGCCCTTTTGGCCCTTATTTTTCCCGCTCCCGCCGCCTGGGCGCAGGAGGACAGGGGTGCGCCGCCTGTTGCCCCCGTGCCAGAGGGGGTGCCCCCTATGCCCGCAGGGCCGAGTCCGAACCCGATAGGCGACCTTTTGGGTATGGCCCCGAAGGTGCAGAGCCCCATGCTGCCGCCCTTGGGCGGGTCCGGGGCTCCGCCCGCTCTCCAGGCCGACACGGGTCCAGCGTATGACTTTGAGATGGACCCGGAGGAGCTGAAGGCCAGAGCCCGGCAAAGGGCTTTTGAGGCGGCCCTGGAGGGCCTGATGCCCCTTCGGCCTGAGGAGATACGGACGCTCTTGGAGCGCTACGATGAAGTGCAAAGGAGTGTGGAAGTGCCACACTATCCCCGGCCAGAGCCCTTGGTGGCGGTTGCCACAGCCTCTCTGGAGCCGGGTGCATACCCCCTGACTGTCCTGGTTGCGGAGGGGAACGTGACCACGGTCACCTTTTTGGACGTCTCTGGTGCGCCCTGGCCGGTGGAGGACATCAGCTGGGCAGGGAACTTTGAGGTTGTGCAGTCTGGGAACGACGACGGTACGCACATCTTGCGTATCACGCCGCAGTCTGCCTTTGCACACGGGAACATGTCTGTGCGCCTCTTGGGCCTAAACACGCCCCTTATCTTGACCCTAGACACAGCGCGGGACCAGGTACACTACCGCCTGGATATTGTTATCCCTGAGACTGGCCCCATGGCAAAACCGCCCCTCATCCAGGCCCGAAGGGGCCCCATGGCAGGCGGGGTGGAGATAGCGCGCGTGCTGGAGGGCGTGGTGCCGGGCCGCTTCACGCGCTTGGCTGTGACGGGGGCGGACGGACGGACGAGCGCCTACAGGGACGGAGACGGGGGGGCTACCTACCTGCGCACGCCGTTGACGCTGCTTTCCCCTGGCTGGAGCGCGCATGTGGCCTCTGCGGATGGGATGCAGGTCTATGTCATAGACGCAGCCCCAGTGGTGTTACTCTCAGACCAGGGGCGGATGGTGCGGGTCTATCTGTCTGAGAGGGAGATGGAAGGGGGCAGCGGAGCATGACCAACGGAGACAAAACACCGCCCCCTGTGAGTGGCGAAGAGAACGGCAACCCGGGCTCGCCGGACGACTTTGACTTTGAGGGCCCCTTCGGCGATGACGGGGGCCTGAAGCCCCAGCCAACTCTGGGGGATATGTGGCGCGAGAGTGGGCCCTTTAAGGCAGGGGTCATCGGGGGTGCCATAGCTCTCCTGATCATTTGGTTCGTGCTCTTTGGGGGCAGCACCCCTGACGTGGGGCCTGCGGGTGCCCCTCCGGCCTCTAACGTGGAGCAGACCGTCGGCACCGGTGGCCCACTGACCGAGGAGATGCAAAGCCGTCTTGTGGAGCAGGAAAGGCAGCGCGTGGAGGCCGCTCTTGCGGGCGCAGGGAGCGTCGTCCCCAATCCACCCGGCGCGCCGCCTGTGGGCCTTGGTTTGGGGGAGGACACAGGGCCGGAGACTGACCCCCTACAACGCTGGAGAGATTTGCAGAGTCGGGCCCAGCAGACTGAGCCCGTGGGGTCTGCGCAGCAAGTCCCCACATCTGTCGCTGCGGCCCAGCCGGAGGCGAGCCTCGCAATAGGGGCCATGTCTGGGGCTATGAGTGATCAGATGACCTCTATCCTGGGGAGCCGCACTGTGCCCGAGGTGCGCGTGCTGCAGATCAACTCTAAGAGCTGGCTGGAATCTCGCCGTGAGGCGCAGGCCGCCGCAGAGGCTCAGGCTGCGGAGGCCGCAGCCCAGGCTGCGCAGGCGGGGGCGCAAGTCGCTGCGCCGCAAAAGATTCTGGTGCCCGCTGGGGAGATAGAGTACGCCCAGATGCTCACCGAAGCGAACTCAGACATCCCCGGCCCCGTACTGGCCCAGGTGGCCTCTGGCCCCCTTAAGGGGGCACGTCTTATCGGGCAATTCCAGGTGAAGAGCGACAAGTTCTTGGCCATCACCTTCCAGACTGCCGTGATTGACGGCGTAGCTACACAAATAGACGCGGTGGCTCTGGACCCCGACACGACCCTGCCTGGCATGGTGACGGACATAGACCACCGCTATCTCAGGCGCATTATCCTGCCTTCCGCTGCGGCCTTTGTGGAGGGCTTTGCCCAGGCTGTGGCGGACTCCGGGCGCACGACCGTCACGGTGGACGGCAGCACGGTCATTGAAGAGTCTAACTCCACGACCAACACGCAGGAAGTGAACGCCGGTATCGCCGAGGCGGGTCAGGAGGTGGGGGACATCTTGTCCGACATAGCGAACGACACGGAGGTGATGGTTAAGGTTCACGCGGGAACACCCATGGGCGTTTTGTTTCTTGCGCCCGTGGTGGAAAGAGATAACAATGCCCCCTTCCTGGATAGGAGCCGCGGAGGGAACCAAGAAGACACCGTTCTGCGCCTTCTCGAGGGACGAGACACGGCCCAGGGGGGGCAGAGGCGGAACGCGCAAAGGGAACAGGAGCGGTTTATAGAGGACCTTTTGGGCCCGGGGGCGACATAAACCCTAACAGATATAGGACGTATTGACTATGAGCACAGACAAAACCGGGCGTGAGCCGGATCCGGACGCACTGGATGACCTTAGTGACTTGGACCTGGACCTGGACGCTGTAGATCTTGATGTAGACCTGGACGAGGAGCCAGAGGCGCTTGAAGGTGATGACGACTGGGACGCAGGGGGTGAGGAGGATCTGACTGCGCAGGCCGTGCCTGCCGACTCTCCCACAGGCGCCCAGGCCGCCCGCAGGAGCAAGACCAAATCATCATCCGCAGGGTTATTCGTCGTGGTCGGCGGGGTTGTGCTTTTGGGCGCGGTGGGGTGGTTTGCCTTCTCCGGCCTCATGGGCGGCAGTGCCCCCACAACGCCTCGGGCCCCGCCCCCACCGGCCACCCTGTCTGAGGCTCCGGCCCCCACAGTGCTGGAGCCCCCGACCATAGAGGTGGATCTGGCTGTTGAGTCTTCCCTGCAGCAGTTCACCCCGCAGCCCTCTCCCCAGCCCGACGCTGCTCCGCCGCCCGCACCAGAGAGGGGGGGCTTGCTCTTCAACCCGGCGGGGATGGAGGCCGCCCTGGGCCTGCCGTCTCCAGAGGAGAACACGCAAGAGCCACTCACGCCCATGCCCGATGTGACTATCACCCCCGCGCAGCCCGCGCCTGCGGGCCTGGTTGGGGACTTCTCTCCGCCAGCCCCCCCTGCGCCTGCACAGGAGGCCCCTGCGCTCGGCGCACAGGAGGAGGAACCCCCACAGGAAGCCCCCTCTGCTCTTCTGGCAGCGCCGGCGGTGACGCCCGATACCGCAGCGTTTGAGGCCCGTCTGGAGGCGGCCGAGGCTGCGCAGGCCGACACGGCGCAGAAGGTGGAGGTCGTGGTGAGGCAGGTGGATGCCCTTTCGACCACGCTGACCCGACTGGAAGGGAAGCTGGACGCCCTGGCGTCTCGCCCGACACCGTCTGCTGAGACTGCAGCACGGCCACGACCTGCGGCAAGGCCCGCGCCCAAGAGGCCGCCCGCTGCACCCGCTGCGCACAGGGCCAGCACCGTTACGTGGGAGCTGCGTTCCGCCGGGCCGGGTCAGGCCCTGGTGTCTAAGACCGGTGGCGCGGATGTCTACACTGTCACTGTGGGGGCCTCCCTGCCTGGGATTGGTCGGGTGACGTCCATCAGTCAGGACGCCAACGGACGCTGGGTTGTACAGGGCACACAGGGGCGCATCGCGCAGTAGGCCCCTGTCTGGGTCTTTTGAAGCCAGACTCCGGGGCTTGCCCCGTAGGGCCGCTGCGTGCCATGCTCCCACCGCTGTGGCAACGGACATCCGCACCCTGGCCAACGCGATCCGCGCTCTCACCATGGATGCGGTGGAGGCCGCCGCGTCGGGCCATCCCGGCATGCCCATGGGCATGGCCGATGCCGCGACCGTGCTTTATACGCAGTTCCTGAAGGTAGACCCCGCAAAGCCCGACTGGCCCGACCGAGACCGCTTGGTGCTCTCCGCCGGGCACGGCTCTATGCTGCTCTATGCCGCGCACCACCTCTTGGGCTACGCCGCCATCACCCTGGACGACATTCGCCATTTCCGCCAGCTGGGCCGCGTCACCGCTGGCCACCCCGAGTATGATACAGCTGCAGGGATAGAGACCACCACCGGCCCCCTGGGCCAGGGCCTGGCCACCGCCGTCGGCATGGCCATGGCGGAAGCGCGCCTGGCCGCAGAGTACGGCCGGGGCCTTGTGGACCATTACACTTACGTAATCGCGGGAGACGGGTGCCTGATGGAGGGCGTGTCGCACGAGGCCGCGTCTTTGGCCGGGCACATGGGCCTTTCGCGCCTCGTCGTGCTGTACGACGACAATGGCATCTCCATAGACGGGCCCACGTCTCTGGCCTTCACGGAGGACGTGGGCGGTCGCTTTTCGGCCTATGGCTGGGACGTACAGCGCGTTGACGGGCACGACCCGGAGGCTGTGGCGGCAGCGATAGCCACCGCGCGTGAGACCGCAACGCCCTCCCTCATCTGCTGCAAAACCACCATAGGCTTTGGCGCGCCAACCAAGGGCGGAAGCGCGGGTGTCCACGGCGCACCCCTGGGTACGCAGGAGATCGCCGCAGCGCGCGCGGCGCTGGACTGGCCGCACCCGCCTTTTGTCATCCCGGACGACATCTTGCAGGCCTGGCGCGCTGCCGGGGCACGGCATAGGCCCGCCCGCACAGCGTGGGAGGAGCGGTATACGGGCAGCCGTTTGGAGCAGGCCTTGACGGCAGCCCCGAACATCGCTGCGTGCACCGCCACTGCGAAAGCCCAGTTTTGCGCGGAGCGGCCCAAGATCGCCACCCGCGCGGCCTCTGGCCGGGTGTTGGAACATCTGTTGCCCGCCGTTCCCGCCCTTATCGGTGGCTCTGCGGACCTGACCGGCTCGGTCAACACGCGCGTGAAGGGTATGGAGGCCCGCCACATCCACTGGGGCGTGCGGGAGTTCGGCATGGCCGCAGCCATGAACGGCCTGGCCCTCCACGGCCCGTTCATACCCTATGGCGGGACGTTCCTCGTGTTTTCTGACTACGCCCGCCCGGCCCTGCGCCTCTCCGCCCTCATGGATCAGCGCGTCATATATGTGATGACCCACGATAGCATCGGTCTGGGCGAGGACGGCCCCACGCACCAGCCCGTGGAGCACCTGGCGTCCTTGCGCGCTATGCCAGGGATGCGGGTTTTGCGTCCCTGCGACGGCGTGGAGACCGCCGAGTGCTGGGAACTGGCCCTCGCGCACCAAGGGCCATCCACTCTGTCCCTCTCGCGCCAGGGCTTGCCCACGCTGCGCGAGGATAGCGCCGACAATCTGTGCGCCCGCGGGGCATATGTCTTGCGCGAGACGGGGTCGGAGCCCGCCGTCACCCTGTTCGCCACGGGATCAGAGGTGGCCATCGCCCTCCAGGCGTATGAGGTTTTGGCCAGTGACATTGCAGTGCGGCTCGTGTCCGTGCCGTGCGCGGAGCTGTTCTGGGGGCAAGACAGCGCGTACATCCAGTCCCTCATCTGCACCAAGAGCGTCAAGGTCGCGGTGGAGGCAGGCGTGCGCCAGGGGTGGGAGCGGTTCATCGGCCCGCACGGCACGTTCATCGGCATGGACGGCTTCGGCGCCAGCGCGCCCGCGGGCGACCTCTATCGCCATTTCGGCATCACCGCCGAGGCGGTCGTGGACGCGGTGCGCATGCGCCTAGCCGCATAGGGATGCACGCCACCCGCGCCGCGCAGAAGACGCTTGTCCGCCTGACCACGCGCGCGGAGTTCGTGCACCTGAACAAAGCCGGGCGCAAGTGGACGGCGCGGAGCTTGGTGGTGCAGGTCGCCCCCGGGGCACCGGGCCGCACGCACCTGGGCCTGACCGTCACAAAGCGGGTGGACAAGCGCGCGGTGGTCCGCAACCGCATCCGCCGCCGCCTGCGCGCCGCCGCAGTGGACACCCTGCCCGGACGCCTGCCCCCTGGCACGGACATTGTGCTCATCGGGCGGTCCAGCACCTTGGCCGCGCCTTATGCGACTCTATGCGCTGACCTGAGGTGGTGCCTAAAGCGCCTGGGTCTGGACGCGTCCTAGGCGTCCTCGGACCCCACAGCCTCCAGCAGGCGCGCGATGGCGGCCGCCTCGCCTGGGCTGACATGTGCCGCGCTGGGGGCTGCTGCCCGCCCGGCTCCAAGGAGCCTCGCGAAAAGGCCGGGCTTTTTGTGGTCGTCCAACAGAGCGTCGTGCTCCCCCGCCGCCCGGCCTACGGTCCGCGCGATATGCCCCACGGCAGCGCGCCAGGCGCGCCTTTCGGTCTTGTCTGCCCCCTGCGCCCGCAAGGCCGCAGTCGCCTTCGCGATCTCGTCCGGCGCGGTGAAGGCCCGCGTCTGCCACTCCGGCCACTCGCCCCGTGCGTCCAGGGCCCGCCGCGCGATCTCCGCCACGACCAGGGCCTGCGTCCATGTGCCCTTTTCCACATCAGCCAGAGCGCGGCGCAGGCCCGCGTCCTCCGCCGCGTCATCGGCCTCCCCCGGCGCGTCCTCTGCCTCTGCGACATACAGCCCCGCGAGGACCAGCGCCCGCGCAGCGGCCTCTGCCTCTGCCTCGGGCCAGGTGCTTAGAAGTCGTGCGGGCATTGCGTGGCCTTCCTTCCTGTGGGGGCTATGTTAGCCCCGACCCGGCACTCTTGCCAGACACAAATGGATGGTTTATACACCCCCGCATGGACACAAAACCCACACTGAAGGAAGAGTTTGGTGAGGTGGGGCGCACCCTAGCCTGGGCCATTCTCATCGCCCTTGTCTTCCGCTCGCTCTTGTTTGAGCCCTTCTCCATCCCCAGCGGCTCTATGTACCCCACACTTATGGTTGGGGACTATGTCTTTGTGAACAAACCCGCCTATGGCTGGGGACGGTACTCCTTTCCCCTGGGCTTCATCCCCTTTGAGGGCCGGATTTTCCCCGCAGAGCCACAGCGAGGGGATGTTGTGGTGTTCAAGCGGTCCCAGAATACCTGGGGCCATCCCTATATAAAACGCATTGTGGCCCTGCCGGGAGAGGAGGTGCAGATGCGCGGCGGGCGCCTGTACATCAACGGGCGGGAGGTCCCGCGCGAGGTTTTGGGTGCGCGGCGGTTTGTGACGGACGACGGGCAGGCGGTGGACGTCCTGGCCTATACGGAGACGCTGCCTGGCGGCGTGCGGCATGCGATATACGAGCGGAGCGATGACGCGCCCCTGGACAACACGGAGGTTTATAAGGTGCCTGAGGGACACTATTTCCTCATGGGAGACAACCGGGACCACTCTCAGGACAGCCGGGTTGTCTGGGCGCAGGGGCCCGTGCCAGCGGGGAACATCGTGGGCCGGGCGGACGTCATCTTTTTTTCCCTTGGCGGGTCTATATTCAAGCTGTGGGAATGGCCCTGGACCCTGCGCCCAGGGCGTTTTTTCACAAGTCTTGCCCCCGAGCGGGCCCAGAAGGCCGACTGACGCGGGCTTGCGCTCCACCGGGGAAGGGTGTAAACACGGGCCATGGCCAAAGAAGAGCTTTTGGAGTTTAAGGGCGTGGTGAAGGAGCTCATGCCCAACGCTATGTTCCGCGTGGTGCTGGAAAACGGGCATGAGATCGTTGCGCACACAGCGGGGAAGATGCGCAAGCACCGCATTCGCGTCCTCGCGGGGGATACCGTGACGGTGGAGATGACTCCCTACGACCTGACTAAAGGCCGGGTTGTGTATAGGGAGAAATAGGCCCGTGAACGACGCGGACCTCATAGCCCGCGCGCAGGCTGTGGTGAATCCCCGGAAACTCTCTCCCATGGCGGAGGCCGGGGGTGTGGGCGC
Source organism: Alphaproteobacteria bacterium (assembly GCA_016757515.1). Taxonomy (GTDB): domain Bacteria; phylum Pseudomonadota; class Alphaproteobacteria; order Micavibrionales; family Micavibrionaceae; genus UBA10425. Next base: position 18,694 of record JAERIN010000010.1, read on the forward strand.
GGCCCTCGTGACCCCTGCGGGGAATGTCTATGTTGGCGTGTGCATAGAGACTCAGTCTGCAATTATGTGCGCCGAGCGGGCGGCCATCGCGGCCATGGTGACGGCGGGTGAGAGCCGGATAACCACCATCGTGGCCGTGGACTGGGACGGTGAGATCCTGCCCCCCTGCGGCGTGTGCCGGGAGTTTATCTGGCAGGTCCACGAGGCCAACCGCGCCGCGCGCGTGCTCCTGCCCGGCGGGGCCAGCGCTACGCTGGCCGAACTCCTCCCCCACCACTGGTGGCGGCATGGCGGCGGATAGGGCCCCCCTCATCCTGGCCTCGGCCTCGCCCCGGCGGCTGGCGCTGTTGGCGCAGGTTGGCATTACCCCGGATGAGACCCTTGCGCCGGAGGTGGATGAGACCCCGTTACGGGGCGAGATGCCCCGTTCCTGCGCCTTACGCCTGGCGGAGGCCAAGGCGCGGGTGGCGCTGCGCCCGGGGGCGTATGTCCTGGCCGGAGACACGGTCGTGGCCCGTGGGCGGCGCGTTCTGGACAAGCCCGCAGATGCAGACGCGGCGCGCGCTCACATGGCCCTCCTCTCAGGCCGGCGGCACCATGTCTGGGGCGGCATTGCCCTGGTGTGCCCGTCCGGCCGGGTGTTCACCCGCGTTGTGGACACGGTGGTGCGGTTTAAGCGCCTGTCCGCGCACGAGATAGAGCGCTATATCCAAAGCGGAGAGTGGGCGGGCGTGGCTGGGGCCTACGCCATACAGGGCAGGGCAGGGGCCTTTGTGGCCGCAGTCAACGGCTCCCCCACTAACGTCGTGGGCCTGTGCGTGCACACGACGTGCAAAATGCTAGAGGGGGCGGGGTACCCATGCGCGTAGCGCTCATATTTCTCTTGTGCCTGCTCTGCGCACCGGTAGCGGCGCAGAGCCTGCCCACCATCCGGGATGCAGAGATAGAGGCCGCGCTGGACCGCTGGTCGGCCCCCCTTGTGCAGGCCGCTGGGATGAGGCCGGGCGCGGTGCGCCTTATCATTGTGAACGGGGACGACGTCAACGCCTTTGTCGCAGGCGGGGCCAATATTTTTCTCTACACCGGCCTGCTGCTGGAGGCGCATGGGCCAGAAGAAGTCGCGGGCGTCATCGCGCACGAGCTGGGCCACATCGCGGGTGGGCATCTCATCGTGGGTCGCGAGGAAGCCAAGAGCGCCATGTATAAGGCCATGCTGGCGCAGGCTCTGGGCCTTGCCGCTGCTGCTGCGGGCGGACGGGCGGACGCTGCTGTGGCGGCGGGGGCAATCGGGCAGCAGATGGCCGGGCGGGGATTCCTCGCGCACTCCCGCACGCAGGAGAGCGGTGCAGACCAAGCTGCCTTGACCTTCATGGCCCGCGCTGGGCAAGACCCAACGGGCTTGTACACCTTCCTGGATCACCTGGACGGCCTCCACCCCGCCCGGGACACCCCCGGCGCGGCCTACACCACCACACACCCCCTCACGCCTGCGCGACTGGCGGCGCTTGAGGATCGTACGAAGGCCTCTCCCCATGCGGGGCGGGGTATGGATCCGGCGGAGGTGGAGGTGTTCGCGCGGGTCCAGGCCAAGCTCTTGGGCTTCCTGCACCCCCAGCGCGTTATGAGCGCCCCCGCGCGCGACCCCAGCTTTGCCCAGTCTTATGCTCGGGCGATCGCCCTGTGGCGCACGGGACACATCTCTGACGCCTTGTCCTGGACGGATGACCTTTTGGCGCAGGAGCCGCGAAACCCCTATATTCTTGAACTCAAAGGGCAAATACTTCTTGAATCGGGAAATCCGGCACAGGCTGTGCCGCTCTATGCCCGCGCCGTGCGCGTTGCCCCGAAAGCCAGCCTTATCCGCCTGGCCTATGGCCATGCCCTGCTTGAGTCTGGGGACGCCAAGGCGGCTATATCCCCGCTCGCCCGTGCTGCGCGGGAGGAGCCAGAGACGCCCCTGGTGCAGCGCCTTTTGGCCACAGCCTATGGCCGTACGGGGGACAAGGCCCGCGCGGACCTGCACCTCGCGGAAGAGGCCGCCCTCCTGGGCCGGAAGAGTGAGGCTATCCGTCTGGCGCAGGCGGCTTTGAGGGTCCTGCCTCCCGGCTCTGCCGGAGCAACACGCGCCCAGGACCTCTTGGCCACGCTGGGAGACGAGGCGGAGCGGTGACCGCCGGGGCGTGGCTTGCGCGGTGCGCCTCGGCGGCGATAGGCTTGCGCACATGTCGTCGCCGTTCGCCGGACCAGTATACACGGCCAAAGGCGCGCCGTTTTTGCCAATAACACAATGAAAAAGAGCGCCTTTTCCCTTATATCCGTGTGCTACACCCTCTGCACCGCCCTTTCCAGGGTTAAAAATAGCCGTCTATAACAGCATAGCTCCAGTTTATTGTTCTCTTATAGTTTAGAGCCATTTTTAAAATGCACTATGTCCGGGTCGGGGCCCGCCGGGTGCAGCCACAATGGCGGCACAGCGGTAGCGCGAGGGTGGCTGGGCGGTGGCCGGGCGGTATCACGGCGGTATCACGGCGGTGGCCGGGCGGTATCACGGCGGTGGCGCGACTCGGGCGCTTCCCGGGTTCTAGGGCCCTTCCCAGGATATTGAGTATACAACATTTTCGCGCGGATACGGGGGTGTGTTATGCTGCGGTGCAGCATAGATCTGGGCCCCAGACCCGGCCATTGATCGGCTCCGGACCAAAACGCGCGGCGGGGTGTGGGTGCGCTTATGCGGCGGCCAGCACCTCCGCCTGCGCGGCGGAGAGATGGGCACAGCCGGTGTGCGCGAGGGCAAGAAGGGCCGCGAAGTCCGCATCGGCGAAGGTCCCCTCCTCCGCCGTGGCCTGCACGTCCACCAGGCCCCCCGCGCCGGTGATGACAAAGTTCGCGTCAGCCTGGGCCGCCGCGTCCTCTGCGTAGTCCAGGTCCAGCACGGGCCGGCCGCCCCACAGGCCGCACGAAACCGCCGCCACGCTGCACACCGGTGCCACCTTTATGCCCCGCAGCGCGATCGCCAGGGCCACATAGCCCCCCGTGATGGCCGCCGTGCGCGTGCCCCCGTCTGCCTGCAGCACGTCGCAGTCCACGCGGACTTGCCGCTCGCCCAGCCGCGTGAGGTCCACCGCCGCGCGCAGGGCCCGGCCAATCAGGCGCTGTATCTCTTGTGTGCGTCCGCTCTGCTTGCCGCGCGCGGCCTCTCGGTCCGTGCGCGTGTTGGTCGCGCGGGGGAGCATCCCGTACTCCGCCGTCACCCAGCCCCGGCCCTTGCCCTTCAGCCAGGGCGGCACGCGCGTCTCCACAGTCGCGGTGCAAAGGACGTGCGTGTTGCCGAACATGACCAAGCAAGAGCCCTCGGCGTGCATAGACACACCCACCTCAAGGGTCACGGGCCGCAGCGCATCCGGTGCGCGGCCAGAGGGGCGGGCGAACTCAACCATCACCGGGCACTATGCCCTGGAGAGCCCCGCGCGTCCACCCGCCTTTTGTGCCCTGTTGGTCCCCAGCACTAGACGCGGCGGCGGGTGAAGAAGGCACCCTGCGCCAGGGCGGGCAGGCAGGCAAGGGCGTCCAGGGCCGCGTCGGGCAGAGCCTCAAACGCCCGCCGGGACAGGCCCTTTGCCCGAAACCGGGGGTAGGCGCGGGCCAGGGCCGGGCCGGGGTGTGGCCCGCCTGCGGTGAGGTAATCCGCAGCCAGGTGCCCCGCGCGGTCCCCGAAGGCCAGGGCTGTGTGGATGCCCCCGGCAGTCAGGGGGCTCACCAGCCCCGCCGCGTCCCCCACCAAGACCACGTCGCCCTTATACACAGGATCCAGGCGACCTCCCACAGGGATGACCCCCCGCCGCTCTCCAAGGACCTCGGGCCTCTCCGGCAGGCCCAGGGCGGGCGCAGCAAAACCCCAGAACGCGGGCAAGTCCACCGGCGCGCCCGGCAGGCGGGCCAGGCCGAACTGGAGGTGGCCCGGCCCCGGCACGGCCCAGCCGATGTACCCCGGCGCGTGCGCGCGGGTGAGGAAGACGTGCAGGGCCTCCGGCTCTGTGGTCAGGGGGCATGCCCACTCGGCCCCCACCAGGAAGCGCCGGTTTCCCGGAAGGCCAAAGGCCCGCGCCACGGCGGACCGCCCTCCGTCCGCTCCGATGAGGAGCCGGGCCGTAAACTTCCCCCCGTTCACCTGCACGCTGCCGCTGTTCTGCGCCCCCTCCCGGAACGCCGTGCGCAGCATAACCTCCGCCCCCGCCGCGCGGGCCCGTTCGGTCATCCATGCCATCAGGGCCGGGGTGTCCGTGGCGAAAAAGCGGTATCGGCGGCTGGCCAGGTCCACATACCGCAGGGACGGGCCATACAGGCGCACCCGCCCGATGGGCCGCACCATCCCCGGCGGCAGCGGCCCCAGGAGGTCTGCGGCCTCTTGCGTCAAAAATCCCCGTGGTGTGGAGCGCAGCGCCCGGTGCCTCCCGCCGCTCCAGCACGGCCACGCGCACGCCCGCCGTCGCGGCCACCCGCGCGGCCTCCAGGCCCGCAAAGCTCCCCCCCACAATGATAAGGTCGTGCGTCGTCACGCGCTTGCCTTAGCGCACGGTGCCCCTTCCGTCATCCCAGGCGGATGAGGCGTGCACGTCGCAGCGGTGGCGAGAACAAAAAAACCCTGCTACACCTCGGCCCATGAAAATCCTGGTCCCCATAAAGCGCGTTGTTGACCACGCCGTGCGTGTGCGCGTCGTGGACGGCGCTGTGGCGCGGGAGGGGGTCCGCATGGCCATAAACCCCTATGATGAGGTCGCGCTGGAGGCCGCCCTGCGCCTGCGTGAATCGGGCTTGGCAACAGAGATTGTGGCCGTCACCCTGGGCGCGGCGCGCGCGGTGGAGCAGCTCCGCACGGCGCGGGCCATGGGCGCGGACCGCCTGACGCATGTTGTGCACGAGGGCCCCCAGGACGCTCTGGCTGTGGCGCGGTGTCTGGCCGCGGTCGCTCGGCGTGAGGGGCCGGGCCTCATCCTGGCCGGGAAGCAGGACACAGACACCGACGCGGGGGCCGTGGGGCCCATGCTCGCGGGCCTCCTCGGCTGGGCCCAGGCCACAGCGGCGTCGTCCCTGAAGGTGGAGGGGCATCAGGCTTTTGTGACACGGGAGGTGGAGGGCGGCACGCAGGACCTGCGCCTTCGCCTCCCCGCCGTGGTGACGTGCGAACTCAACCTGGCCCAGCCCCGGAAGGCCCCCCTCCCGGCGGTCATAAAGGCCAAGGCCGCGCCGGTGGAGGCCCTGACCCCGGACGGTCTGGGCATTGATATGGCCCTGGGGTATGAGGTTGTGTCCCTGTCTGAACCCCCGCCCCGGGCGGGCCTGGGCGTACGGGTGGACAGCCCGGAGGCCCTGGCGTCCATCCTGCGCGAGAAGGGGTTTTGAGGGCCAGCGTGCACCCGGCCGACCTGGAGGGGTTTGTGGCCCGCGTGCTTGCTGCGGCAGGATTCGCGCAAGGTGAGGCCGAGGCCTGCGCCCACGCTTTGGTCCGTGCGGACGCGGCGGGTGTGCCGTCCCACGGGGTGGCCCGTGTGCCGGAGTACTGCGCGGCTCTGCGCCGGGGAGACCTGGTGGCCGGGGCGGAGATAAAAATTCTCTCGCAAGGGCCCGCTTACGTGGCCGCAGACGCGGGCAGGGCCCTGGGGCAGGTCGCGGTGCCCGCCCTTCTGGAGGCGCTATACGCGAAGGTGGCCGAGGCCGGCGTTGCGTCCGGCACCCTACGCAACTGCGGCCATGTGGGGCGCCTGGCGGACTGGGTGGAGGCTGCGGCCCTGCGCGGCCACGCGGCCCTGATGCTGGTCCAGGACAACGGGGCGCTTGCCTGCGTTGCGCCGCCGGGGGGTGTGCGGGCCGTCACCTCCACCAACCCCATCGGCTTTGCCTGCCCCGTGGCGGGGGCGCAGCCCTTTGTCTTGGATATGGCCACAAGCGCCACGGCCATAGGCCGGGCGCGACTCCTGCACCAAGCCGGGGAGGCCGCGCCCGAGGGCACCCTACAGGACTCTGCCGGGCGGCCCACGACGGACCCGGGCGTGCTGTTTGCAGAGCCCAGTGGTGCCATCCGCCCAGCAGGGGCGCACAAGGGGTTTGGCCTGGCCATGGTAGCGGACCTTCTGGCCGCCGGCCTGTCCGGGGGCCACATGCCCCCAGCCCCTGCGGGCACCCCGTGCCTCAACACCGTGTGCATCACCCTATGGAATCCAGCGTACTTTGCGGGGCTGAGCCACATGGCGGAGGAGGCCGCACAATACCTGGACCATATCCGCGCCTGCCCGCCCATAGACCACACAAAGCCCGTGCGCGTGCCCGGGGACCGCGCCGCGGCGGCCCAGGCACGCGCGCAGCGTGACGGGGTGGCCGTGGCCCCAGAGACGTGGGCCCGACTGGAACGCCTGGCCGCAAGGCTGGGCGTGGCCGTGCCCTGAGGCCATCCTGTGTATATCTTTGCGGATAAGCCCTTGTGGCTTGCCCTGGCCCGGCCCACGGGTCTAGCCTAGGCGCATGGTACGCCTCCCGCACCTTGCAATCTTGGCCGCCCTCGCCCTTGCCGGCTGCTCTGGGCAGCCCATACGCGCCTTTAGCGGCAACGCTGCGCAGGTCGCGGCCCCGCCGGACAAGGTCTCTGCCCTGCTGGCTGAGTCTGCGGACCGGGCGTCCACCGCGCTGGAGAGCCTGGCGGCGGTGGAGGCCGCGCGGACCCCTGTGGCGGACCAGGTCGCGCCCGCCACACATGCCCCCCCTGGCCTCGCGCGAGCCATAACCGTCCAGTGGGTCGGGCCCGTGGAGCCCGTGACGCGGACCTTGGTGGACAGGGCGGGGTACACATTCGCCACCACGGGGCGGGCCCCGGCCGTGCCGATCGTGGTGAGCGTGGACGCCGAGAACACCCCCGTGCTTGAGGTCTTGCGCTCCATCGGCCTCCAGATGGGCACGCGCGCGGCCCTGCGGGTGGACGGAACGCGGCGCAGCGTGGAGATCGCCTATGACCCGGCAGAACAGAAACGACCGTAGGGTGCCCTGGTCCGCGCCCCCTGCCCCTGCAAAGGGCGGAGTCTTGCTGCTTCTCCTGGTGGCTGTGTTCCTCCTCGCGCCCGGCAACGCCCAGGCGGACACCGTGTGGGAGCCGGGGAGCAACGCGGCGGTGGAGGACTCCCTTGCCAAGCCCCCCACCTTGAAGGAACTCCAACGCGTCCCAAGTGCGCCGCCTCTGGGCAAAGACGCGAACGTCCCCCCCCTAGACATCCGCGCCGACGCCTTGAAGGAGGCCGCCATTTCTTACGGCGCACGCGGGGGGCTGGCCATGCGGACGTGGGAAATCCGCCGCGAACTGGCCACCCGCGCGCGCTACCTGGACCGGGTGTATGACTTCCGCGCGCTCCTCATTCCGGCACCGTCGGGCTTCCTCATAGAGCCACCGGTGATTAGCGAGGCCATGAACGCCACGATCATCACATCCGGTGGGCAGGAGGCTGCGGTCAGCGACCGCATCTACAACATCATCGCCAATGCGCGGATCGTGAGTACGCCCCGGACCTGGCGCGGGTACCTAGAACGTCAGTGGGGCGCGATTGACTCCCCGCCGGACGTTCTGCTGCCCCGCGACGTGGCGGAGCGCAAGACATGGAAGGAATACGTGGCCAGGGGCTGGGCCGAGGGGGTGCGCCAAGCGGAGGAGATTTTCGCGGACGACCTCAACCGCCTCCAGGCGGACTTCCGGGGCATGATTCGCTACCGCACCCTCCTGGCCCAGGGGATGGTCTCCGCGCCCTATGCGCTGCAGGAGGACCGGGGCGTGACCGGCGGGGGGGATGAGATGCGCGTGGGCGACCGCGCAGTGGCCATCACCGGCGTGCCGCAGCTGATACCGGAGGCCCGTGCATGGACGCCCGCGGGGCGGTAGGCCTCAGGAGCTAAAGATGAGGATGCACGAAAAGGAGGGACGGACGGTCCTGGAGGCGCGGAGCTTTGTCCTTGCCGCACTCATCACCCTGGGTGGCCTGTATGTGCTAGGCTACGCGGCCTGGGTGTTCTGGACCACTGGGGAGGTCGTCGCCTGGGGCCTTGCTGTGGGTGTGGCCTCCCTCCTGGCCGCCCTCCCGTTTGTTTTCACCTCGCGTTGGACGCTGGACGTGCCCCGCAAGCTCTTGATATGGGAGCGCTGGTCCCCCCTCGGAGAGGTGCCCTTCCGCGATATACAACGGTTTGTCTTGCAGAGTATCGTCGGTGTAGATGGCGGTGCAGCCGATGGCATGGCCTACCGCCTGGCCGTAGAGACCGCCGGTGGCCCCGTACCCCTTACCACAGCATACACGGCGATGGAGCCCCACGACTGGGAGCCGGTTCTGAGACGTTTGCGCGAGGTCGTCGGCCTGGAGCCCGCGGACACGGTGCCGGAGAGTATTGCGGCCATGGCCCGCGCCGGGCGGACCATAGACGCGGTGCGCCTCCTGCGCGAGGTAGAACCAAACCTTTCCCTTTACGAAGCCAAGGCGCGGGTTGAGGCGCTGTCCAAAGAAGGGTGAACAAGAACAGCCTTCCTTGCGCCCGCAACGCGGCGGGGGTAGCCTGCCCCCCATGGAAGCCCGGGAGCCGGTAAGCCTTTTGAAGGGCGCAGAGAACGTCGCGGCGACGTGGCCGGACGAGCCCATGCGCTTCACGCGGGACGACATAGACCCGTTCCTCCTGTGGTGCGTGAAGAAGAGCGCCTCGGACATCACCTTCCAGACAGACCGCCCGGCCTACACGGAGGTCAACGGCGTACTCTACCCCGCAACCTACCGCCCCCTGGACGCGGCGGACATGGCCGCAGTGCTGGAAAAGCTCTATGGGCCCGAGGCCGCAGCACGCCTCGCCGGCGGTCACGACCTGGACGTCTCCTATGAAATCCGTCCCGACCGCTACTCCCGCACCCGCTTCCGCGTGAACATCACCGCCGTCCTGTCCAAGGGCCGGGACTCCGCCCAGGCCACGCTCCGCGTCCTGCCAGGGGAGCCGCCCTCCATGACGGATCTGGGGATAGAAGAAGAGATAGCCCGCGCCTGGGCCACCCGTCAGGGGATTGTCATCATCACCGGCCCCACCGGGTCGGGGAAGACGACCCTGCTGGCCGCTGGGTGCCGGATGCTCCTGGAGCGCCCGCGCGGGTGCGGCAAAATGCTCACCTACGAGGCGCCCATAGAATACGTGTATGACTCCATCAAAAGCCCCCGTTCCCTGGTTGCCCAGACCGAGATCCCGCGCCACCTGCCCACCTTCGCCGCCGGGGTGCGCAACGCGCTCCGCCGCAAGCCAGAGATCATCCTGGTCGGCGAGGCGCGGGACCGGGAGACCATAAACGCCGCCATAGAGGCCGCGCAGACCGGCCACGCTGTGTATACGACGACACATACCCTGGGCGTCGCGGCCACAGTCCAGCGCATGATCACCGTCTACGACATGGCCGAGCGGGAGGAGCGGGCCCTGGCCCTCATGGAGGCCCTGCGGATGATTGTCACGCAGGCCCTGGTCCCCCGCGTGGGAGGGCAAGGCCGCGTAGGCGTGCGGGAGTGGATGGTCTTCCCCGGCGAGGTGCGCGAAAAGCTTATGGACATGCCCTTTGTGAACTGGCCCGTGGAGATCGCCCGCATGGTGCCCTTTTACGGGCGCGCCATGGAGGCCAGCGCGGAGGCCGCGCTGGAGGCCGGGCTGATAGACCGGACGTCCTACCTCCACCTGTCCGCCGCCACAGGGGCGATAGCGTAGAAAGGGGTCCAGCCCGCGGTGGTTAACGGCCCCTTAAGCCTGTTTGTGTACCCTGAACGGGGAGAAACACGATAAGGGGGAGCGCACATAGGGCCGTTTAACGATTTTTTTGGCCTTTGGCAGTGGCAGAGAGCCTTCCTGAACCGCGTGCCCAACAAGATGGGCGCATGGGAGGCATCGGACATTCCCGCCCGCTCCCAAATTGGTCTTAGACTCCAATTCTTGAGATGCGGCGGGATTGCGCGTGGACGCGCCACGCGGGACCCCCCGCCAACTCCGCCACTGGAGGTGTGGCCACCCCAGGCCCAGGCCCTAGTGGACCGGGTGCGCAAGGCCCAGAGCAGACGGGAAGAGGTAGACGCAGCCCAAAGGGGCGTGGCAAAACTCATCACATCGGCCATAGACGACGACACGCCATGGGTGGCCGATATGCTGGAAAAACTGGGCACAGAGGGGCACATCCCCAACGACTGTGATGGGCATGCAATCCTCCAGCGCGCGGTCCTGGAGGAAGCAGGCGTGCCCCCGCAGGACATGGCCATCATCGTGGGCGGCGTTAAGATCACGGACTATGTGGGGGATGCACCCGTCTTTGGGCCCATTCAGGTGAGTCACACAGCCCTGGTTGTGCGCGACAATAATACCCTTTGGTACTCGGACAACAATCTGGAGGCCCCCGCGCTCCTGAACCCCGAGACAATGACAGTCCGAGGGCGTATGGAGACCATGGACTTCCGGTTAGAGAGGTGGGCAGAGTTTGAGCAAACAAGACTCCCAGGGCATGGGCCTGAGCGCGAGGTTGGCATAACGTGGACGCACGTCTTTGGCCTGGACTCTAAGAACCTACACTTGGTCAACAAGGCCGCGTTTTGGGCCAGTCTAGAGGTTGATGATAAGGACAATCCCACGCCGGAACAGCAGCGCGTTTATGATAGATTCGCAAAGCGCATACCGCCGTGCCCAGAAGACTTGGTGGCCCCGCCCCCAAGCCTGTATCCGCTTTTACAGACCCGCTAAAGCGGCGCGGGGCGCACCCCGGACAACCAGGTCCAGGGCCACAGCGGCCCAGGCGTCGCAGAACGTTGCCTCCAGCGGCCCGGCGGTGGACAGGACCCGAAACAGCGGCCCACCCACCAGCGCATCCACTGCGACCTGCGGCTCTAAACCCGACCCAAACTCCCCGGCCTTTTGCCCCTCTGCCACCGATGCCGCCAGCGCCCCGCGCAACGGCCCCAAAAAGCGGGCCGAAAGGGCCTCTTGTGCCTTTGCGTCCCCCACAGCCTCGGCCATAAGCTGGGCGAACAGGGGGGCCAGGCGCGCAGAGGACAGAATGTGCAGCAACTTTTTGAGCTGCGCCGCGACAGCGTCTGTGTGCGTCTTGAGCGGTGGCAGGGGTGCCCGAACCTCCGGCGCGGCCAGAAGGATGTCCAGCGCCAGAGAGCTTTTGCCCGCCGGGTGTGCGCGGTAGATTGTGGCTTTGCCCACACGGGCCTCCTTGGCTACGGCCTCTATGGACAGAGCCTGAAGCGTCACACCGCGCGCGAGCAGGCGCTGCACCGCGTTCGTCACCGCCCGCGCGGCGGACGCGCTGCGGGGCCTGCCCCTTGGTTTGCGCTGCTCATCTTGCGCCATGGCCTCAGGGCATAGACCGAAACGGACCGGTCCGTAAAGGGGGTCGGGGGCAGGCGTTGCGCGCGGAGTGAATCGGGCTTAGACTTGCCGGACAGAGACTCGCCTTTCCGCAACACGTGCCACGTATACGTCCCTCGTGCCCAAGAAAGCCACGCCCAGGCCGCCGCGCCACGCCCAGGGCCCCCCACAGGCCCCGTGGAACCCACTCCTCTCTGAGGAGGAGGAGTCGCGGACGCAGCGATACCTGAAGACCGTCCGCCCCCGCTCGCCGGGGCAGGAGGCCCTGATGGACGCCATGGCCTCTCATGCGCTGACCTTCGCCGTGGGCCCGGCCGGCACGGGCAAGACCTACTTGGCCATCGCCGCTGCTGTGCGGGCCCTGGAGACCGGGTCCGTGGAGCGCATTGTGCTCTCCCGCCCGGCGATGGAGGCCGGAGAGAGCATTGGCTATCTCCCTGGAGACATGGCGGAGAAGATGGCCCCGTACCTAAGGCCTTTGTACGATTCCCTAGGGGACCGCATGGGCGCGCGGCGGGTGCGGCAGGCCATGGAGGACGGGACCATAGAGATCGCCCCCGTGGGCTTCATGCGCGGGCGGACCCTGAACAACGCCTTTGTGGTCATAGACGAGGCCCAGAACTGCACCTACGCGCAGCTGCGCATGCTGCTCTCGCGCCTGGGCTGGTCCTCCACCATGGTCGTCACGGGAGACCCAGAGCAGAGCGACCTCTTGGACGGCATGTCGGGCCTGGCCGAGGCCGCGCACCGCCTGGAGGCTGTGGAGGGCATCGCCGTCATCCGCCTGGGGCGTGCGGACATCGTCCGCCACCCTCTGGTGGCCAAGATTCTGGCCGCGCTTTAGGGCCTCTCGGCACGCGGCTTGCTTTCCTGGATGGTGCGATGAGCCTTGCCCCCGTCTCCGCACAAAGCGCTGTCCTGCCCGCTATCCGGGCCGCAGCGCGCGCGTCTGGGGTGGACTTTGCCTATCTAGCCAAACAAGCAGAGGTGGAGAGCGGCTTGAACCCGTCGGCCAAGGCCAAGACCTCCACAGCCACCGGGCTGTATCAGTTCATAGAGTCCACCTGGCTCGCCATGGCGGAAAAGCATGGGGCGCGGTACGGCCTGTCCGGCGGGCGGGAGGACCTCCTGGCTGCGCGGGAGGACCCGCAGATGGCGGCGTACATGGCCGCAGAGCTGGCCAAGGAGAACGCGGCGGCGCTGCAGGCCAGCTGGGGCGGGGAGGTCGGCGCTACGGAGCTATACCTCGCGCACTTCTTGGGGGCCTCGGGCGCGGCGGACCTGCTTTCCGCGCGGGATGCGGACGCGGAGGCAAGCGCGGCGGCCCTTCTGCCCGCTGCGGCGTCGGCAAACCGGGGGGTGTTCTATGGCCCGGACGGGGCGGCGCGGAGCGTGGCAGAGGTTTATGACCGCTTTGCGGCCAAGTTTAGCGGGCAGCAGGCGGCGCAGGCTCCACGGGCCGCGCCTGGGCAGATTCCCTTTGTGCGCGAGGCCGCGCTCTCCACGCAGTCGCCGCTCCTGAATCCCGTGGCAGTGATGCTCCTGGCGCAGCTTGACGCTCCCAGCACCGGTGGGACACAACAAAAATGAAAATATTCCTTGACAGGGGCTCTTGTTCCTCGTATGTTCCCGCATAGAGGCAGTGAGGACGCGGTGGCCACCGTTTGCTGACCTTGTACGCCTATGAGGTAGGGGCGCCTGGAGCGGGTGGGGGCCTTTCCCCCAGTGCCCAAGAGCCAGACCCCACATGCCAGACCCCATGCCAGACCGGCCCGCCAGCCGCGCCCGCGCGCCCTGATCGCGCCCAGTGGAGCAGCCTGTTTGCCTTGGCCACGGCCCTGCGCTACCTAAACGCATCTATGCGTATACTGTTTTTCGGTGACATCGTGGGCCGCAGCGGGCGCGAGGCTCTCGCGCGACACCTCCCGGCGCTCCGCGCGCGCCTGACCCCAGACCTCATCGTGGCCAACGGAGAGAACGCCGCGCACGGGCGGGGCATCACGCCCAAGACGTTCGCGGAGATTTTGGCCCTGGGCGTGGACTGCATCACCGGGGGAAACCACATCTGGGACCAGCGGGAGGCCATACCCCTCATGGAGCGCGAGCCGCGCCTCCTGCGCCCCCTGAACGCCCCGGCGGGGACACCCGGCTCTGGCGCGTGGCGGGGGGTTCTGCCCGACGGGCGGGTGGCGGTGGTGGCGTGCCTCATGGGCCGGCTGTTCATGGACGCGCTGGACTGCCCCTTCGCCGCTGCGGCCCGCCTGGCCGAGGCGCACCCTCTGGGGCGCGGTGCAGGGGCAATCCTCGTGGACATCCACGCCGAGGCGACCAGCGAGAAAATGGCCTTAGCGCACCACCTGGACGGGCGGGTCTCGGCTGTCATCGGCACCCACACGCACATCCCCACGGCGGACACGCATGTCTTGCCCGGCGGGACGGCGTACATGACCGACGCGGGCATGTGCGGGGACTACGACAGCGTTATCGGGGTCCGCAAGGACATCCCCGTCTACAAGTTCACCCGGAAGCTGCCCCACGCGGAAAAAATGGTCCCCGCAGCGGGCGAGGGCACGGCGTGCGGGGCGTTCCTCGTGACGGACGACGCCACCGGGCACGCCCGGTCCATAGAGCCCGTCCGCCTGGGGGGGTGCCTGCCCGAGGCCCTGCCCCCACCGCAGGCCTGACGGGGGCACCCGGCGCTGGATCAAAGCGCGCATTGCGCCCCCGCCGCGCGCGGGGTAGCTTAGCGCGCATGACCCCCCCCGTCACCCGCATCGCGCCCTCGCCCACGGGCTTCATGCACATCGGCACGGCCCGCACGGCCCTGTTCAACTGGCTCTACGCCCGGGGGCGGGGGGGGCGATTTTTGCTGCGCATTGAGGACACGGACGCAGCCCGGGCCACGCCGGGGGCGGTGGAGGCTATACTGGACGGCTTAACCTGGCTGGGCCTGGACTGGGACGGCGATCCGGTGTTTCAGTCGGAGAATGCTGCGCGGCACGCGCAGGTGGTAGGCCAGCTCCTGGCCTCCGGCCATGCCTACCGCTGCACCTGCACGCCCGCGCGCCTGGCCGCCCTGCCCCACGGGTATGACCGCCAGTGCCGGGACGCGGGCCATGGTCCGGATTGCGGCCCCCACGTAGTGCGCATAAAGGCCCCCCTTGCGGGCGAGATTGTCCTGGATGACCAGGTGCAGGGCCGCGTCGTGGTGGCGGCCAAGGACCTGGATGATTTCGTTTTGCTGCGCTCCGACGGCACACCCACCTATATGCTCTGCGTGGTCGTGGACGACCACGACATGGGCGTCACGCACGTCATCCGGGGGGACGACCACCTCTCCAACGCCCTCCGGCAGCGGACCATAACAGACGCCATGGGCTGGCCCGTGCCCGTGTACGCGCACATCCCCCTCATCCACGGCGCGGACGGCAAGAAGCTTTCTAAGCGCCACGGGGCCGTGGGGGTGGCATGGTACCGGGAGCAGGGGTACCTGCCCGAGGCGGTGTGCAACTACCTCCTGCGCCTGGGCTGGGGGCACGGGGATGCGGAGGTCATCAGCCGGGCCGAGGCGTTAGAATGGTTCGACCTGCCCGCCGTGGGGCGCGCGCCCGCGCGATTGGACGAGGCCAAGCTGGACGCCCTGAACGCGCACTATATTGCCGAAGCCGACGACGCGCGGCTGTTGGACATTCTGGGCATAGACGACGCGCGCTTTTTGGCGGCCCTGCCCCTGTTGAAGCCCCGGGCGCGCACGCTGGCCGAGCTGCGCGAAGCCGGAGCGTTCCTCCTGGCGCCGGTGGAGCCCGACGACGCGGCGCGGGAAAAACTAACCGGCGCGGGGGACGCCCTGGCCGCGCTGGCCCAGGCGCTGCAGGAGGCCGAGCCCTTTGATGCTGCAGGGGTCAAGGCCGCGGTCAAGGCGGTGGCCGACGCGCGGGGCGTCAAGATGGGCGCGGTGGGCCCAGTGCTGCGCGCCGCGCTGACGGGCCGCACGGGCGGACCCGACATTTTCGCCAGTGCCGCCATCCTGGGGCGGGACGAGTGCCTAGAGCGACTGAAAGGAGTGCAAAAACCATGACGACAACACCGGAGATCTTTTGGCTTACCCTCACGGCCCTGATGACGGGCCTTGTGTTCGTGCCCTACACAACCAACAGGATCCTAACCTTCGGCTTTACCGAGGTCGCGCGAAGCCGCGACGGCTGGCAGCATGCGGACCCCCCCTGGGCCGCACGCCTGGTCAAGGCCCACAAGAACGCCGTGGAGAACCTTGTGGTGTTCGCGCCCCTGGCCCTGGCCGTGGCCGTCACAGGCGCGGGGAGCGCGGCCACGGCCCTGGCATGCTACACCTACTTCTGGGCCAGGGTTGTGCACGCTGTGGGCTACGCAGCGGGCTTCACCCCCGTGCGGGGCCTGTCCTTCGTCGTGGGGGTGGTGTGCCAGGTGACACTGGCCCTGCGCCTACTGGGCCTTGTGTAGCAGCATAAACGCTCCCAAGACGCCGTGTCGGCGGTCCAGCGCCGCGCGGTCCACCTGCGCGAAGTGCGCGGCTAGCGCGTCGTAGACCGCCACGCGGGCCGTGTCCCCCGGCGCAGCACGGGCGCGGGACGCGAGGTGCCACAGGACAAGGTCCACAAACGCGCCGTAAGCGGCCTCTGCGGCCTTACCGGCCATCTGATCAGCCAAGGCGTGCGCTGCTGGCCAGTCCTCCCGGCCCAGCAGAGGCTCCACCCGGGCCCAAATGCCGGGCGCGTCCGCAGCGGCATAGGCCAGGGCCCGCCCCGCGCTCCCCCCCGATAGGGCAGCAAGCAGGGGCATGTCCCCCGCTGCAAGCGGCGGGTCCGCGAGGGCCAAGACCTGCCCCATCTCCGATTCCGACAGCGCGCAGAAGGGAACAAGCGCGGCGCGGGAACGTATGGTGGGCAAGAGGGCCCCTGGCCGATGGGCCACGAGGAGCACAATGCTGCGGGGCGGCGGCTCCTCCAGGACTTTGAGGAGGGCGTTCTGCGCGGCGCGGGTCATGGCGTCTGCGTCGTCCACAACCACGACCCGCCACCCCCCGGCCTGAGCGGCGGTATGGTGGGCAAAGTGCGCAATGGCCCGCACAGCGTCCACCTTCAGGGTTGCGCCTGGCGCATCCGGCTCTATGGTCAGCAGGTCCGGCTCCCCCCCCGCCGCCACGCGGGCGTGCACCGGGTGGCCCTCAGGCGCGTCCAGTGCGTCACCCCCACCGCCGGACAAGAGGAACCGGGCCAGGGCAAACGCCGCCGTGGCCTTGCCCACGCCCCTGGGGCCCGCGAGGATGGCCCCGTGCGGGAGGCGCCCCGCGCGGACCATGTCCAGCAAAACGGCCCGCGCGCGGACGTGCCCGATGAGGGGGCGCTGCGCCCGCGGCGGAGCCAGGCCGGGCCCGGCGGGATGCGAGGGGATCGCGGAACCGCCCCCCTCTTCCGCCCCAGGAGCTGCCTCCTCCCCGAAGAGGTTCATGGAACAGGGCCGCCTTGCTTGACCTGCCGGGCAGCGATCGCGGCATAACTCAGCGCACGGGCCAAGGCCTCCGCCTGAGACGAGTTCAGGCGCACGGGGACCCACTGGAAACCCACCAAAGACTTGTGCGTTACGCCCAGACCCACCTTCCCTTCCTCACCCATTTCTATGAGGTTCACGGCGATGTGTGCGCTTACAATGCCCCTGGACTCGCAGGGCACGGTGTCCACCGTGCGCACAACGCGCCCCCCATAGATAGCGCCCCGCGGGCCCCCGTAGCGGAAGAGCCGATAGGCCATAAAGACCGCTATAACACCAAACAGGGCCCAGAACGGGGCAACAAAACCATCCATATACAAGCGGATAGCACGCTTTCCCCCCCATGGGCAAGAGGCGTTTGCGCAAAGGGCCGCTATGGGGCCTGGGGGCCCTGCCCCGCTTTCTTTACGCCCGCGCGCCCGTGCACTACCATAGGACAGAGATGACGGCACAGTCCCTCACCGCTGCGGAGATCAGGGGCGCAAAGGCCCGGCGAGCCCGGCTGCTCCGCCGCGCCATGTACTGGTCCGGCGGGCTGTGTGTGGCCGCCTTTGTCCTCTACCTCCTGTTTGTGCCGTTCAAGGGAGACATGCGCTTTGGGGTGTGCCGGACCCTCCTGGAACTACATGTGCCCATGCCCGGCACCCTCAGCCTCACGGGCCTGGACGACTATGGCACGGAAATGCGCATCTGGTTCACGCACAGGAACCCCTTTGGGCAGTACCGCCTAGAGTCCGCGACATGCGTCTTTAAGGCGGACCCGTCGGCCCCCGGCGGCTTTTCTGTGGCCAAGGCCCGGGTGGGCCGCGTGCGCGTGTCGGAGACAGAGGTGGCGGCCTTCAACCGCTCCCTGCCCGCCGTGTACGCAGGGCGGCCAGACCTCACCCTCCCCGCACCCCTGCCCGACGCGCTGGCAGACCTCCAGTCTGACCCGTCCAAGTACTATCGCAAGATTTTCTGATGTATCAAGGGCTTGTCCTGCCTGTGCGCCCGCCCTATCGCTCCAGCCGGACCTCCACCCCCGCCCAGCGCGTCCAGGCCCACAGCGCCGCAGGAAGCACGCATCCCACCGCCGCGCAGGCCAGGCAGAACCCCGCCACGGCCTCTACGCTCGTGCCCATCTCTGCTGCGATGCGGCTGAAGTCGCCCAGGTGGAGGCCGCCCTTTTGCTGCGCATAGACCGCGCGCTGCACGCCGTCGCGCATCAGGCCCCAGCAGAACACCCCCAGCTGCCCCAGCATCCCAAAGCCGATGGCGCCGTTTAGGCCCCGCTCTAGCCACCCCCGGGGGGCGAGGTCCAGCCAGGCGCGTGTGAGGAAGAACGCGGCCACCAGGACCTCAAACCCGTGGCCCATGAAGGTGATGAGGGTTTCGTGCGCCGGGGTGAAGCCCAGGAGAAGCTGGAGGGCCAAGGCCGCCGCCGCCGGGACGGCGACCACGGCGTAGGCGCGAAAGCGCACGAGGGCCCAGGCGAGAGCAGCCGCGACGGCCCAGAACAGGGCCCAGCTCCGCCCGGCGTGGAGGGCCAGGCCGCCGCCGTAGGCAAAGTCAAACATGGGCAAGGTGGCGTAGCCGAACAGCCAGCCGAACAGAGCGTGGCCGACCTCGTGGAACATGGTGCCCGCCAGGCCCAAGCCCGTGAGGAGCCAGCCCAGAGGGAAGCCGTCCAGGGCCCAGGGCTCCCCCGCCGCGCGGCCCCAGGCGGGTGCGACGATGAGTGCCGCTATGGCCGCGCACGCGCCCATGAAGCGCAGCGTGGGGCCGGCGGGGGCGGAAGGTGGCGCGAAAGGAGGCAAGACAGGCACAGCCCTGCCAACCTCCGGGCCGTGGGTCAAGCCCGTCTGGACCCATAGGGCAGGGGCATGGCATAAAGAGCCCATGATGACAGAGCCCATCGTTGTGACCTCCTCCTGCCGCTGGCCGGACCTGTGGTGGCACTTCCTGTACGCCGCGTGGCGACGCCTGCCCTGGCGCTACGTGGCTGAGGCTGACCGACCGCGCCTGGCCGCGCTGCTTGAGACCATAAAGCGCAAGGCAGAGGAGCCCTAGGCGCAAGGCCATACCCAGAGGTACACTGGGCCGTGCCCGCCCGTGAGTTCTGTTGGATCGCCCGCCATTTTGCCCCCCTGGCGGGGCCTGGGGGCCTGGGGCTGACGGACGACGCGGCCCTTATGGCGGGCCTGGCCGTGAGCGTGGACACAGCCACGGAAGGCGTCCACTTCCCCCCCGGCCTGCCGCCCGCCGCTGTGGCCCGGCGGGCCCTGCGCTGCGCCCTGTCTGACCTCGCGGCCATGGGGGCCGTGCCGGCGGGCTACCTCCTGGCCCTGTCCCTGCCCGACGGCACGGATGAGGCCTTCGTCGCCGACTTCGCCGCAGGCCTCGCGGCAGACCAAAAGGCCCTGGGCCTGCGCCTCCTGGGCGGGGACACAACGGCCACCTCCGGATCCCTTTCCGTTTCCGTCACGGTGCTTGGCCGCGTGCCCTCGGGGGCGGCCCTGCGGCGCTCCGGCGCCTGCGCGGGAGACCGGATTGGCCTCTCCGGTGCCGTGGGGTATGCGGCCAAAGGCCTGAAAGACATACAAGAAGGCAGGACGAACACACAGGCCGCGCAGGCCTTCCTCCTGCCCCAGCCGCAGATTGCTCTGGGCCGCGCTGGGCGGGGGGTGGCTCACGCGGCCATAGACATCTCCGACGGTCTGGTGGCGGACATCGGCCACATGGCCCGCGCGAGCGGCCTGCGGGCCGTGCTAGACGCAGGCGCCATCCCGGCCTGCTCAGACCTGCCCCTGACCCTGGCCATCACGGCGGGGGACGACTACGCCCTGGCCCTGGCCCTACCGCCTGGGAGAGGCATAAAAGGCTTTCCCCTCAGGGATATAGGGGCTTTTGTGGAGGGGCCACCTGGGGTGGAGGTGCGGGGTGCGGACGGACGGCTGCTCCCCCTGGAGCGGGAGGGCTGGACGCATTTTTAGCGGGGCCCGCCTGGAAGTAGAGTGCCAACTGCTGCTCCACCTGCCGGGCAAGGTCGTCCAGGGCGGCCTTGCGCGCGGCGTCCCGGCTCACCCGGTTGGTGAACTCGCTGGCCAAAACATTGTAACTCGTGATGGCGCGCAGGTCCCGCCGGAGGACAGGGTGCCCCGCCGCGTCCTGCAAAACCATGGCGGTCTCCAGGCGCATCTGGGCCCGGGTGGCCGCCGCGCTCTTGGTGATGGCCAAGTCCACCGTCGCCTCCTCCACGGGGGAGAGCACCAGGTGCCACTGAGTCTGCGCCGCCGGGCCGTTGGGGTGGAGTCTGTCCAAAAGCGCGTTGCGCAGGCGTATGCCGCTTTCGTCCGGGATGGGCGCGACGGACACCGCCGCGAAATCCAGCGCCGTGGCAGCCCCATAGAGGGGGGCAAAGCCACAGGCCGCAGGGAGCAGGACCAAGAGAAAGAGGGCAAGCCGGGCCATAAGCCGGGACAGCGTAGCACGCGGGGTACCCGCGCACCACCGCTTGTCTCTGGGGGGACGAGGGGTGGTATACTGTGTATATGAACATCGATCTGCTTATCACCGCGCAGGGCCTGGCCGGACTTGTCGCCGGGGCGAACCTTCCCCGGAAGGTCGTTGGCATGCTGTTCGAGCCCGCCACGGGCACGCTTAGCCTAGAGATGATGGACGCTGGGGCCCTGCCCCTGAACATCCCGGTGGACGAGGAGCTGCGGCCGGCGCTGGCGGGGAACTACTTCCCCTTTGTGGGGGCGGTGAAGGGCGGGCACATTGCCCAGGGATACCAGGCCCCCCTGGCCGTGATTGGGGACGCCTTCCACGCGCAGATGGCCGCCGCAGCCCGCCCAGCGGCGCAGCCCCTAACGGCCTTCGCGGCCTTCATGGCCGGCTGCGTGGCGGGGCAGCCCGTGCACCGGGAGGATCTGGCGGATGAGGACACGCGCGGGTGCGTCTTGGGCGCCGCCGCGCCTGCGACCCTCCAGTTCGCCCCCCACCTAGCACAGCAACGGGCGCTGGAGGCCGCGCCGCGCGGCCCCATCCCGCACGCACCGGGCCTGGGCCTGGGCGGCTCCGGCGGCGGTGGGGGCGGATACTTCGTCCCGCCCACGGACGGAAGCGGGGAGGGGCGATAGCACCCCCGCCCTTTGAAACCGGGCTCGCGCGCCGTATATCTGTCCTCATGGACAGCATGGGAGAACGATCGCGGGCGGTGCTCCGCTTCATCGTGGAGGCGTACCTGCGCGAGGGCGGTGCCGTGGGCTCCCGCACTGTGGCGCGGGGGGGGCCCCTGGGCCTGTCCCCTGCGTCCATACGGAATGTGATGGCAGACCTGGAGGAGGCCGGCCTCCTGCGCGCGCCGCATGTCTCGGCAGGGCGGGTGCCGACGGAGGCGGGCCTGCGCTTTTATATAGACACCCTGATGGAGGCGGGGGAGCTCTCCCCAGCCGAGCGCAAGGCGCTGGAAGCTGCGCGCGGGGCGAGCGCAGAGGAGGTTGTGGCCCGCGCGGGGGCGGTGCTCTCAGACCTGTCCAGCGCGGCAGCCCTGGTCGTGGCCCCGGCCTCCGGGGGCGCGGTGGAGCAGATACAGTTCGTGGCCCTTGCGCCGGGGCGGGTCCTGGCCGTGGTGGTCCTGGAGGGGGGGCGCGTGGAAAACCGCCTGTTGGACGCGGCGGCGGATGCGCCCTTAGCAGCGCTGGAGGCTGCGTCCAACTACCTCTCTGCCCGCCTGGCTGGGCGGACGCTGGAGCAGGCGCGGGGGGCCGTGGAGGCAGAGGTCGCGCAGGGGCGGGCGGACCTAGACGCTGTGACGGCCCGGCTGGTGCGTGCGGGGCTGGAGGTCATCCCCGCCGGGGGCGGGACGGGGCGTCTC